>CAZPSQ010000198.1:0-11110 GCA_964588755.1 uncultured Prosthecobacter sp. | reverse complement strand
TCGGCGAGGCAGGTGACCATGGTGTCATCCAGCATGCCGCGCTGGAAGAGGTCCTCGATGAGGGCGCTGTAGCCCTGGTCATACATGGGGGCCACGATGTCCCGCATGCCTTCGATGCTGGTGAAGGGCTTTGACCCGTGGATGTCCCAGGTGATCTCGCCGAAGACGGTGATGAAAGTGTTCACGGTGACGAAGCGCACGCCGCGCTCCACCAGGCGACGCGCCAGCAGGCAGCTCTGGCCGAAGCGGTTCAGGCCGTAACGCTCGCGCACTTTCATGGGTTCCTTGGTCAGGTCGAAGGCCTCGCGCGCCTGGGTGCTGGTCATGATGCGGTAGGCGGACTCGAAGTTGGAGTCCATGAGCTTCGCCTGCTCACTGCTTTCGAAGTTGCGCACGCTGCTGTCCACCAGCTCGCGCATCTGGCGGCGGCGCTCCAGGCGCACCTCGCCGATCTCCTTGGGCGGGAGAAGGTCCGGCACCTTGAAGTCTTTTTCGGAGGGATTCGCGTTCAGCACGAAGGGATCGTAAGCCTTGCCGAGGAAGCCCGCGTCCTGCCCGTGCGGCATGTTGCCACCGGTGGGGCCCATGGTTTCCGGGAGGATGATGTGGGCGGGGAGGTCGCTGCGGCGGCCTTGCAGGAACTCCAGGGCGCTGCCCACGTGCGGCGTGTTCACCCCGCCGGTGAAGAGGCGGCCGGTCTGCATCATCTGATGCCCGGTGTCATGCACGGCGGCGGCGGTGTGGTAGCAGGAGCGGACGAGGGAGAACTTGTCCGCGATCTTGGCATGCAGCGGCAGGATTTCCGAAATCTCGAAGGCGTCGCTCTTGGTGCGGATGGGCTTGAAGGGGCCGCGGATCTCGCTGGGCGCGTCGGGCTTCATGTCCCACAGGTCCTGCTGGCTGGGGGCGCCCAGGTTGAAGATCATGATGCAGGCCTTGTTGCTCTTCTTCGGGTCCACCTTGCCCTCCGCCCTAAGCTTGGCGAACTGCGGCATGGTGAGACCGATCGCGCCGAGCATGCCTGCTTGCAGGAAGTCGCGTCGCGTCACGCCATCGCAAGTGGTGACAGAGCCTTGGCCGGAGAATTTAAACATGGCAGGTGGAGGGTTGCGTCCACCTTAAAATACGCGATCCCCGCCCCCTTCTAAATGGAGGATGCCGCTTTGGCTTTGGCGGGTACCGGAAGGCGGCAGGGAGGCCTGCCGCCTGTTTTCAGGCCCAAATTCAGCCTGCCACGCGCACGGTGGCGTAGCTCTTTTTGCCTTTGCGGAGGATGCAGACCTTGCCGCCGAGGAAGTTCTCAGCGGTCAGCGTGGGCACCACGCCTGCGGCGACCTGCTGGTTGTTGATGTAGAAGCCGCCGCCTTTCAGCAGGCGGCCTGCATCCCCCTTGGAGGAGGCGAGGCCGAGGGTGACGAGGAGGTCTGGGACCGCAGGGATGTTCGCCAGATCCACCTCGGTGGTCGGCGCGGAGGCGGTGGCCTCGATGAGGGTGGCGACGTCTGCGGTGGCCAGGTCGGCACCGCCAAAGAGGGCCTGGGAGGCGAGGATGACCTTCTGCAGCTCCTCCTCGCCATGCACCATGCGGGTGACTTCGGCGGCGAGGCGCCTGTGGCCGCCGCGCTGGCCGGGGTTGGCGTTGTGCTCGGCCTCGACGGCCTCGATTTCCTCATGGGAGAGGAGGGTGAACTGGCGGAGGAAGCGCGGCACATCCGGGTCCTCGGAGTTTACCCAGAACTGGTAGAAGGCGTAGGGGCTGGTCTTCTTTGAGTCCAGCCAGACGGCGCCGGCCTCGGACTTGCCAAACTTTTTGCCGGAGCTGGTGGTGATGAGCGGGAAGGTCACCACATGGGTCTGCTGGCCGCGCATTTTCCGCACCAGATCGATGCCTGCGGTCATGTTGCCCCACTGGTCGCTGCCGCCGATCTGCACGGTGCAGCCGTGCTTTTCATTCAGCACCACGAAGTCGTAGGACTGCAGGATCATGTAGGTGAACTCGGTGTAGGAGATGCCCGTCTCCAGGCGGGAGGCCACGGAGTCCTTGGCCAGCATCCAGGCGATGGTGAAGTTCTTGCCCACGTCGCGCAGGAGCTCGATGGCGCTGAGCTTGCAGAGCCAGTCGGCGTTGTTTTCGACAATGGTGTGCTCCGGGATGAGGATGCCGCGGATCTGCACCTCGATGCGCTTCACAAATTCGGCCACGGTTTCCGGCGTGTTGAGCGTGCGCTCGTTGGCCTTGCCGCTGGGGTCGCCGATCAGGCCGGTGCCGCCGCCGACGATGGCAATGGCGCGGTGGCCGTGCTCCTGCACACGGCGCAGGGCCATGAGGGGCAGCAGGTTGCCGATGTGCAGGCTGTCCGCCGTGGGGTCAAAGCCGCAATAGAAGGTCTGCTGGGTCTTGAGGGCTTCTTTGAGGGCTTCAAGGTCGCTGCACTGCTTGAGCAGGCCGCGCCATTCGAGGTCGGCGATCAGGTCGGTCGGGGGCATGAAACGGGGGAAGGAAAAATCAGATCAAAATCAAATCAGGGGGTGGAGCCGGGCTCGCGGCGGAAGAGCTGCTTGCCGTTGAAGCGCTCCCCAGGCTGGAAAAGGAAGCCGGGAGACTCGCTGATGAGCTCATACCGGCGCAGCTCGAACTCCGGCAGCACCATGTTGCTGTTCGGGTCGAACACCCGGCGGCCGGTGTACTGTCCGTAGATGCGGTACTCGCGGTTGTGGTCGTCGCCATAGGCTTCGACACCGTCGGCGGGCACCTCGGGCAGGCGGTTGGGGATCTTGGCGTAACGCTCGTTCATGATGACGAGCCGGGCGGTGTTCCAGGACTGGCCGGGGCTGCGCAGGTAGCCCCAGAAATGGGTGTGCGGGATGTGGAAGCGGCGGCCGATGTAGTAGTTTCCGCGTGGCTCTGCGGCGATCTGGCGGCTGCGGGTCTGGATGCGCAGGGCCGCCTGGGGGGAGGTGGCGCCGCCGCCGGCGCAGCCAGAGAGGAGAAGGCTGGAAAAACAGAGCAGCAGGGAAAGGATGGCACGAGTCGGCATGGCGGCGGGCATTGTGCCTCTGGAGACCGCAGCCGCAATGGGAAAGGCGGCGGCAACTTGCTGAAAGGGGCGGGGGCTGTCGGTCGTGATGGGGCGATGCGCCTGCTGACCAGTGTTGTTTTTTTGCTCCTTTACTCCCTCGCGTCTGCGGAGACGCCAAATGTGGTGGTTATTCTGGCAGATGATTATGGCTATGGGAGCGCCAACTGTTATGGCGCGGATGGGAGTCTCATCCAGACGCCGAACATCGACCGGCTGGCGCGGGAGGGGCGGCGATTTACGGATGCGAACACGACTTCCTCGGTGTGCTCCCCCACGCGCTACTCGGTGATCACAGGACGGTACTGCTGGAGAACCACCCTGACGAGCGGGGTGCTGGGCACGTTCTCGCCGCTGCACCTTGAGGCCACGCGGCTGAACATGGCCTCGCTGCTGAAGAAGCATGGCTACCGGACGGCGGCGATCGGCAAGTGGCACCTGGGGTATGGGAGCAGCGACGGGTCGCCGAAATGGCGCACGGACTACAGCGCGGAGCTTTCGCCAGGGCCGCTGGACATCGGTTTTGACTATCATTTCGGTGTTCCGGCCAACCATGGGGACGTGGCGGGGGTGTTTGTGGAGAACCGGTTTGTTTACGGGCTGCGCGGGGGCAAGATCCCCGAAGGGATGAAGGTCAACGGGCCTGACGCTGACAGCACGGATTTCAAGGCCACCTACACCAAGGACGACACGGAGAGCGGCCGGGCGGACCCGATAGCGCTCGACGCGCCAAGGCGGGTGAATGAACGGGTGATGCCGGTGCTGACGTCCAAGGCGGCAGGCTGGATTGCGCAGCAGAAGAAGGGCACGCCATTTTTCCTCTACTACACGCCGGTGGCGGTACACAATCCGGTGACGCCGGAGAAGGACCTGGCGGGGAAAAGCGCGGCGGGGCCGTATGGCGACTGGATCCAGGAGCTGGACCGGAGCGTGGGCGGTGTGCTGAAGGCGCTGGATGACGCGGGCCTCGCACAGGACACGCTGGTGATGTTCAGCAGCGACAATGGCGGCGTCTTCCATCCTGAGCGCGAGATGCCGCAGACGACGGCGTACAAGGCCGGGCTGAAGGTGAACGGGGCGCTGCGGGGCAGCAAGCACAGTGTGTGGGAGGGCGGCTTCAAGGTGCCGTTCCTCGCCCGCTGGCCGGCAAAAATTCCTGCCGGGACGGTGTGCGAGGACATGATCAGCCTGGCGGACATCCTGGCGACCACCGCCGCCCTTGTGGGTGAAAAGCTGCCTGCCGCCGGAAGCGCCGCCGAGGACAGCCACAACGCGCTGCCCGCCCTTCTGGGCAGCCAGGGGGCGCGGCCGACGCGCGACCATATGATCGTACACAGCGCTGACGGCGTGTTTGCCATCCGGCGGGGGCCGTGGAAGTGGGTGGAGGGCGTGCCGGTCAGCAACATCAAGCCCGGGGTGCGCAAGACGAGGGCTGATGAGTTCAGGGCGCAGCTTTTCAACATGAAGGACGACCCGGCGGAGACGACGGACGTGGCGGCCAGGCATCCTGAAGTGGTCCAGGAACTGTCCGCGCTGCTGAACCGCTACCGCGATGGCGGCCACAGCCGCGAGCTGCCGCCCCTTGTCGAGAAGCAGGTGCCCGCAGCGCCCGCGCCGTTGACGGGCACCCCTGTGGTCGAGGCGGATTTCCGATCACTGCCGCCCAAGCCCTGGACCGTGGTGCAGGGGGACTGGAAGGCGCATGATGGAGCTGTCTGGGGCAGCCACCTTCAAACGCACAAGAACGGCGGCACGCTGCGCGGGCCGCTGCCCATCACGGACGGAACGCTGGAGTACGAGCTGAAGCTGCACACGGCGGGCCGCCACTCGCTGCGGATCGGCACTGCGGCGGGAGGCCGGTCTTTTCGCGTTGTGGTGAGCTCATCGCAGATCGAGATCACGCTGAACCCCGCGCCGGGCGAGGGGCAGGACAAGGCGGAACATCTGGCGCGTGAGAAAGTGCGCCTTGATGCCAAAGGCTGGCAGACGCTGCGGGTGACCTTCGCCGGCGATGAGGTCACCGCGCAGATGGCCGGGGTGACGGTCAAGGCCAGGCACCCTGTTTTTGGCGAAGCCAAGGAGCAGTTGAACCTGCTGGTTTTTGACGGGGAGGCGGGTTTTAGAAATCTGCGGGTGGTGAGGTGAGCCTGGAAGACCGCGCCAGTGCGACGATGACAGGGACCCAGAACAGCAGGCCTTCAAAGCGGGGCGCGGTGGCCAGGGACATCAGCGACTCGCCGTCGAAGAACAGCCCGCCGCAGCCAAAGGCGAGCAGAGCCACCCAGGTGGCGTCACCCTGACGGGCAAGGCGCCAGGCACACCGGGCCGCATGGCCCAGCAGGGCCAGCAGCAGCACGCCACCGATGATGCCGCCATGAACGAAGGTGGCGAAAAAAGCGCTGTGGAGGTGCCCCATCATGCCATGCGGGTCCGGCCGCAGGTCGCGCTGCCAGACTTCGCGCACGCCCCACTGGCCGGTCCCCAGCCAGACGTTGTCCACCGCCTTCCAGCCTGCGCGGTAGATGCCCCCCCGGCCGCTGTCGCCACGTTCCATGGCTTTTTCCCAGTGGTGGGTGATGCCCGGGGGCGGCGGCACGATGGCCGGGTCGGCGGACCAGGTGACGATCTTTGCCATCAAGGGCGCGCTGCTGAAATAGACCAGGGCGGTGACAGCAAGCACGGCGGCACCTGGCAGGCCACGACGCCAGCCGAGGGCCAGCAGCAACACGACATGCCCGCACACCAGGGCCAGCATGGCGCCGCGGCTGCCGGAGAAAAAAGCCGCGAGATGAAGAACCATGGCAGAGGCCCACACCAGACGGCGGGCCAGGGCGCCCTCCGCAGCCGGTGCCAAGGTTAGGAGCCAGAGGCCGCAAATGCCGAAGATCAAGCCTGTGCAGACCGGGTTGAGTCCGCCGTGGACCAGCAGATTCCGCAGACGCTCCCCGCCCATGGGGCCGGGCAGCACCAGATACCAGACGCCCATGCTGATCAGCGCGGCGAAGGTGGCGCCCAGCCCGGTGATCCAGCCCACCATGCGCAACGCGCGCGTGTCCTGGGCCACCTGCCACAGCAGCACGCACAGCATGACGAGCAAGGAGGCGCCGAAGAGGCCGCGCATGACCTCCCGCGAGGCGTCCGCCAGGACAAACGCCTCGCTGCAGCAGGAGCGCAGGGTCATCCACAGCAGGTAGGCCGCCAGCAGCGGCACGGCGGGGGTCGTGGGGCGGCGGAGCCAGCGTGCGGGGCCATCCAGAAAGGCCACCGAGACCACGCCCGCCAGGAGCAGCCAGCCCAGGTGATACCACTCCCCCGGGAGCACGGAAAACCCCGCCGTGTAGCCCGCGACAGCCGCCGGAGGCCCGAGGGTGCGGATGGCCGATGCCACGGCATGCGACCACGACGAGGAAAGCGTGGCCGCAGAGGTGCTCATGCCATGGAAAGGCGCAGGCCGAGAACCAGCAGCAGCAATGTGCAAACGCCAGCACCCACGGCCGCCCCACGCCAAGGCAACGGCTGCACGACTGCTTCGGCGGGATTGCGCGGATGGTAGTAAACGGGCACTTCTGCGTTCTTGGGGATGTGAAGGATGAACTGGGTGGCCAGCTGGGCCGCGTTCCGTACGGTACGGTGTGTGAAGCGGCTGCTTTCAAAGGTGAGATGTCCCACGGTGTAGGAATAGCGCAACACCGGATCATACATGAGGCTGCCATCGGAGGATTTTTTCCGTCCCCGGCGCATTTCGGCGGTGAGGACACGGCCGCTGGTGCGCGGCCAGCGCCGCATGGCCCAGGCGGCGCCAAAACGACGCACAAAGTAGATCAGCCCGCCCATGGCCAGCATGAGCAGGAAGACGGATGCAGGGCCGGTGAGGAAGGTGGAAACACTGCTCATTGGGGTGCTGATGGCTGGGCTGGTTCTCAAGAAGCTTGTCATATTCCCGGCGGCGGAGCGGCCCCATTGGCCGGGCTGCGCTGGCCGCCTGCCTGTTTATGTTCCCATAGCAGGCGGCGCTGCTGCCCTGCCTCTGGGGCCGCCGCGCCCGCCGGACAATAGATGACCCTCTTTTCGAGAACGAGTCTGGCACCGGAAGATGCGGGTGATCACGACACCTGCACGCAACACATTCGCCACGTTTCAGGCTTCCTTGCGGCCAAGGAAGAAGCCATAGTGCCAGAGGCTGCCGTAGGCGGGCAGGCGGTCATCCATCAAGGCGGTGAAGCGTGCTGTCAGGCCGGGCCAAAGGTGGCCTTCCATCCGCACGTGGTTGACCGCCATCCAGCGGCGGAACCAGGCAAAGCGTGAGTGGGAAAAATCCACGACGGCCACGCAGCCGCCCCCGGCAAGGTCCGCGTGGGCGGCGTCCAGGGCCTGCTCCCAGCCGGGATTGAACATGGACAGGGCGTATGAGAAGAGGATGAGGTCGAAGGGCTCATCGGCCGCATGCACGGGGCCGGAGTAGGCGCGCCGCAGGAGGGTGGTGTGGCTGTCCCGCACCTTGCCGGCGGCGATTGCCAGCATCTGTTCAGAGAGATCCAGCCCGGTGATGTGCGCCTGTGGAAAGCGGCGGCGCAGGGAGACAAGGTTGCGGCCGGTGCCGCAGCCCACCTCCAGAATGCGGCGCGGCGCGGGCGCGACCGTGGCGGCACGGCGCAAAATTTCCTCCCGCCCGAAGAGGAAACTCCAGCGGGTGGCGTCGTAGATGCGGGAATGTAACTGGTAGTAACGCTCCAGCGCCTGCTGCGGTGCGGGGCGGGGGGCGGCGCGCGCTGTCACCCGAGGACCTCCGCAAAGTGAAGGCTGCCATAGGTGCCGACGCGGTCCAGCGGATGCAGGGCGGCGGTGCGCTCCGGAAAGAAGCGCAGGCGCTCCCGCACGGGCTGGGGGACAAAGTCGATGTGGTGGCTGGCGGAGCGCATGAGAACCCTGGCACCCGGGGCGCTGTTGGCGAGGATGAGGTCCCATTCCTCCCGCAGGGCGGTGGTGTCGTGGGCGGCCAGCCAGTCCTGGTGGTCCAGCAGCACAAAATGGGTGTAGTGGCCCGGATGCTCGCGGAGAAAATTGGCGACCGTGGCGGTGTGGGTCTTCAGGCGGTGGCTGCGCTGGCGCAGGGTGGCGAGGTTCTGCTGCTTCAAGTAGCTGGGACAGCAGCCCAGGGTGTAGGAGCCGGTCATGTAAACGCGCCAGAAGTAGTTGTCGGAGATGGGCAGCTCTGTCATGACATGGCGGAGCTTGTCCTTCACGTACCCGGTGAGGCCGCCGGGATAGGAGTCCTGGATGAGCCTGATCTGCGGGCGCGGGACGCCGAGGAGGGTCATGAGGGCGGGCTGACGCAGCAGCCAGTGGCTGAAGGGGCCCCACACCTCCCGCTCGAACAGGGCGTAGGCCTCCCGCTGCTCCTCGAGGCAACGTGCGTCGAGCAGGCAGGTGGCGAAGTGCCGGATGTTCGGCCGTGCCTTGAACAGGGCGCAGCCCATCACCCATGCGGCGATGCCGGAGGTGCCATGATAGTAGAAGGATTTTTTGAGGCTGTCCGGATTGAAGAAGCCGATGCGGCGGTCCCAGAACTCCTGCGCTGGCTCTGACAAGCCGCCGCGCACCTGGCGGTAGCGGGCCAGATGGGCGGGATGGGAGCCGAGGCCGAACATCTCAAACAGGGTGTCGAAGTCACCCTGGCAGATGAGCGCCTGCTTGAGCTCCAGCAGGGCGTTCTGGCGGTAGTTCATGTCCACGGCGTGAATCTCCGCAGGGTCGTCGAGAAGGTAGTCGAGGGCGTTGCACCCGGCGCTGGTGATCATGACCACGCGGCTGTCGCGGTCCAGTTTCATCAGCTCGCGGTCCAGCCGGGGGTCTTCCCAGGCGGTGTTGTAGATGAGGTTGGAGTTGTGGACATGGCGGAAAACCATGTCGTGGGCGGATTTGAGGAGGCGGGCGGGCCTGGGTCGCGCGGAGGCTTTCAGCGTGGACATGCGGCCATGTGTCCCATGCCGGGGCGATTCGGCGACTGATGCATTGCACCTGTTTTGTCACAGGCGGGGGGCTCCGGATGGCAAGGTGAGCGAGACCCTGGTGACCTCGAACAAGATCCAGCAGCCTGTGCAAAAAGAGGGGCTGTTTTGCACGTCTTTCATTCCCTGGCTGCAGGACGAAAAAAGGGGAGAGCCGACCGGCCCTCCCCTTTTTCGATGAAATACAATGCGGAAGCCAGATCAGGCCGCTTCGGCGGTCTGCTGCTGGCCCAGGTCCTTCACGGACATGGCTTCCTTGCCCTGACGGCCGCGGAGGTAGTGCAGGCGGGCGCGGCGGACGCGGCCAGCCTTGACGATTTCAACCTTGGCCACCTTGGGGCTGTGCAGGGGGAACACGCGCTCCACACCCTCGCCATAGGAAATCTTGCGCACGGTGAAGGCGGCGTTGATGCCGAAACCTTTGCGTGCGATGACGATGCCTGCGAAAATCTGCACACGTTCCTTGTCACCTTCGATGACTCGGGTATGCACTTTCACGGTGTCACCCACGTTGAAAGCGGCGACTTCCTTCTTCAATTGTTCCTGGTTGATCTTTTCGATGATGTTGCTCATGACACGGCTCCTGTGAGGCTCGCGCCGCAGACCATGAATCAGTCAGGCCGGGGACGAGGGGCGGGGAAGATGGCGGGTTTCTGAATTTTGGCAACCTGTTTTTCCCAGCACTGGAAACCGCGCCGTTCCTTCCTATCAGTTTCCGCCCATGCATCCCTCTGTTTCTGCCCTGATCCACGCCGCCATCGAAGAAGACATCGGCGGGGGTGACGTCACCTCCCTCTACTTCATTCCAGAACACCTGCGCTCCAGGGCAGAAATCGTGGCCCGGGAGCCCGGTGTCGTCTCCGGCGCTGAGATCGCCGCCGCCGTGTTCCGGGAGATCGACCCCGCCACCGAGGTCGAGATTCTCCTGCCCGATGGCAGCCCTTTTGAGCGTGGCAGCGTGCTCATGAGGGCCGCCGGCACCACCCGCGCCCTCCTCACCGCCGAGCGCACCGCGCTGAACTTCCTCCAACGCCTCTGCGGCGTGGCCACCCAGACCCGCCGCTACGTGCAGGCCGTGCAGCCGCACCCGGTGCAGATCTGGGACACGCGGAAGACCACGCCGGGGTGGCGTGTGCTGGAAAAGGCGGCCGTGAAACACGGGGGGGGGACGAACCACCGCATGGGCCTCTACGACCATGCGATGGTGAAGGACAACCACCTTGCCGCGAACGGGGGCCTTCAGGAGCTGCAGGCCGCCATCCACAAGCTGCGCGCCGAGCGCCCCGGTGTGCGGGTGCAGCTGGAGGCGGACAACCTTCAGCAGGTAGAAAACTTCCTGACGCTGGACGGTGTGGAGATGCTGCTGCTGGACAACATGACCCCGGACCAGCAGCGCGAGGCGGTGAAACTGGTGAACGGCAAGCTCTGGCTGGAGGCGAGCGGCGGCATCACGCTGGACACCATCAAGGACGTGGCGGCCACCGGGGTGAACGCCATCTCCGTGGGCGCACTGACGCATTCCGCGCGGGCGCTGGACCTGGGGCTGGATCTTTACTGAGACACAGAGGAAAACGTGCGCGTCATTCCATGGGCTGTACCGGCTCGTACTGGCAGGCCGAGTCTTTCTTTCTCCTCTCGGAATCAGGGAGGCAGAAGCCCAAGCAGCCGGGAGGAGGAAGAGAAGGAGCACGAACTTGGTCTAGATTTAATCAGTCTTCCCCTAACGAAGGCCTGGGCCTGGGCGTTGAGGTTTCTGAGCGGCTAAATTTACCTTGTAATCCCGCCCTGCGGGAGCATCCTGAGGGCTTACTTTTTTTCACGCATGCCCCCTCCTCCAAATCGCGGTCCTTCACGCAGTGGTCCCCCAAATCGCAGTGGTCCTAACCGTGGGGGCGGCAACCGCGGCAAGGGCCGTTTTGCCCCGCCGCCGCCGCGCAAGCCCCCGGAACCCACGCAGGGCGGCTCCGTCAAGGAGGAGGCGATCGAACTGGAAGGCACCATCGCCGCCGTGCTCGCCGGCACCAT
>CAZPSQ010000197.1:0-11130 GCA_964588755.1 uncultured Prosthecobacter sp. | reverse complement strand
CCACCTTCCCCAAGGTGTTGCAAAAGAGCGGCTACCAGACAGCCGTCATTGGCAAGTGGCACCTCATGACGGATCCGGTCGGTTACGACTACTGGAATGTCCTCCCCGGCCAGGGCGCCTACTACAACCCGCCGATGATCGAGATGGGCCAGCAGGTGAAATACGACGGTTACGTGACGGACATCATCGGCGATCTCACCCTGAAATGGCTCGACGGGCGCGACAAGTCGAAGCCCTTCATGATCATGAGCCAGCACAAGGCCCCGCACCGCGAATGGGAGCCGCCTTCCCGCCTGCTCGGCTTCGACAATGACCGCGTGTATGAGGAGCCCGCGACACTCTTCGACTCC
The DNA here is from genome assembly GCA_964588755.1 of uncultured Prosthecobacter sp. Lineage (GTDB taxonomy): Bacteria > Verrucomicrobiota > Verrucomicrobiia > Verrucomicrobiales > Verrucomicrobiaceae > Prosthecobacter. Next base: position 10,780 of record CAZPSQ010000197.1, on the reverse strand, counting down.
TACTCCGGCCGCAGCAAGGCCGTGAGCGACCACGACATGGGCATCGACCGCACCTTCACCGAGCGCGATGCGAAACTCGTCGTTCCAGGCAACCTGAACGACGAGCAAAAGAAAGCGTGGAACGCCTACTATGAGCCGCGCAACGCGAAGTACCGCGGAGCCGCGCCCCAGGGCCGCGATCTCGTGAAATGGCGCTATCAGCGCTACATGCACGATTACCTGGCCTGCGTGAAGGCGGTGGATGAAAACGTGGGCCGCGTGCTCGACTACCTGGACAAGAACGACCTGACCAAGAACACCGTCGTCATCCTCAGCAGCGACCAGGGCTTCTACCTGGGAGAACACGGCTGGTTCGACAAACGCTGGATCTTTGAGGAATCCCTGCGCACCCCGATGATCGCCCGCTGGCCCGGCGTCATCCAGCCCGGCAGCGTGGACACGAACATCACCAGCCTTCTCGACTTCGCCAGCACCTTCCTGGACATCGCTGGCGCGCCGAATTTGGCGGATGTGCATGGCCGCAGTCTTGTTCCCATCATGAAGGGCGCGGTGCCTGCCGACTGGCGCAAGAGCCTCTACTACCACTACTACGAGTTCCCCGTGCCGCACCGCGTCCGCCCGCACTACGGCGTCATCACAGCCAAGCACAAGCTCATCCACTACTACGGCAGCGATGTGGATGACTGGGAGCTGCTGGACCGCGACAAGGACCCGCTTGAGGTGAAAAGCTTTTACAACGACCCCTCCTATGCCGACACGGTGAAGGATCTCAAGGCCGAGATCCTGCGCCTGCAGGCCGAGGTGAAGGAGACAATGCCCCCGCCCCGCTTCACCCATGGCAACAAGCCCTTTGAGGGCGAGTCCAGCCCGCCCACGCCGATGAACCAAAGGCAAGGCGCCGGCCAGGGCAAAGGGAAAGGCCAGGGCAAGGGTGGCAAAAAAAGCAGGCCGCAGGTGCCGCGAAGGCGGAGTAAAAATGTCCTTCATTTTCACGGGGGGAATCGGAGGCGTTTGAAGCCGGACGACCCACCGCCTCCGTGGTGAACGCAGGCGGTGGATTCGCGAATGATTCGTGGCCTTCCTGACCGGCGTGGGAAGTTCGCGGATCAGTCTTCCTGCCTCCGCCTGGCCCGCTCCTCCAGCCAGTCATACAACAGCGGCAGCAGCAGCAGGGTCAGCAGGGTGGAGCTGATGATGCCTCCGATGACCACCGTGGCCAGCGGCCGCTGCACCTCCGCCCCCGGCCCATGCGCCAGGGCCATGGGGACAAAGCCGAGAGCGGCCACCAGCGCCGTCATCATCACGGGACGCAGACGCGTGGCCACGCCGTCCAGCACCGCATCGCGGATGCTCATTCCCTCCTCCCGCAGCTCGTTGAAATAGTTCACCAGCACCAGCCCATTCAGCACGGCCACGCCGCTCAGGGCGATGAAGCCCACGGCCGCCGTGATGCTGAAGGGCATGCCACGCAAAGACAGCGCGATGATGCCGCCGGTGAGCGCCAGCGGAATGCCTGTGGCCACCAGAAAGGTCTGCCGCAGGCTGCCGAAGGCGAAAAAGATGAGCACCAGGATGAGCACAAGCGCGGTGGGCACCACGATGGCCAGGCGTGCGCGGGCCTCCTGCAAATTCTCAAAAGTGCCGCCAAACTCAAAGTCGTACCCCTCGGGAAAGATGACCTCCTTTTTGATGCGGGCCGTTGCCTCATGCACGAAGCTCTCCATGTCCCGCCCGTTCACACTCACCAGCAGGGCCGCGCGGCGCTGCGTGCGGCTGTGGCGGATGGGGTCCACGGACTTCTCCGTGCGGATGTCCACCGCGTCTCCCAGCGGGATCATGCCGTGCTCGCCCACACGCAGCGGCAGCCCCTTGATGATCTCATCCTTGGAGCGGTCGTCCTCCGGCAGGCGCACCACGATGTCGCGCTTGCGATTTCCCTCCACCACCTGCCCGGCCACCTCTCCGCCCAGGCCTGCGGACACAGCACGGTTCACCTCCGCCAGCGGCACATTGTACTTCGCCAGCACATCCCGCTTCACCTGCAGCACCAGCGTGCTGGGGCGGCCTGCGGTTTCAAACTCCGCCGCGCCCCCAGGCGTGGCATTGATGATGTCGCGGATCTGCATGGCCAGCGTCTCCAGCATGTCGAATTCCAGTCCGTAAATACGCACCGCCAGCTCCGCCTTGGTGCCTTCCATCATCTCGTTGAAACGTGTCTCGATGGGCTGGCCAAATTCGATGGTTTCATCTGGATGGATTTTCTGCACCTCCTCCTCGATGGCGGCCATCAGCTCCTGCTTCGTCCTGGGCAGCCCTGGTCCTTTGGGCCATTCCTCCAGCGGCTTGTAGAAGATATAGAAGTCCGTCTCATTCGGCGGCATGGGGTCGGTGGCCACCTCGCTGGTGCCGCTGCGGGTGAAGAAGCGGGTCACCATGGGGAATTTTCCCCGCACCATCCGGCCCAGCTCCAGGTCCTCCTTGAGGGATTCGGTGAGGCTCATGCCCACCTTGCGGTAGATCATGGCCGCAATGCTGCCCTCATCCAGCTTCGGCACAAACTCCGCGCCCAAGGTGGTGAAGCGCCAGCCGCAGAAAGCAAAGAAGCCCGCAGCGCCCAGCACCACCAGCCAGCGCAGGCGGATGGCCCCGCGCAGCAGCGGCTGAAAGACGCGGTTCAGCCCGGCGATGATGAAGTTTTCCTTCTCCGCCACGTCCCCGCCCAGCAGGAAGGAGCACAGCGCGGGCATGAGCGTCAATGCCAGCAGGAGCGCGCCCGCCAGGGCAAAGATGACCGTCACCGCCATGGGACGGAACATCTTCCCCTCGATGCCCGTCAGCGTGAGGATCGGCAGATAAACAATGGTGATGATCAGAACGCCGAAGAACATGGGGGAGGCCATCTGCTTGCTGGCGGCCAGCACCTCGCGGCTGCGCTCCTCGGGGCTCAGTCTGCGGCCCAGGTGATGCTGCCTCAGCCCCAGCCTGCGCACGATGTTTTCCACCATGACCACAGCGCCATCAATGATGAGGCCGAAGTCCACCGCGCCAAGGCTCATGAGGTTGCCGGACCAGCCGCCCTTCACCATGCCGCAGATGGCGAAGAGAAAGGACAGCGGGATGGCCATGGCCACGATCAAGGCCGCGCGCCAGTTTCCCAGCAGGACCAGCAGCACCACGATGACGAGCACAGCGCCTTCGAGAAGGTTTTTTTCGACCGTGCCCACCGTGGCCTCCACCAGGGTGCTGCGCTCATACACCACGGTGATGTCCATGCCCGGCGGCAGTTTTTCCCGCACTTCCTCCAGCCGTGGCGCCACACGGTGACACACCACGCGCGCGTTTTCCCCCATCAGCATCATCACCGTTCCCAGCACCACCTCCTGGCCGTCCATGGTGGCCGCGCCGCTGCGGAAGCCGGTGCCCCATTGCACCCTGGCCACATCCTCCACCTTCAACGGCTGCACTGCCGCGCCAAATTTCACCGGCAGTTTGGCGATCTCCTCCGCCGTGCTGACTCGGCCCAGGGTGCGGATCGTCAGCTGTTCGCCTTCCCGGTTCACAATGCCGCCGCCAGCATTCTCCACGTTCCCACGGATGATGTCCGCCAGCTCTCCCACGGTCATGTTTGCCGCCTTCAGCTTTTCCAGCATGGGCTCCACGGTGACCTGGCGCTGGTGTCCGCCGTTGCTGTTGATCTCCGCCACTCCCTGCACCGTGCGGAGCATCGGCTTGACCACATACTCATGCGTCTCCCACAAGCGCATCAGCCCTTCCTTGTGGTCTGCCGGCGCCTCCTTGGCGTCCTTCTTCCAGTGCAGCGTGTAGTAGAAGATTTCGCCCAGCCCGGTGCTGATGGGCGCCAGGCTGATCTCGCTGCCCGGCGGCAGCTCCTGCATGACGGCGGTGAGCCGTTCCGCCACAAGCTGCCGCGCACGGAAAATGTCCGCGTCGTCCTCAAACTCCACCGTCACCTGGCTGAGGCCAAACTTCGTGATGGAGCGCGAGTCCAGCACCCCAGGCATGCCTGAAAGCGCCATCTCAATGGGACGTGTGACCGCGCGCTCAGACTCCTCCGGTGCCAGTGCCGGCACGATGACATTGACCTGCACCTGCGGACCGGTGAGATCAGGCACCGCATCAATGGGCAGATGCATGAGGGCAAAGACGCCCCCGACAAGGAGGCCCAAGGCCCCGAGCAGCACAAGCGCGCGCTGCCGAACGGAAAACTCGATGATGAGATTAAGCATGGGAAATGTGGAAGATGTAATTTGGAGCACGGAATGCCCGGGCTGTGGAACCGGCGTGATTCCACGCGGCAAGGCTGGCTGCCCCAGTGGGAGGGATTAGTTCAGCCTGGCTCCCGTGAGCTGCTCCAGTTCCAGGCGCGCCTCCACCGCCCCGAGCTGCGAGGACAGCACGGCCTTCACACTGTCCAGATACTGGCGTTGCAGCTCGGAGTAGGTGCTGAGAGGCAGCGCACCCAGGCGGTAGTGCTCGTCCGCCTCCTTGGCAGCGCTGCGAAAGCCATCCAGGGTGTTGCTTGGCCACTTGGCCAGTTCCTCCACATGAATGCGGTAGTGGCTGGCCTGTGCGGCCACGTCCCGCTCAAGCTGGCGCATCTGCGCGGTGAGCATCACCTCCGCCTGCACCTCGCGCGCCCTGGCCGTGTCGATGGCACCTTTGTTGCGGTTCCACAATGGCAGCGGGATGGAGACATTGATGCCCACCTGCGTCTCCCGCGTTTCATTCTGCTGACGCTGCACATACGGTGCCACCGTGATGGCCGGCCAGCGCTCATTTTCCGCCAGCCGCACCTCATATCCCTGCTGCTGCACATCCAGGATGCGCGCCCGCAGGCCGAAGTTCAGCTTCCGAGCCTGCGCCAGCAGAGATTCCAGGGCAGGCGGCGGACTGAGAACCATCTTCTCCATGCTCAGCTCCAGCGGATGCTCCGGCTTCTCACCCAGCAGCTGGTTCAGCTCAAAGCGGGCGGACTCAAGCTCGTTGCGTGCCGCCGTCGCCTCCGCGCCCAGGGTCAGCGCGGTGGCCTGGATGATCCGCGCCTCCAGCCGGGGGGCGGCGCCTGCCGGATCACGCTGCAGCAGCACATCCGCCAGTGACTGGTAGCGTGTGGCCACCTCTTTGGCGGCGCGGCTTTGCTCCTGCGCCGCCAGCAGCTTCCATGAGATCGTGCGCACACGCGCGGCCAGCGCCACACGGAACTGCTCCAGGCCCAGCCGTGCCAGCTCGATGTCCTTTTGCGCGAGGGCCTTTCGCAGGGAGAGCCGCCCAGGCCACTCAAAAGTCTGGGTCAACTGCACGGACCACGTGGGGCCGTCCGTCACGTTGTTGGTTTGCAAATCGCGCACGCGCCAGTTGCCCACGCCAGTCATCAGGTCGGGATTTTTGATTTCCCCGGCCTTGGTTTTGCCGCCCTGCGCCACGTCGATTTGCGCCTCGTAAAAACGAAGCTCAGGGTGTGTGGCCAGGGCTTTTTGGACAAGTGAATTAACGCTGACGGGCACGCCGGCGGCGGTGATGGCCAACGAGAGAAAAAAGGAAAGAGTGAGGTGAAATTTCATCATGGTGGTGTTGCATGGAAAGAGGATTGAAGCAGACGCCCGGCATGCGCCCGTGCCTTGGGCAGGATGGCGCTGGCGGCTCGAGGGTGGCCCCAGGGGATCAGCGCGTGTTTTTTTGCGATGTGATGAGCACGATCTGCGTCACAAAGTCCGGGCCGATCAGGGGATTGTGCAGGTCAATCTGCACTTGCATGCCCGGTTTCAAGGCGGTGGGGGATGAATCCTGCCCGCCATGCCAGAAACGTGTCCGCCCGGCATAGACGAACTGAAGCGTTTTGCCGTCACTCCGGGTGAAGGCGATGTTCCGGGTGGAGTGGTCCACCTGGGTGATGACGCCCGTCATCTCCGTGCCGCGAGGGCGGCGGGCGTGAAGGGAGACTGGCAGGCTGAGGGCAGCCAGGATGAGGATAATGGTAAGACGAAAGTTTTTCATGATGCTAAAGGTGAATGAAGTGGATGCGCTGCCCGCCTGTTATGGGTGGCCCGCTCCCCAGCCCGTGCTGGTGTGTCATGGCATGGCCATGCGTTCGTGAGTGGTTCCACATGCCACAGCCACAGGCGGGCCTGCGCTTGCGGCTCCTCATCCGGCCTCTGCGCGTGACGCGTCACGACATGAGGAGGCCAGACTTGGAAAAGAGAAAATCAACTGCCGCCCAGGCATGGTCCTGCCATGCTCGTATGATGGGCGCCACAGAGGCAGGGCCAAGCCGTCATCATGGACGGAGCACCTGCTCAGGGACGATCAAATCAGCATCACCATGCACCGCACCACCTGGATGCCCACAGGCGGTGCCGTCTTCTCCGGTGTCTCCGCAGAGGCTTTGTTCAAGATCTCAGCCTCCAGCAGTCTCTGCCGCGTGATCCAGTCACGCACCAAAAGATCAGCCAGTTCCACAGGCGCCAACTGCAGGGCCGCCAGCACGATGCCGCCCCTTCCCGCCTCCATGTCCACAGTCATGGGCGCATGATTTTCATGCTCCTTATGACTGTCCACCGCGCAGCGCATGACCTGCTGGCATGAGCCTGCACGGCTGTCCGGCTCGAACTCCCGCTCGATCACGGAGATCCCGTGATGAGACGCGTAGCCACGCTCCAGACCATAGGCCTGCGCAAACATCAAGGCCAGAAAGGCCGTGATCAGGGAGACCTGTTTGCACACGGAAGACATGAGACTTTATAAGTCCCTTAAGCGGAGGTTATTTCAAGCTCTTTCACCGCCTAGCCCGCCAGGGTCTTGTACAGTGTGTGCGTTTTCCGCGCGATGGATTTCCAGCTAAAGTGATCCTCCGCACGCTGACGTCCAGCCTTGGCCATGCGCTGGCGCAGGTCGTCATCCGCCATGATCTTGTTGATTCCGGCGGCCAGATCCTTGGCGAATTTTTCCGGGTGCACGGCCTCAAAAGGGCTTTCGGTCTGCTGCTCCAGCGGGACGAGGAAGCCCGTCTCCCCCTCCACCACCACTTCCTTGATGCCGCCCACCGCGCTGGCCACCACGGCCGTCTCGCAGGCCATGGCCTCCAGGTTGATGATGCCGAAGGGCTCATAAATCGACGGGCAGCAGAACACATGCGCGTGCGAGTACATCGCAATTTTTTCCTGCAGGGGCAGCATGGCCTGAATCCAGACGACACCGGGCCGCTCCTGGCTTACTGCGGCGACTGCGGCCTCCATCTCCTCCTTGATCTCCGGCGTGTCGGGAGCGCCCGCGCAAAGCACCACCTGAAAGCCCGGGTCCATGTGCTGGATGGCGCGCACCAGGTGGATGATGCCCTTCTGCCGCGTGATGCGGCCGACGAAAAGCACATACGGCTTGTCCGGGTCCACCCCATGCTTTTTCAGCACCTCCGGCGCCTCAATGCGGCGATACTCATCCAGATCAATGCCATTGTGAATCACGTGTATCTTGCTCTTGTCCAGGTCAAACAGACGCAGCAGGTCCGCCTTCGTCTCCTCGGAGACGGCAATCACCGCATCCGCCATGCGCAGCGCGGTGTTTTCCAGCCAGACGGTGAAGTCGTAGCCATGACCGAGCTGCTCGCGCTTCCACGGACGCAGCGGCTCCAGGGAATGCACGGTCAGCACCATGGGCAGCCCGTAATTCAGCTTGGCCAGAATGCCGCCGAAGTGAGCATACCAGGTGTGCAGATGGACGATCTGCGCGTCAATGCCATGCGTGTTAAAGTCCAGGCAGCGCTGCAGCGCTCCAAAGACTGACTTCAAATTGAGCGGACAGTCCCAGCCTTTCGTGTCGAGCCCGTAGCCCTTCACCGTCAGATTCTCCACCGCGCTGTCCTGGTCGCCAAAGCAGCGCACATCGACCTCCATCAGCTTGGCCAGCTCGCGTGACAGGTATTCGACGTGCACACCCGCGCCGCCGTAGATGTGTGGTGGATATTCATTGGTGAGGAAAAGGGTCTTCATGGGAAAATCGGAGAGTGTTGAATGTGTTCGGTGCGCGCGGGGCTACTGGCCGCCTTGAGATTGCCACCAGGCATCGATCGCGGGGATGTCAAACATGCGGAAGCGCCGCTTCACACGCTGCTCCAGCGCGATCTGTGCCTGCTTGGCCACGTCGAGGGACGGGTCATTCTTGATGGCGTTGATGAGCTTCGCGTTCGTGTCCGCCGCATTGCTGCCCAGCAGCAGGAAACAGGCCCGCGACCGCACCTCCGCCGGTTGCTTGGCGTCCTCCAGCAGCTTGTGCAGGGCCTCGGGCGTCAGATCCGCCTCCTCGCGGACCTTGGTCCCTTTGAAAAGCTCCGCCACAGGCAGACGGTAGCCCGGATCTTCCCGCTGGATGATCTGGATGGCACGGACCGCACGTAGATATTCCGTCTGCGCGGCATCGTGCAGGTGTTTTGATGCGGGATCACGCAGATACTCGACAATGGCCTCCAGCGGCTTGCGCATTCCGGAGGCGATGGCCTCATCCGCATACTGGGTCAGGCGGTTGCGCTCCTTGAGCTGGATGAACTCCGCCTGGGTCGGTGTCACATCCGGCACAGCATCGGCCATGCGTGACTCTCCCTGCGTGGTGGCCGAGGCAGGTGCCACGGGCGCAGGCGCCAACGCTGGATTTTTCAACACATCGGAAATCCGCTCCAGTGACTCGCGCGTGCTTTGCTGGGTGAGGAGCTGCTCCCGCCGCACCACGTCGAGCTGTTTTTGCAGCGCGGTGATCTGCTCCGCCGCCTTGGGCGGCGCCTCCGTGCCGGCACCGTCCGCCTGGGCTGCGCCCCGGGCGCCCAGTTTTGCGGCCAGTTCCCGCTCAAAGTAACGTTTGTCCGCCCAATGCACCAGCAGGCCGATGACCAGCGAGGTGCCAATGGAAAGCACAAAATGTGCCGTGGTGAGCTGGGAGCGGCGCAGGGGCGCACCACCAGCGGCGGCCTCCTGTTTCGGCGGAGAACTGGCAGCCTTTCCCGGGTCTGGCGGGGTGTGTTTGCCGGCTGGTTTGGCCGCCCCGGGGGAGGAGTCCATGACCACCGCCGTGCTGGCGGCTGGCTCCTGATCCTCCACTTTTTCCAGAAGTCGGCGCCGGGTGCTCTTGTTGTCTGCCATGAAATGCTGCTGAGTTGTTACGGGATGTGGGTTGCGTGACGCAACAAACAGAGGCAGCCTTTGTCCGTCAACCCACGTCATGGCCCTCCCCCCCATTCATTCGCCAGCTTTACCACCTCAGCCAGGTGGCTCTCCGGGGGGGAAACTGCTGTGTCCGCGCACGCTGCGCTGGATCGGCCTTGGTGCGCTGGTGGTGATCATCGGCGTGTTGTTTGCCGTGTGGCCGTATCAGCACTGGGAGTTTGGTCAGCGCTTCAGCGTCCTGCATGGCTGGGTCAAGTGGGTCAGCAAGTATGCCGACTGGCAGTTCTGTCTGGTGGTGCCGCCGTTGGTCGGCTGGCTGGTGTGGCTGCGGCGCGATGAGCTGCGCCGCCTGCCCTGGCAGGGAGACTGGCTGGGCGTGCCCGTGCTGCTGGCAGGGTTTTTCTTTTACTGGCTGGGCTACAAGGCGGACACCGGCTACCCTGGCTTTCTGTCCATCCAGCTGGTGCTGGCCGGCACCATCCTGCTGGTGGCGGGACGCGCCTGGATGCGGGTTCTCTTCTTCGCCTGGCTGTTTCTCTTTTTTGCCTGGCCGATGCAGCCGCTGGAGGATTCTGTGGCCTCGCCGCTGCGCCCACGTACTGCGGCCATGACGGCGTCCCTCCTCACCCTGGTAGGCGTGCCTGCGGTCAATGAGGGGTCCGCGCTCCAGTCCGCACCGGATGAGGCGCGCGGCCTGAAAGTCGGCGATGCCTTCAGCCTGGACGTGGACGCCAAGTGCAGCGGCATCAACTCCCTCTTCGCCCTGATGATGATCTCAGCCCTCCTGGGCTACATGGCGCTGAAGCGGCCGCGCTCGCGCCTCATCCTTTTCCTCTGCTCGGTTCCTTTGGCCGTGGCGGGGAACGTGGTGCGCCTGCTGCTGCTGGCCGCAGGCACCCTGGCCTTCGGCTCGGAGACCGCCGTGGGCAGGCGTATCGGCGACCACCAGGAGATGTCCCCTTTCCACACCTTCGCAGGCTTTGCCGTTTTCGGTGTGGCCCTCGCAGGCATGTTTGCCATCTGCTGGCTGTTTGAAGGGCGGGAGATGAAATCCAACCTGAAACGTCTGGGCACGGGCGAGGGCCAGGGTGACTTCGATGTGTTTCCACATCCGGTCCGCACCCTGGCCCAGATCGGCGTGGCGCTGCTGCTGATGCTGGTCACTTTGGGTGTCAGCGCGGGCACAGACACGCGTTTCCAGGCCTCCGAACCCGGGGTGCGGCTGCAGCTTCCGCTCAGCATGGGGGACTACCAGGGGCGCGAGCTTGAGATGACCGCCCAGGAGAAAAAAGACCTGGATGAGGGTGTGAAACTTGTGCGCACCATTTACGCAAAGTCCACCGGCCGCCAGATCATGACGACCATCATCCTCAGCGGCCAGATGAAGCGCAGCCTGCACCGGCCGGAGGTATGCCTTCCCAGCCAGGGCTGGACAGTGAGCGAGCGCACCCCCTTCCCAGTACGTTTGGCCGACGGGCGCGAGATCACCCTCATGATGATGCGCATCTTCCGCGACTCGGAGCCGCAGCCCGGCCTGCGTGTGCGCACACGTGCGGTCAATTTCTACTGGTACATCGGCTCTGACGGCAGCACCTGCCCCGAGCATTATGAGC
>CAZPSQ010000196.1:0-11231 GCA_964588755.1 uncultured Prosthecobacter sp. | reverse complement strand
TGCTTCTCCATGAGGCCGTACTGGAAGCGCAGCTTCTGCTTTTCAGCGAGGGCGTTGCCGTACTCAGAAGTCTTGCGGCGGGTGTTGCGTGCGCCGTGCTGTCCCGGGGGGAAGTTGCGGGTTTCGAGAGCCTTGGAGGGACCGAAAATCGCAATGCCGAAGCGGCGGTTGATTTTTTCGCGGGGACCGGTGTAACGAGCCATAGTAAGGGAAAGAAAAAGGTGCGGAGAGAAGGATTAGACGCGGCGGGCTTTGGGCGGACGGCAGCCGTTGTGCGGCACCGGGGTCACGTCCTTGATGATGCTGACTTCGACACCGAGGGCCTGGACGGCACGCACAGCGGACTCACGGCCGGAGCCGGGGCCGCGAAGGCGAACTTCAGCCTCACGAAGGCCATGGCCCATCGCCTGACGGCAGGCGTCCTGCGCCACCACCTGGGCAGCATAGGCGGTACCCTTACGGGAACCACGGAAGCCCATCTTACCAGAAGTGGACCAGCCGATCACTCCGCCATTGCGGTCAGTGATGGTGACGATGGTGTTGTTGAACGTGGCATACACGTGAACAATACCGGCTGAAACGTTCTTGGAACCTTTGGCCTTGGTGACTTTGGGAGCCTCGGCTTCGCCGCCAATTTCAGCCCAGATGCTCTGGGAAACCTGCTTGTCGCCGCTGGTGGAGGGGCGCTGATCTGCCGCAGGGGCGGCAGGGGTGCCTGGAGCGGCGGGAGCCGCAGGGGCGGCAGGTGCTGGGGCCGGAGCAGGGACTGCTGCGGCAGGAGCGGCGGGGATCGTTTCGTCAGCCATGATAAGGGGAAAGGTTCGTTGCGTGAATTCGGATTACTTGGCCTTCTGCGCGCCGACGGTCTTGCGCGGTCCTTTGCGCGTGCGGGCGTTGGTGTGGGTGCGCTGGCCGCGCACTGGCAGGCCGCGGCGATGCCGATGAGAGCGGTAGCAGTTGATGCCGAGAATGCGCTTCATGTGGATCTGAATCTCACGACGAAGGTCGCCTTCGATCGGGATCTTCAACGCCTGGATCGCCTGTGTGATCAGAGAAATCTGCTCGTCGGTCAGCTCGCCCGCGCGGATGTTCGGGTCAATGTTCGTCGCAGCGAGAACTTTGCGGCTGAGGGGAAGACCGATGCCGTAGATGTAGGGCAGCGAATATTCGATCTTCTTTTCGTTCGGGATTTCAACTCCAAGCAGGCGGGCCATAATTCAGATGTGTGTGTTTAAAGAAAGGGGGATCAACCCTGACGCTGTTTGTGGCGTGGGTTCTTGCAGACGATACGGACGACGCCCTTGCGGCGGATAACGCGGCAAAGTTCGCAGAGAGGTTTAACAGAGGTACGGACGCGCATGACTAGATGAGAGGGAGGTGAGTTGGGGGAACTCAAAACCCCGCTTTTGGAGCGGGGGGTCGGATGTCTAACACAGGCGAAACCTCGCGCAAGTTAGATTTTTGCAGTTTTGCACAATGATTCCCAAAATTCTGAACAACTTGCCCCAGGCAAAGGACACGCCCATGATGGCACACTCATGAAGAATGTCCTCTGCTTTGGCGACTCCAACACCTGGGGCTTCATCCCGGAAAGCATCACCGCCCCCTTCCCTGCGCGCCACCCCATTTCCGTGCGCTGGACAGGCGTGCTGGCGCGCGAGCTTGGCACCGCCTTTCGAGTGATTGAGGAAGGCCAGAACGGCCGCACCACCGTGCATGACGATCCCTTTGCCACGATGCGCAATGGCAGAACGGTGCTGCCAGCCATTCTTGAGTCACACAAGCCGCTGGATCTGGTGGTGCTGATGCTAGGCACGAATGACCTGAAAACCGTGTATGGAGCCTCCCCGGGAGAGATCGCCATGGGCGTGAAGGTGCTGGCGCAGATGATCCTCACCAGCGATGCTGGCATCAACAACCTGCCGCCACGGCTCCTGCTCCTTTGTCCGCCGGTGATCGGTGATCAAACCAGCCTGCCGGACATCGCGGCAAAGTTTCCCAACGCGCAGCGGGACAGCCGCCAGCTGCCACGGCATTATGAGTCCCTCGCCTCAAGCCTTGGCTGCGGGTTCCTCAACACCCAGACGCTGATCGAACCCGGCGGCGATGGCATCCACCTCGACGCGGCCGCTCATGCAAAGCTCGGCACCGCCGTGGCCGCCGTGGTGAAGTCGCTCCTGGCGTGAGCCTGCCGCCGAGACCTGGATCGCGGCAACCTTGGCGCGGGATCTTTGCGCAATGACGCGGCGGCACCGGCCATGGCGGCAGAAAATTCCGGCACTGAGCGTGAACCGGAGGGGATAATACCGGACTTGCCTCTACCGGCCCGGGGCCAAGCCTTGGCCACCTGCGTCCCATTCCCACCAACCCCTGACACTGCTCCTCCCCATGAAAACTTTTCCATTCGCATCGTTTTCGCAGCAGGTGCGCTCACTTTTCAGCCTCGCCACCACCCTCGCCTTTGCGGTTTTTTCTCATGGCATCCTGGCAGGCCAGCAGGCAGCCAGCCCAAATCCGCCTGTGGTCTGCGAGGTGCCCGGCGTCTTTGCACCGGATGCTGTCTGGCAGTTCATCGGCGGCGGGTATGCTGGCTGCGAGGCGGCCCAGTGGATCGACAACACGCTGTACTATGCAGCGCATCATGACCACCTGGCCTTCCAGTGGGATGAGAAAAATGGCCTGCGGACGTGGCGGCAAGATTCCCCGGAGGCAACGTCGTTCCGCCCGGACGGCAGCGGCGGCTTTTATGTGGTGGAGCAAACGCACCGCCGCCTGACGCGCTGGGACGCGGAAGGGAGAATGGCGGAGGTGCTGGCGGACAAGTTTGAGGGTAAACGGCTGAACCGGCCGAATGATGTCATCGTGAAACCCGCCGATGGCACGCTATGGTTCACCGATCCCGATTTCCTCTTCAAACAGCGGCCAGCAGATGTGAAGGAACTCACCGGGCAGCATGTCTATCGTTACGATCCAAAGACCAGACAACTGACCGCCGTGGTGCGGGATGCGGACCTCACGCTGCCAAACGGCATCGCGTTCTCGCCAGACGAAAAATGGCTGCATGTCACCGACTCTGGCAGCGTGAACCTGTACCGCTGGCCTGTGAACGCGGATGGCACGCTGGGAACCCGGGAAGTGTGCGCCAGCTTTGCGGAGAAAGGGCTTGATGGCCTGGCCTTTGACCCGGCCGGCCGGCTATGGTGCTGCACCCGCGCAGGCATCCGCCTCCTCACCCAGGAGGGCAAGGTGCTGGGACTTTTGCAGACACCCGGCAAACCCACGAGCATTTCTTTTGGCACTCAGGGCCGGGTTTGCGTGACTACACGTGAAGCATGCTTCGTTTCCAAGCTCACCCAATGACACCTCCCACCACCCGCCGCGCCTTCCTGCAAACCTCCACGCTGGCCTTCCCCGCGCTCATCGGCCTGAACGCACGTGTGCGTGCGCAGACTGCCAATGAGGGCAAGCTCGGCGTGGCCTTGTGCGGGCTGGGCGGCTTCAGCAGGCAAAGCATCGCGCCGGAGCTGCCTTCGGCGAAAAACGTGTACCTTGCCGGAGTCATCACGGGCGATGCGGCGAAGGGCCGCGAGTGGGCTGCGCAGCACGGCTTCCCTGGGAAGAACATCTTCAGCTATGCTGACATGGCAAAACTGGCCGATGCCAAGGACATCAGCATCGTGCACGTTGTCACACCGAACAGCCTGCACGCGCAGCACAGCATCGCCGCAGCCCAAGCGGGCAAGCATGTGATGTGCGAAAAGCCCATGGCCACCAGCAGCGCGCAGTGCGAGGCGATGATCGCCGCTGCAAAGAAGGCCAAGGTGCAGCTCGGCGTCAGCTACCGCCTGCACTGGGAGCCACACCATGCCAAGGCTGCTGAGCTGCTGGCACAAGGCGCTGCGGGCGAGCTTTCCACCGGCACCTATGAGTTCTCCTGGGGTTATGCCAATGGACTTTCCAACCCAGCCACGGCCAAGACCATCAAGCAATGGTTGCTCGACCCGACGATGGCCGGCGGTGGCGCGATGTTCGACACGGGTGTCTATCCCGTGCAGGCCGCGTGCCAGATGACCGGAAGGACGCCAGTGGCCGCACGTGGCTTCCCCGCCACGAAACACAAAAATCTTTTCCCAACTGGCGTGGAGGAAACGATGAGCTTCGAGCTGATCTTTGAAGACGGTTTCCAGGCCCTGTGCCGGGCCAGCTACGCGCAGAATTTTCATCAATGCACCACCCTGGGGCTGAAAGGCAGCGTCGAGGTTCTGCCCGGCCAGCCCACCGGCAGCGTCTTCGGCCAAAGCGGCGGCGGCAAGCCGAACGCCAAACGCCTCATGGCCGGCAAAAAAGAAATGCTGTGTGAAGACACCTTGCAGCTCGGCGTGCTGCTGGATGAGTTTGCGAAAGCAATCACCGAAAAGCGCCACTTTAAATGCGACGGAGCCATGGGCCTGCGCGATGTCCGCATCGTGGAGGCCGTCTATGAGTCAGCCAGACAAGGCGGTGCCAAGGTCACGGTGAAGGCATAGCCAACTGCAACGGCAGAATTATTTCCAAGCATGGCGGCAGTCTCCTGGGACTCTGGATCACAAACAGGAAATCATGATTCCACCCTTTCCTGTTTGGAGGCTTTTCGATGTCCCAAATCACCCGGGCACTCAATACGTCGCCCGACCACCCGACAAATCAAACACCGCGCCTGTGGTGAAGGAACAGTCCTCGGAGCCAAGCCAGGCCACCAGCGCAGCTGCCTCCTCCTTCTGGCCAAAGCGGCCCATGGGAATCTTCGAGAGCATGTAATCGACATGCTGCTGGGAGCATTGCTTGAGGATGTCGGTCTCGATCACGGCGGGCGTGATGGCGTTCACAATGATGCCGCTGGTGGCCAGTTCCTTGCCGAGGGACTTCGTCAGCGCGATCACGCCAGCCTTGGAGGCGCTGTAGTGCGCGGCGTTGGGGTTGCCCTCCTTGCCCGCAATGGAGGCGATGTTGATGATGCGACCGTAACCGTTTTTCAGCATCACCGGCACCACGGCGTGGCAGCAGTGGAAGGGGCCGTGCAGGTTGATGGCGATCACCCGCTGCCAGTCCTCCGGCGTGGTCTCCCAGGTCTTGGCGTTGTTTCCCGCGATGCCCGCGTTGTTCACCAGGATGTCGATCTTCCCGAAGGCGCCGAAGGTGCTGGCCACGGCGGCCTCCACAGACTCCAGACTGGTCACATCCACGGTGGCGGTGTGGACTTTCCCCTGCGCCGAAAGCTCTGCCTTGGCAGCCTCCAGCGCCGCGGCATCCACGTCCCACAGGCACACGGCGGCCCCAGAAGCCAGCAGACGTTCAGCAATGGCACGGCCGATGCCGCGGGCGCCGCCGGTGACGATTGCAGCACGGTTGGAGAGGTCGATCTGGTTCATGGAGAGGTGGAATGGTAAAATTTTGGACCCTTGATAAAGAGACTACTCAAATCGCGGCTAGTCTTCCCAGACTTTCAAGAGTTCCACCTCAAAGATGAGAGTTTCATTCGGGCCGATGTCGATGCCGGAGCCGCGCTTGCCATAGGCCAGCTCGGAGGGGATGAAGAAACGGAACTTGGCGCCTTCCTGCATGAGCTGCACCCCCTCCTTCCAGCCTTTGATCACACGCTTCAGGGGAAACTCCGCAGGCTCACGCCCCGCCAAGTAGGAGCTGTCAAACTCCACGCCATTGATCAGTGTGCCACGGTAGTTCACCACCACGGTGTCCTTCAGCCGGGGACTCTTGCCCGCGCCCGGGGTCAGGACTTCATACTGCAGGCCGCTGGCAGTGGTGGTGATGCCGGGCTTTTGGGCGTTTTCAGCCAGAAAGGCGCGCCCTTGTTCGAGAGAGGATTGGGACATGGGGAAAAAAGCGCGGCGTCCATCACCGTGCCAGCCAGCCCACGCAACCGCAATTCACGCGCAATGCGGCATTGGTTTCGGCGAAATCCCTGCCATCTTGGCTGCGTATCCCTCCCAGTGCCAAACACCCTCCGCATGCTGCTCCGCCGTCCAGTTCTTGCTCTCGTCCTTGCGCCCCTCGCCCTGGCCCCTGCCCTGCTGCCCGCCGCCGAGCGTGGCCGGGAGGCCTACGACAAGCGCATCCTGCCGCTGCTGCAAAAATACTGCTACGACTGCCATGGCGACGGCTCGGACAAGGGCGACTTTGCGCTGGATGAGTACCCGGACTTCTCCAAGCTCATCAGCGACAAGGTGCTGTGGGACCACACACGGCAGCAGCTCGTCACCCATGTGATGCCACCGGCCAAGAAGGACACGCCCACCCTCGAGGAGCGGGATGAGATGGTGGCCTGGATTGACAGCACCGTGTTCTATTTCGATCCGCAGAAGATCGACCCCGGCCACATCACCTACCGCCGCCTCAACCGCACGGAATACAACAACACCATCCGCGACCTGCTGCTGGTGGACCTCCGGCCCGCCAGCCAGTTCCCACCGGACGACACCGGCTACGGCTATGACAACATTGGCGACGTGCTCTCCATCTCCCCCATGCTGATGGAAAAATACATCCGTGCGGCCAATGCCGTGGCGGAGAAGGCGCTGGACACCTCCGACGTGCAGCGTCTGGACCTGGAGCTGGGCGCCAAAAAATTCTGGAACCAGAAGGGCGAGACGAAGGAATGGGGGGACGTGCGCTGGTTCCATGCCAACGCGGATGCCGCGACCAAGTTCACCGCACCCGCCTACGGCACCTATGTGATCCAGTTGCGCGTGTCCGCCACCCAGGCCGGACCGGACGTGGCCAAGCTCGCCCTGCGGGTGGATGACAAGGAGCTGGGCACCTTCGACGTGACGGCGCGCTACAATGGGGACAACGGCCCCTGGCAGACCATCCGGCAGGAGATCCCGCTGAAAAGCGGGGAGCACAAGATCGTGGTCCGCTTCCTCAATGACTTCTCCGATCCGCAAAACCCGGACCCCGACAAACGCGACCGCAACCTGGCGCTGTCCAAGGTGGATGTGGAAGGCCCCCTGGGACTGCTGCCCCCACGTGGCACCCGCCTGGTGCAGTGGCTGCTGGATGGCAGGCCTGCCGGCCTGCCCACCCTGAAGCTCAGCGGCGAGGACTTCTCCATTGGCGAAGGCGCGGGCGACCGCGACACCGGCGCCATCTACCTGGCCAGCAACGGCTACGTGAAGCACTCCGTCGAAATCGACAAGCCCGGCAAATACCGCCTCCGCGTCAAGGCGGGCGCGCAGCAGGCCGGGGGCGAGCCAGCCAAGTTCGACGTCCGCCTCGCCGGCAAAAACGCGGGGTCATTCTCCATCACCGCCAAGGATCAAACCGCACAGGAGTTCCGTGCGGAGGTGGACCTGCCCGTGGGCAAGCATGAGGTGCAGCTCTGGTTCCTCAATGACTTCTATGACGAAAAGACCCGCCAGGACCGCAACTTCTGGCTGCACCAGTTCACCGTGGAGGGTCCCGTGGACCAGCCCGGCGGCATCGCCGCCGCAGACCTCCCTGCACTGGTGGAAAAGCTCGGCGCACGTCTCTTCCGCCGCCCTCTGAACGAGGCTGAAAAGGCCAAATGGCGCGGCATTGCCGACCTCGGCATCAAGGAAGGCCTGCCACCGATGGAAAGCCTGGGCTATGTCCTGCGCGGCCTGCTGGTGTCCCCCGGCTTTCTCTACCGTGGCTCCCCCCAGCCTGTGGGCGAGGTCAAAAACAATGTGGCTCTGGTGGATGAGCACACCCTGGCCTCCCGGCTCTCATACTTCCTCTGGTCTTCTCCGCCGGATGAAAAACTGCGGCAGCTGGCCGCCAAGGGCGAGCTGCGCAAGAATCTGGCAGGCGAAATCAAGCGCATGATTGGCGACTACCGCGCCTGGAGCCTCACCGAGGACTTCGCCGGACAGTGGCTGCAATTGCGCGACATGGACATCGTCTCCCCTGACATCAAGATGTTCCCGGAGTTCAGCGGCCTGGGTCCCATGATGAAGCGGGAGTCGCAGACTTTCTTTGACCACATCCTGCGCCAGAACCTCAGCGTCATGGAGTTCCTCACGGCAGACTACACCTTCGTGAACAAAAAGCTGGCCGAATACTATGGGCTGAAGGACGCCAAGCTCTCCGGCGGCAAGGACAAATATGAAAAGGCCTCCCTGGCAGGCACCCCGCGCGGCGGCATCCTCACGCAGGGCAGCATCCTTGTGCTCACATCCACCTCCACCCGCACCTCCCCGGTAAAGCGCGGCCAGTTCCTGCTGGAAAACATCCTCGGCACACCACCGCCGCCCGCGCCCGGCGGGGTGCCCCCGCTGGATGAAAAGAAGGCCCGCTTTGGCAAGGTCACCCTGCGGGAGCAGTTTGCCGAGCACCGCTCCAACGCCTCCTGCGCCGGATGCCATGCCTTCCTCGACCCCATGGGCTTCGCCTTTGAAAACTATGACGCCATCGGCCGCTGGCGCGACGAGGAAAAGAAGCATCCCATCGACGCCTCCGGCACCCTCGTACGCGGCCAGGCATTCGCCAATCTGGCGGAGCTGCGCGGCATTCTGGCCCGCGACATGGCCGACCAGTTCGTGAAAAACCTCTCCGAAAATCTTCTCACCTACGCCCTGGGGCGAGGCCTGGAGTACTCCGACAAGCCCACCGTCGAGAAAATCATCCGTCGTGCCAAGGCCGCAGACTACCGCTTCCAGGACATCCTCCTCGCCGTGTGCGAAAGTGTGCCATTTCAGAAGATGCGCGTGGCTGCGGCCGCTCCAGCGGCCACACCTGCACCAGCGGCCAAGAAAGAGGCGGAGTAGCCCCAGTGCTCAGCTTCGGAATGCCAGCGCGCATCCAGCCCCCGCCATTCCTCATTCGGGTTTCGTCATCCCCTCTTTCTCATCCGGCCCCGTCGCCCGCACATACCGGTCCATCACATCGGCCATCCAGTCCTCGCGCCAGCGCACGTCCTTGTCACCACTGAAGGCACCTGTGGCGCTGGCAGGCGTGGGGTCGTCCGCACAGCGCATCTCCCACCAGCACTGGCCGCAGTGGTTGTGCTCATGGTCCACCACAAAGCCCGCGTTCTTCATCAGCGGGCCGATCCAGCCCAGGCAGTGGTCGCAGTAGTCACGGTACTGCTCCAGGCTGTTGTGAATGAGAAAGCCCTTGGAAGGGCACTGGTGCATGTCCAGTCGGAAGACCGTCTCGCTATAGGTGCCCTCGTACACCGCTCCTTCATCAGCCAGCGTGGGACCCCAGTATTTTTTCATGCCCTCGATCCCCTGCCCGCCGATGAGCTCGATCGCGTGAATTTGCGAGTCCTGGTGGATCGCCTCATCCCAATACGCCTTCACCAGTCCATGCCCCCCCTGGCGCTCCAGCCAGCCGAAGGTCCATTCGTAGTGTCCGCAAAAGTCGTAGCAGCCAATCATGATGCCGTGGCAATGTCCTCCAGCCGTTGAGGTGGGGGATGGGTCGATTGTTTGAGAAAGCGCTGGGTGCAGGTCCCGTTCCCGCCGCAGACACGCACGGTCAGACCAGCCCGGGCAGCCATCGCCTCGCTCACGAAATAACAATGCTGGCAGTAGGCGGGCAAGATCCCCCTGCCATGCTGCCGCAGATGGTGGATCGCCGGGCAGGTGCGCACCTGCAGCGTCACCTCGTCCTCCGTCTCATTGACTTCCACCTCCGCGCCAGGCTCTGCCTGGAAAAAAGCCTTCCAATGCGCCGCCACAGCAGGCAGCCCGCCCTCCTGCCAGCGCAGGCTCACGGGATGGTGATAATCCTGCCCCATCTGCGTCCAGTAGCCGCGCAGCCCCTCCATGCCGAAGCGCCCCAAAATAAAGCGAAAGGTGGCGTTTACGGCACAGTAAAAATCCGCCGCCCCCACGGGTTTCGTGTCCGTGTAGGGCAGAACATCTTCGTTGAAAGTGGAGGCTGCCGTGACCATTTGACAGGATGGAGTCGCTCACAGACGCCGCGAACTTTCGCCCGAATGCCTGAAAATCAGGCCTGAGCGCCTGCAACTTCCCCTGAAAGTCAAGACCGCCTTTGTGGTTGCCACCCGCGATTGAGTTTGTAGAATCGACCGGTCAAGATTGACACACTCTCTCCCAGACATGGCCAAACGCACCACCTCCAAACCTGCCGCATCCCCTTCCACCAGCGCCTCCTCCCCTCATGGCGCCTACGATTTGAAGCAAATCCGTGAGATCGTGGAACTGATGGCAGAGAATGACCTGACCTATTTCCACGCCGAGCAGAAGGACACCAAGCTCGAGCTCCGCCGCGGTTCCGACATCAACACCCTCAAAGACCTGCTCAAGAGCATGCCTGTGGCCGCGTCCGCTCCTGTCTCCGTGGCAGCCGCGCCCGCAGTCCATGCTGCGGCTCCAGTCGCGGCGCCCGCCTCAGCAGCCCCTGCCGTCGCTGCCGTGAACGAGCCCGCCGGCCCCACAATCAACTCCCCCATGGTGGGAACCTTCTACCGCTCCGCCGCGCCGGGGGAGAAGCCCTTCGTCAATGTGGGCGACTCTGTCGATGAAAACAGCAATGTCTGCATCATCGAGGCCATGAAGGTGATGAACGAGATCAAGGCCGAGGCGCGCGGCACCATTGCCCGCATCCTGGTGGAGGACGGCAAGCCCGTGCAGTACGGCCAGCCGCTGTTCGAACTGAAAGCGTAGGGTCCTAGGCGGAGAGGGTAGGACCAGGAGTTCCCAAACCACTCCCCTGGCCCATCTTTCCCGCCACCCCCAGCCTCGCGCGCTCCCCTGCTGTCTCTCTGTTCTCCGCCCTTAGCCCTCCGCCTCCCCTCCCCCCTGATGTTCAAGAAAGTTCTCGTCGCCAACCGTGGTGAAATCGCCCTGCGTGTCATTCGTGCCTGCAAGGAGCTCGATGTGAAAACCGTCGCCGTCTATTCGGAGGCCGATGTGGACTCCATGCACGTGCACCTTGCCGACGAGGCCATCTGCATCGGCCCCGGACCCAGCACGGAAAGCTACCTGAAAATGAGCCGCATCATCTCCGCGGCAGAGATTGCCAACGTGGACGCCATCCACCCTGGCTACGGCTTCCTCTCCGAAAAAGAGGAGTTCGCCGAGGTCTGCGCGAAGTGCAAAATCAAGTTCATCGGCCCCAGCGCCAAGGTCATCTCCATGATGGGCAACAAAAACGTTGCGCGCGACACCGCCAAGAAGGCAGGCGTCCCCGTCACCCCTGGCTCCGACGGCCTTATCCACACCGAGGAGGAGGCACGCGCCTGG
>CAZPSQ010000195.1:0-11250 GCA_964588755.1 uncultured Prosthecobacter sp. | reverse complement strand
GAGCTCCAGAATTTCCCCCTTCACGTCCACGGTGATCTTGCGGGAGAGGTCGCCGCGCGCCACGGCCGTGGTCACGGCGGCGATGTTGCGCACCTGGGCGGTGAGGTTGGAGGCCATGGCGTTGACGGAGTCCGTCAAATCCTTCCACGTGCCGGCCACACCGGGCACCACGGCCTGACCGCCGAGACGGCCTTCCGTGCCCACCTCACGCGCCACGCGCGTCACCTCGGAGGAGAAGGACCGGAGCTGGTCCACCATGGTGTTGATGGCCTCCTTGAGCTGCAAAATCTCACCGCGCACGTCCACCGTGATCTTCTTGGACAAGTCACCGTTGGCCACGGCGATGGTCACATCGGCAATGTTGCGCACCTGGGCGGTCAGGTTTCCCGCCATCTGGTTCACAGATTCGGTGAGGTCCTTCCATACGCCTGACACGCCCTTCACCTGCGCCTGCCCGCCCAGCTTCCCCTCGGTGCCCACCTCGCGCGCGACGCGCGTCACTTCCGAAGTGAAGACGGAGAGCTGATCGATCATGCGGTTCACAAGCTTGGCCGAATGCAGGAACTCACCTTCCAGCGGACGGCCGTCCACCTCCACGGCCATCGACTGGCCCAGATCCCCCTTGGCCACGGCGCCGATGGTGCGCGTGACCTCCGTGGTCGGCCGAACCAGGTCATCCATCAAGGTGTTGAGCGCCTGCACCTCGTCCGCCCAGCCGCCCACCATGCCGGTGACGGTCATGCGCTGGCGGAGGCGGCCCTCCCTGCCAACCACGCGGGAGACCCAGGCGGCCTCGGTGGCGCGGCGCTCGCTCATCTCCAGCACCTCGTTGAAGGCGTCGGCGATCTTGCCGCGCACCCCCGTCCAGCCTTCCGGCAGCCGTGCCTTGAAGTCCCCTTTGCGGAAGGCCAGCATGGCGGCCAGCAGCTCCATCTCCCACGCCTCCGCGCCGCCTGCGCTGCCATTGGCTTTTGCGTCCACCGTCACCTGCGGGGCGGCAGCCTTTCTGGAAGGGGGCTTCACGGCGGGAACGCGGGAGGAGGAAGGTGTTTTGGCCATGGCTGAAAACTCAAGTTTGGGCGGATCGCACGCGGTTGGCTATCAGGCCGTATCCTGGTTAGGCTGTCAGCCCCAAAGTCTTCAGGGTTTCCCTGATTTTGCCTCCTGACAGTTGCCTGACAAGCCACAAGCATCTAAGCAATTCCTGGTGTTGCGACATGCCGCCTGGGTCCGTTATTTTTGATGCACCATTCATAACCCTGCTGTGTTTCCCACCGATCTGCCAGCCTCCATCCGCGCCTTCCTCGCGCGCCACATCCGCTCGGTGGAACAGTTGGAAATTTTGCTGCTGTTCGCACGCGCGCCGGGAAGCGTGTGGTCGCCCAAAAAGGTGTATGACACCATCCTGAGCACCCCGCACTCCGTGGAGCGGTGGCTGGAGGAGCTGACACGCAACGGCCTGCTGGAAAAGGCGCCGGATACAGCGGGGAGCTACAGGCTGAGCGGCGCGGAGGAGATCATCAGCCAAACCGCCCTGCTGGCCGAAGTGTATCGCGTGGCGCCCGTGCGCATCATTGAGGCCATCTACCGCCGCGACACGATCGCCGCGCAGAGCTTTGCCGACGCCTTCAAACTTAAATCAAGCTCATGATGGGTCCGATCATCTACATCCTGTGCGCCCTGACCAGCCTGGGCGCGGCCCTGCTGCTCTGGCGGGGCTACCGCCGCAGCGGGCAGCGCCTGCTTTACTGGAGCGCGCTGTGCTTCGCGATCATGGCGCTGTCCAACGGGCTGCTGATCCTGGATCTGGTGATCCTGCCGGATGTGTACATCCTGCCCTACCGCAGCGGCCTGTCCCAGATCGCCTTCTGCGTCCTGCTCTACGGCCTCATCTTTGAATCTGACTAAGCCATGATGCTCAACCAGTTCCTCGCCGGCGCGGCCACCGTCAGCCTTCTGATGATCGCCTTGTTCTTCCTCCGTTTCTGGAAGCGCACGCATGACCGGCTGTTTCTCTTTTTTGCCGGTTCGTTCGGGTTTCTGATGATTGAGCGCATCGTGCGCGCCTGCATGCGGGTGGAGACGGAGTGGGCGCCGTATGTGTACACGCTGCGGCTGGTTGCGTTTGTGCTGATCATCGTGGCGATTGTGGAGAAGAACCGGCGGGGATAGCAGCCGCCGGTCTTTCAAGCCTTGCTTTTTGACAGGTCCCGCCTTGCCACTGGGGCTGCTGAGCTCGCCGGGAATTTGACAAGCTTTTGGAGAACCAGTCTATTTTTTGCCAACCAGCCAAGCAATGGACTGGCACAAATGATTTATGTCAGGCAGGACCGCGCCAGGGCTGCCGCCTCACTCCGCCGTCTTGGCGTAGCAGCGCAGCACCTCCGCCACGCTCCAGGCCTGGGCGATGCAGGCGCGCTGGGTGTAGGGCGGCTCGGCGTCGAAGACCTCGCTGATCGAGCCGACGCAGCCGTGGTCCATGTGCTCGAAAAGGCCGTCCAGGAAGTGACGCGCGCCGGCCTTGTCCTCCGGATGCACCTTGAGCCAGGCGTCCACAAAGGGGCCGATGAGCCAGGCCCACACGGTGCCCTGGTGGTAGGCGGCGTCACGGGCGCGCAGATCCCCAAAGTAGCGCGCCTTGTAGTCCGGGTGGGCGCGTGAGAGCGAGCGCAGGCCCACGGGGGTGAGCAGCTCCGCGCGTGCCTTTTCCACCACCGCATCCCAGTGGTTTTCATCCAGCACCGGATAGCGCAGGGAGATGGAGAAGAGCATGTTCGGACGCAGGGCGGGATCATCCCCGTTCTCGCCATCCACCACGTCGAGCAGATGACCGCGCTCCTGCGACCAGAAGCGCTTGTTGAAGGAGACGCGCGCCTTTTCGGCGTGGCCGCCATAGGTCCGCGCCTCGTCCTCCCGGCCCTCGCTGCGCAGCCATTCCTCCAGCAGGCGCAGGGCGTTGTACCAGAGGGCGTTGATCTCCACGGCCTTGCCTCGGCGCGGTGTGACCACCCAGCCGTCCACCTTGGCGTCCATCCAGGTGAGCTGGTAGCCCTCCGCGCCCTGGTGGAGGAGGCCGTCCACCGCATCCACATGAATGCCGAAGCGTGTGCCGCGCAGATGATGATCCGCGATGCCGAGGAGCTTTGGCAGCAGCTGCTGCAAGGTGTTGCGGTCACCAGTCACCGTCACATAGCGGTCGATGGCATGGAAGAACCAGAGGGTGGCGTCGGCGGTGTGGTAAACACCTTCACGCTCGCCGTCGGGGAAGTAGTTCGGGATGAGACCGTCGCGGATGTAATGCGCAAAGGTGCGCAGGATCCATGCCGCCTCATGATGACGGCCGGGGGTCAGCGTCAGGCCTTCCAGGCTGATCATCGTGTCCCGCCCCCAGTCGGTGAACCAGTGATAGCCGGCGATGACTGTGCGCACCTCGTCTCCGGAGGCGTGCGCGCGGGCCGCATCCTCCACCCGTCCGGCTGGCGTGATGATGAACTGGTCCGCGGCCAGCACCAGCTCCGAGGCCTGACCTTCCCGCACAGATGGCGCGGCGGAGAGAATGAGGCGCTGACGCCGTGCCAGGTCCGCCGAACGGGCGGTGGCAGGGTCAAGCGCCAGGATGGTGGGCCAGTCCTCCGTGGAGGCCACCAGCGTGACCGGGCGCCCCGGGCGGAGCTGGAAGGCAAACAGGCCCGGGCTCCACAAGGGACCGCGCGAGTGGTAGCCGCGCTCCGCCTCCGTCTGGTAGCCGATCTCGCTCACGCGGCCGCCTTCATGCGTGTAGCTGGCGCGCTCATCATGCGCATACAGGTGCAGTCGATGCGGCAGGCGCGCGGTGGAGATCTCATACTTGCGGCCCTGGATGTGCAGGGAGTATTCCGACTCGAACGGCTGGCTGACGTCATCCTCATAACCGCGAAAGTGGACGGAGGGGCGCAGCTCCAGGCAGGCGCGGTCCTGGCCGGACAGAAGCTGGTAGGTGATGTGGACGGTGTTCTGCCCATGAATGAGCAGCAGGCGCTTTTCAATCACATGCCCCTCCACCTCGTACACCCAGATGGGCAGGCCGTGCTCCAGGCGGAACTCACGCACGTAGTGTGCCTGGCCGCCGTTTTCCCCCGTGTCCTCGTCGCCAGAGGCTGGCTCCCCGCCTCCGATGAGCAGGCTACGCCGGTCATCCAGCCGCAAATATTCGGACAGGTGGTTCAGCATGACGACGCGGCCATAGGGCGCGGGCAGCGCGGCCACCAGCAGGCCATGGTAACGACGCGACACCTTGCCGGAGATGGTGCCCGAGCCGTAGCCGCCGAGGCCGTTGGTGACAAGCCACTCCCGGCGCAGGATCTCGCGGGCGTTGTCCACCTCGGCCTGGGCGATGTCGATGCGGCGAACCAGGTCAGCGCTCATGACTGGGGGGCGGGCGTGGGGGTCAGCAGCACGGCGCACTCGGCCGGGATTTGCCAGTTGTCCTCAGTGTCGAGGAGGGGCGTGCCGCCACCGCCGTAGAGCGGGTCCTCGCTGGACCACTCGATGTCCCACAGGCAGCCAAGCGGCGGGGCCAGCAGGGGCTCAGGCGCGACGTCGAGGTGCAGGTGCGTGCCCAGGTTCACCACCAGGAGGCGGTCATCCTGGTTGCTGCCGAAGTAGCGCAGGACAAAGGCGGAGGCGCCCAGCACGGCGCCATCAAAGGTGCCGCGCAGCGCCTTGGTGATCAGCGGATCATTCTTGCGCAGCCGCAGCAGGTCGGTGTGCAGCCGCAGCACCTGCTTGTGCTTCTCGCGGTCGGCAAAGTCCAGCTTGCAGCGCAGGAAGGTCTGCTCGAGCTCAGGGTTGGGAATGAGCCTAGCCACGTCCTCATGGGCGATGCTGGGGAACTGCTCCAGGAAGGTCGCGCGGCCCTTCGCCACCAGGACCGCCAGCTCCGGGTTGTGGTCGGCAAAGTACAAAAAGGGTGTCGATGCGGCAAACTCCTGCCCTTGAAACAGCATCGGCGTGCCCGGCCCGAGCAGGAGCAGCGCGGTGAGCGCACGAAACTTTGCCGCGCTGGCCAGGGTGTGGACACGGCGGCCCCAAAGCGAGTTGGCGATCTGGTCGTGGTTCTGCAAAAAGTTCACAAAGTTGGACGGCTCCATGTCCAGGCACGGACTGCCACGGCGCGCCTTCTGCCATTTGTAGCGCTGCCCTTGGAACAGGAAGCCCCACTTCAGCGCCGAGAGGAACTCCTGGGGGGAGCCTTGGTAGTCGGTGTAGTAGGCCTCGCGGCGGCCGGTCATGGCCACCACGGCGGTGTGGTGGAAGTCATCATTCCACAGCGCGTCCAGGCCGTAGCCGCCGCTCTCACGCGGGCGGATGAGGATGGAATGCTGCACCTCATTTTCCCCCACCACATAGACGCCGCGCCAGCGGGCGGCCTCGTTGACGCGGCGGGTGATGGCGGCAAGGATGTGCTCTTTTGAATCATCCAGAATCTGCTGGGTGGCGTCCAGGCGCAGGCCGTCGCAATGGAACTCCTCGATCCAATAACCGGCATTGGCGATGAACAGCTCGCGCACGGGGGCGTTGCACTCGTCGTCGAAGTTCAGGGCCTCCCCCCATTCTGTGGTGTGGCGGGTGGCGAAGTAGTGCGGGGAGAACTGCCGCAGGTAGTTGCCGTCGGGGCCGAGGTGGTTGTACACGACGTCGAGAATGACGGCGAGACCGAGCGCGTGCGCCCGGTCCACGAAACGGCGGAAGTCATCCGGCTCCCCATACAGCCGGGTGGGGGCAAAGAGGTTCACGCCGTCGTAGCCCCAGCCGTAGCGGCCGGGGAAGTCGGCGACGGGCATGACCTCCAGCATGGTGACGCCAAGCCCGGCCAGATACGGAAGCTGCTCTGTGGCGGCGGCCCAGGTGCCGTCGGCGGTGAAGGTGCCGATGTGCATTTCGTAAATCACCTGTCCGTCACGGGAGGCGCCCTTCCACTCCTGGTCGGTCCACTCAAACCGACCGGGGTCGATGATGCGTGAGGCGCCATGCGGCCCGGCCGGCTGAAAGCGGGATGCCGGATCTGGATAGGTGCCGGAGTCAAGCTGGTAGCGGTAGTGCATGCCGGCGCGGGCGTCCGCCACGGTGGCGGACCAATAGCCGTCATCCTCCGCCTTCAAGGCCACACGGGATGAGGCGGTGAGATCCTCATCCTCGCCATAAATGACCTCGACGTGTTTGGATGCAGGCGCCCAGACGCGGAAGTGGACGGCATCCGTGCCGTGAACGTTGGCGCCGACGGGGAGACTGAGGCTGGTGCGGGGTGTTGATTCCATGCGGTTCTATTTTTCAGCGTGATCACTGCGGAGGATCTGCCATGCCAGCGCCATGCCGCCGGCCACGGCCAGGAGGAAGAAGATGATGGCAAGCCCGGGATACCCCAGGAGGCGGAAGGAGGTGTCCACCCGCATGAGCAGGGCGGCCCCCACGATGAGCGAGGCCAGAATGAGGCCGAGCGTGATGCGGTTGGCGATCTTTTGCAGCGTGGCGACCAGCAGGCTTTCGTTGAAGGTGTCCACCTTCACGCGGAGCTTGTTGCCGGCGACGAGCTCGGTGAACATGTTGAGGCGCGCGGGCAGTTTTTCCAGAAACTCCTTGGCCTCCAGCATGAGCCCGTAAAGGTTGCCTGACGAGAAGCTTTGCAGCGCCTTCTGGTGCATGATCTTGGCGGCGTTGCGCCGGACAGACTCGTTGGGGTCAAAGCCGGGCGAGAGAGCGCGGCCCACAAGGTCCAGATTGAGCAAGGTCTTGCCCAGCATGGTGAACTCCGGCGACACACGCAGATGGCAGTCCCCCGCTGTGCGCTGCACCTCCATGAGCAGCCTGCCGATCTGGATGCTGGCCAGGTCGGCGTTGCGCTGCTGGCCCACGAGGTCGGCAATGCGCCGCTTGAAAACGAGGGCATCGTATTCCTCCCCGTGCTCGCCCATTTTTTCCGCGATCTGCGCGGCCTGGTCGCTCCTGCCCTCGCTGATGGCGATCAGCAGCTTCAGCAGGAGGTCCTGCATCTCGGGGCCGATGTGGCCCACCATGCCGAGGTCCAGCAGCGCCACCTGATGATCGTCGGTGAGGAAGACATTTCCCGGATGCGGGTCGGCATGGAAGACGCCGACGACCAGAACCTGATGCAGGTAGGCCTGAAACAGCTCCTCCGCCAGGGCACCGCCATCGATATCCAGCCGGACCAGCGGGCTGAACTTGGTGATCTTCTGCCCGCTGACATGCTCCATGGTCAGCACACGGCCGGAGGAGTAGTCCTCGACAGGGGCTGGGATAAGGATGCGCGGAAAGGCGCCCAGATGCTGGCGCATGAGGCGCAGGTTTGCTGCCTCCAGCCGGTAGTCCAGCTCCCGCAGCAAGGATTTGCGCAGCTCCTCGACGATCATGGTCAGGCCATAACGCCTGCCAAACTCGGTGTGCGCGTCCATGAAGACCGCCAGCTCCGCCATGGCCTCCAGGTCCTCCGCCACGGTCTCCCGCGCGTCGGGCCGCTGCACCTTCACCACCACGCTCTGCCCGCCGCGCAGCACGGCGCGGTGAACCTGCCCCAGCGACGCGGCGGCGACCGGCACGGGATCAAACTCAATGAACGCCTTTGACAAGCGCGCGCCAATCTCCACGGAGACGATGGCCTGCACCTGCTCAAAGGAAAACGGCTCCACCCTGTCCTGCAGCCGTGACAGCGCGTCCATGTAGGCCTGGGGCACCATGTCCGCGCGGGTGGAGAGAAGCTGCGCCAGCTTGATGTATGTCGGCCCCAGCTTCTCCACATCATCCGCCAGCGCCCTGGCCTCCAGCGGCACCAGGGGCGGCGGCGCGTGCGGCAGCGGGTCGTCGATGATGGGCGCCGCCTTCACCAGATCGCCATGACCATACTTGTGAAAAAGCGTCAGCAGGTCGCGGTAACGCTTCAAGTTTTGGGGTTTCAGGGAGAGGCTCATTGGGAGGAGTGGCGGTTAGGTTTCCGCCTCATTCTCCTATCGGGCCGGAGGACATGAATGAGCGTAGCAATCGTTCTTTTCCTGCGCGCCGTGGCCACCTTGTTTGTGTGACTTGCGGCCGCTTGTGCGCTCCACTTTTTGCACCAGCAACTGCGCCACGCCGACGTCGAGCCAGGCAAAGAAAAAGTGCGCGGCTTTTTGCTTGAGACGCACCCACCAGTTCTGTGGCTTTCGCCAGGAAAGGCGCGGTGCAGGCAGGCTGTGCTCCAGATCATGTTGGAAGGTTTCCCGCGCCCGCTGCGCCAGTTCGGGACTGCGCACGCGCAGCATGACCTCGAAGTTAATGCTCAGGCTGCGCGGGTCCAGGTTGGAGGAGCCGACATACACGATGTCATCCACCACGACGATCTTGGCGTGCAGCACCTGCGGCTGGTACTCAAAGATCCACACACCACTGCGCTGCAGCGGGCCATACAGCGCCCGCGTGGCCACGCTCATCATGGGGATGTCACTCTTCCCCGGCACCAGCAGGCGGAAGAGATGTGCCTGCCGCGCCGCGCGCCGCAGCGCACGCTTGAAACGTCCGCGCGGCAGAAAGTACGCCATCGTCATGGCCACATCCCGGGCCTGCAAAAGGTCCTTTCGCAGCGCCGCCTGAAAAGCCCCCTGCTGAAGGCCAGGGCGCATCAGCAGCAGCGAGACATCGGGGCCGGCCTCGACCCATCCGTTGCGGCCATGCCTGCGGGCCAGCCAGATCTTGTTTCCGGCTTTTTCCAACTGCGACTCAAAGGCCTCCACAAGCACCCTGACCACAGGGCCGGAGATGCCCACGCCGCCGTCCCGCCAGCCCTCACGCACGCCGTCGCCGTCATACTCGGGGGCCACATTGCAGCCGCCCAGGAAGGCCGTCTTCTCATCCACAATGAGGATTTTGCGATGGTCGCGGAAGGTCCATAGCCGCCACCGCATGGGGTTGAACCAGACAATCCTCCCTCCGGCCTCCTCCAGCTCTCTGAAGTAGCTGCGCGAAAGCCCCAGGCAGCCCACGTCATCCAGCAGCACCGTCACGGCCACGCCGCGCCTGGCCGCCGCCGTCAGCGCGTCGCGAAAGCGCTCCCCGACGGCGGAGGCCTGGAAGATATACTGCTCCAGACGCACCGACCGCGTGGCACCGACAATCGCGGCCAGCTTTGCAGCCAGCATGCCCGCCCCGGTGTCATACCAGTGCAGGATGTGCCCGTCCGCTGTGGCGACCGGCTTTTCAGAAAGGTGTGAAACGTGGGAGCTGTTTTCCATGCCGTCATCTTTTCCTACGGGACCAGGACAAGCCCGCCGCCAGTCCAGCCATCAAGGCCACGGACATCATGCGCGCTGCCTTTCCCGGAGGCAAGTGACGGATGGGAACGGAAACCGGAGCCTGTGGCGTGTCCACCAGCTCCTGCGTGGATGCAGGCGTGCCATGGGCGTCCTGCCACAGGCTGTCCTCCAGCCGCAGCAGGCTGTCATGCAACTGCCAGCGGCTTTTCTCCAGGCTGGTTCTCAGCTCCTGGATGGGTGATGCGCTTCCAGCCATTTTCGGTCCTCCATAAATTCTTTGCGGGTGGCGTGAAAAAGGCGGCGGTTTCTGACCGAACGCGCCAGCCACAAGGCACACGCAACGGCCAGGGCAAGATGCCCCAGCGCGAGCGCAGCCATCACAGCCCCTGCCCCGGCCTGTGAGACATGGGCAAGCCACCACGCCAGGGCGGCCATGAGGCCCGCGTAGGCCACGGCAAGGCTCAGCACGATGACCATGGCCAGCACCGCCATGGCAGCGCCAGCACGCAAGGCCTCACGGCCCTCCAGGCTGGCGATGCGCCAGCGCGCCTCCACGTAGTGCGTGGCGGAGTCCAGCAACGCCTGCACGGTCTCCCGCGCCTGGGGGCCGGGTGATGATGACAGGCTGGAGGACTGCGTGTGCATGACACATGGGCGTTGAACGTTAAGCACTGAACTCCGAACATTGAGTCACGAACCGACCGTCTGCCGACGTTCATGTTCCGTGCCCAATGTCCGACGCTCATCATCTTCCATCAGCGGCGTTTGGAGGTGTCCAGCAGGCTGGAGACGACCATGCCGATGGCGAGCGCGATGCCGACCGACTTGAACGGGTTGGCGACGACCCAGCGGCTGGTGCGCTCGTACTGGTCGCCCGCGTAACGCTCCGCCTTGGTGAATTCCTTGGAGAAACGGGCCTGCGCGTCATGCATGGCATGGCGGGCATATTTTTCCGCGCGGTGAGCGGCATCCAGCGCAGGATCGATGGCATGACGTGCGGTGCGCAGCGCGTCGTCCGCGAGGATGCGAACGTCCTTCTTGAGGGTTTCTGTGGTGCTAGGAGCAGAGAACAGGGTCTTCATGGAACAGATGGGTTAAGGTTGCTGGAATGTTCCTTTGCATCGGCCATGCCAGCTTTGAAGACGCCGCATCAACCAACTGAATGACAATGAGTTAAACAATGAAATCTGGAAGGATGCCCGAGCCATTCCTTGTGCAATCTGCAAAGATTGCGCCGTGATTCCCCACAGCTTGCAATCTTGTGCGACAATGGGGGAGCGGGACAGACTGCGCAGAGCTGTGGCTCTGCCTCACAGGGTGCGTTGCGTCACTCCAGCCCCAGCTTCTTGCGTTTCCGATAGAGCGTGGCCTGGTCGATGCCCAGAATGCGGGCGACGTCGGCAAGGTTGGAGAGGCTTTTGAGCAGGGCGCGGATGTGAGCGATCTCGAGGTCCTCCAGCGAGACTGCCGTGCCGATGATGGGCAGCTCCCCCTCTGCGAGGACGGCCTTGCTGAGGCTTGCGGCGGCCAGCGGGAGGTCGTCCGTGGTGATTTCGGAGTCCTTGGCCAGGATGACGGCGCGCTCGATGGCGTTGCGCAACTCGCGCAAGTTTCCCGGCCATGGATGGGCCAGGATCTGCTGGCGGGCCTCGCGCGAAAAGCCGGTGACAGGCCGCGCGAACTGACGCGCAAAGAACCGCAAAAACTTCTCCGCGTAAGACATGAGGTCATCCAGGCGCTCGCGCAGGGGCGGCATGTCCACGGTGATGACGTTGAGGCGGTAGTACAAATCCTCCCGGAAGGTGCCTTCCTTCACG
The DNA here is from genome assembly GCA_964588755.1 of uncultured Prosthecobacter sp. GTDB lineage: Bacteria > Verrucomicrobiota > Verrucomicrobiia > Verrucomicrobiales > Verrucomicrobiaceae > Prosthecobacter. Next base: position 155 of record CAZPSQ010000195.1, on the reverse strand, counting down.
GCCGCCTTGAGATCCCGGTTGGTGGCGGCAATGATGCGGACGTCGGCGGTGCGTGTGCTGGTCTCTCCCACGCGCTCATACTCGCGGTCCTGCAGGAGGCGCAGCAGCTTGGGCTGGAGCTCCAGCGGCAGCTCCCCGATCTCGTCGAGAAACAG
>CAZPSQ010000194.1:0-11392 GCA_964588755.1 uncultured Prosthecobacter sp. | reverse complement strand
CATGCTGGCGGCCATGCCCGGCAGGTGCGCCGCGCCGCCCGCGCCGGCGATGATGCACTTCAGCCCGCGCTCCTGGGCGGTGGTGGCATAATCGTAGAGGAGCTGTGGCGTGCGGTGCGCGCTGACCACCTTTTTTTCAAAAGGCACGCCAAAGTCCTGCAGCACCTGCGCGGCGTTCTGCATGGTGGGCCAGTCGGAGCTGGAGCCCATGATGATGCCCACAAGGGGCTGGGTGGCGGCGGCTGAATTGCTCATCGGGCCGGGAGGATGGACGGTACTGGGGCAGCGTCAACCGTACTGTGGGGGAGGTGAATCTTCGATTTGGCGGAAGGCCAAAGCCGTGTCATGTGCTTCAACCATGACTTTCCTCGACAAACTGAACCAGCGTATCGCCCAGACCGGCTCCAATCTCTGTGTGGGGCTGGACGTGCGTGCTGAAAACGCCGAAGAGTCCACCAAGCGCTGGATTCTCGACGTCATCGAGCAGACCGCCCCTTTTGCCGCCGCCTTCAAGCCGAACTCCGCCTACTTCGAGGCGCTGGGCTGGCGCGGGGTGAGAATGCTGGAGGAAATCATGAAGGAGATCCCGCGTGAGATCCCCATCGTGCTGGACGTGAAGCGCGGCGACATCGGCGAGACCCAGGGCTACTACGCCAAGGCCTGTTTTGAGTCCCTCAACGCGGATGCGGTGACGCTGAACGCCTACATGGGGCGCGACACTCTGGAACCCTTTCTCAAATACCCGGACAAGGGTCTTTACCTCCTGGGCGTCACCTCTAACCCGGGTGCCAAGGACATCGAGCTGCAAAAAACAGGCGACCGCCAGGTCTATGAACTCGTGGCAGACATGACAGCGAGTTCCCCCCAGGCGGGACTTGTGGTCGGCCTGACCAATGCCGCGCCGGATGTGCTGGACCACATTCCGGATGTGCCGCTGCTCATCCCAGGTCTTGGGGCTCAAGGCGGGGATCTCGCCGCGCTGAAAGGCTCTGGCCGCAAGGCGCCTCTGCTCGTAAATGTCTCACGTGGAGTGCTTTACCAAAAAGATGAACTCAGCTTCGCTGCTCGCGCGGAACACTGGATGAAGCAAATTCAGCAGGCCTTGGGCTGACCGTGCCGACTCTGAAAGGGCATTTTTGACACATTCTAGGGACTTGCTTGGAGCGTAAAGGTGGGGATGAGTGAGGCGCGGCCGCCAACCACCACTTTACCCCCCCTCGCGGCCCGCAGCTTCTCCCATGACTTTTGGTCTCAGCGAGCATCTCAAATCTCCCTTGCAGCGTCGGCTCTATCGGCTGCTGGGTCCCACTGTGGAGAGTATGCTCGGCCTGAAGGGGACAGAGGGCTTCTACAACGAGTCCGTGCGCCTCTTCCGGGGGCATCCTCAGCATCCCGGTGTCTTTGCCTGGTTTGACTCTGTGGCCCAGGCCATGGGCATGCAGGAAGAGGTGGACCTGCCTGCCGAGTTCGAGTTTCCCTGTCAGGGGCCGCTGGTCATCATTGCCAATCATCCCTTTGGCGTCATCGACCCCGTCATGCTGGCGCGCTGGGCCGCGCAATTCCGCCCGGACCTGAAGGTCATGACCAACTCCATGCTGCCGGACATGATGCCGGAGCTGAAGGATCTGGTCATCCCTGTGGACCCCTTCGGCGGAGAAGCTGCGGCGAAGCGCAACCTCGGCCCCATGAAGGAGGCCCTGCGCCTGCTGCGTGGTGGCGGCGCCCTGCTGATTTTCCCTGCCGGCGAGGTCGCCGCGTACAAGCTGGGGCGTGGCATGGAAGAGCCGAAATGGACCAACCACCTGGGCTCCCTGGTGCGCCGCACCCAGGCCACCGTCCTGCCAGTGTACTTCCCCGGTTCCAACAGCGCCTTGTTTCACACGGCGGGGCTGATTCATCCGCGTCTTCGCACCGCGCTTTTGCTGCGGGAGTTCTGCAAGCGGGAGGGGACCACCGTGGCCATGCGCGTGGGCAACTCCATCCCCTATTCGCGGCTCAAAAAATTTGAGGACGACGAGTCCCTGACCCGTTATCTGCGCATTCATACCTTTGTGCTGCATCAGCGCGGCGAGGAGGAGGCCAAACTGACCGTCGAAGGCCAGAACATCACCACCACGCCACCCACCGAGTGCCAGCATGAGCGCATGGTGGAGGAAATCGACCGCCTGCGTGCCCGTGGCGGCCGTCTGGTGAGGCAGGGGAACCTGTCGGTGTATCAGGCCCACTCGCATGAGATTCCCGTGTTGCTGCCGGAGATCGGCCGCCTGCGGGAGGTGACCTTCCGCGCCGTGGGCGAGGGCACGGGCAACGACATCGACCTGGACAAGTACGACCGCTACTATGAGCACCTCATTCTCTGGGACGAGGAGAAGGAGCAGGTGGCCGGCGGCTACCGCCTGGGCCGTGCCGACATGATTTTGCAGGAGTATGGCCCCAAGGGCTTGTACACCAACACACTGTTCCATTTCGAGAAACCCTTCCTTTCCAACCTCGGGGCGGCTGTCGAGATGGGGCGCAGCTTTGTCGTGAAGGAGTACCAGCGCACACTGGCCAGCCTGCCGCTGCTGTGGAAGGGCATCGCCTGCTGGGTGGCGCGGAATCCGCACTACAAGAAGCTCTTCGGCCCCGTCAGCATCAGCAAGGACTACAGCAGTCTGTCGCGGAAGATGATCGTGGAGTTTCTGCAGGACAACCGCATGCACCCGCACCTCTCCGCCTTTGTGAAGGCGCGGAATCCGTTCCGCTACATGCGCACCCGCCGCATGATGCGCGAGTTCATCAGCGCCGACCTGCAGAATGTGGACGACTGCTCCGCCCTCATCTCCAGCCTGGAGACGGATGGCAAGGGCATTCCCGTCCTGCTGAAGCATTACCTCAAGCTCAACGCCACCATCCTGAGCTTCAACGTGGACAAGGAGTTCTCCTCCGTGGTGGACGGCCTCATCCTGGTGGACTTCACCGAGATCGATCCGCGCCTCCTGTCGAAGTACATGGGCGAGGAGAGCTGCCGCCAATACCTTGCCAAACACGTGTCGTCTACTGCCGGGACGTGATGCCGCCGGGGGCGTCAGCGTTTCAGCGCGCTGCTCACAAAGGCGTCCAATGCTTGCGTCGCGGGATCATCTGACCGGCCCAGGTTCGCATTGATCCGGCCGTGGTCGGTGTCCTTGGCGCCAAAAACCTTCACCGGGACGTCAGCCGCTTTCAGGACTGCGCCAAGCCTGAAGGCCTGCGCGGAATTGTCCGGATGGTTCGCCACATGGAGGACCAGAAAAGGCGGAATATTTTTGCCCTTGGCCACGTGCGTCACCGCGGAGTAGTGCTTGTGCGCGTTGGGATCGTTGCCGAACTTTTCCCGATGGCCGAATGTTGCCTGCGGCTGCCCGTGCACGCGGCGGCGGGTCTCCGCGGTTTCGATGATGGCAGGCACATCATAGGTGTCGCCATCCACCGGGACGCAGCCGATAAGGTCGGTGAAAGGCACGTTTTCAAGCTTCAGGTAGCGGTCGTCCGTGCAAAGCAGCGTGGCGAGCTGCGCGCCGGAGGAATGGCCGCCAACCAGCACACGATGGGGATCTCCGCCGTGTTCGGAGATGTGCCGGTGCACCCAGCCAAAGGCAGCGGCGACGTCGCTGTTGATGGCGCCCATGTTCACTTCCGGCAGCAGACGGTGGTTGATGGAGACAAAGACGAAGCCCTTGGCCATGAACCACTGGGGCTTGTCCTGCACGCTGGTCTTGTCCCCGGACTGCCAGCCGCCGCCGTGAATCCAAAAGACCACGGGCAGGTTTTTGGCGTTTGCTGGCGCATAAACATCCAGCACGTTCCGCGCATGTCCGTTTTCCACATAAGGGATGTTGGACTTCACGTTTTGCGCCAAGGCGGGCATGGCGGTGAGGAGGAGCAGGCAGAACAGGCGTGGCATGATGGTGACGGTGGTGGTTGGCTGTGCATCTCCACAACGCGCGGACCGCATCACTTTTTGTCGGCTTTCAGCCAGCGTTCAAACCAGGCTGGCATCTCGCGCCGCATGTCGGGCGTGTAAATGTGGCCGGTGTCGGGATAGACGATGCTTTGAAACTGGACCGGCGCGCCGAGGAGCCGCCCGTCAAAAACAGCATGGGCGCAAGCAGCCGAAGAAAAGGCGCGGGGTGTGTCATGAGACAGGGAAAACCTCCCGGCCTCCAAGGCTTTATCGCCTGAGGCCCGGCAGTTTCGCCAGATCACGCAGCGCGATGACGCGCACACCTTCGGCCTTCAGGTGCTCCATGTAGCTCTCAAACTTCGCCGGGTCCGTGTTCACCCAGGGGTGTTTGATGTCCGGCACACCGTGGAAGGTCATCACCGCGATCTTCCCATCCCGCGCCTGGGCCACGGCGGCCTTGAACTGTTCCAGCGTGCTCTCAGGCTTGCCATCAAACGCCTGCGGCAGGGTGAGCGGATCGTCCGTGGCAGGATCATAGGCCTTGGCGCCGCCAGCGCGGGCAAACTGGTAGCCACGTTCCCGCAGCAGTTTCACCGCTGCCTCGCTGGTTTGATAACCGGGATAGCAGAAACTCACCGGTTTGGCGATCCCATGTTTGGCGCACTGCTGCTCGATGAACTCCACATCCTCGGCAAGCTGCTCCGGTTTCTGCTTGGCCACGCCGGCGTGTTTGCGTGTGTGGTTGCCGATCTCGAAGCCGTCCGCGTCCAGCGCCTTGATCTGCTCCCAGGTCATGTAGTGCTCCTTGTCCACCAGGAACTCAAAGCCCTCCGTGATGAAGAAGGTGGCGCCAAAGCCATGCTTCTTCAGCAGCGGTGCCACAAAGGTGGCGTGGCTCGCCACCGAATCATCAAACGTCAGCACCACCAGTCGCTCCGGCGTGGCCGCAGGTTTGGTGTCTGCCGCCTGGGCATGCCAGAGCAGACAGGCGGCAAGGAGAACGGTGAGCACGGGGGGCAGGAGCTTCATGGCTGCGTGAACACAGCCACGGACCTCACTCCGCCGCCAGCGCATCCTGCAAATACTTCGCAGGCTGGAAATGCTCGATCAGCACCGTCGTCTTGCCATCGCGGTGCATGCGCGCCTGCTTGATGTCAAAATTCGGCGTCTTGTGCGGGGCGAAGAGGATGTCGTCGTGCGTGGCATTTTGATGCCGCTTGAACTGCGCCGGGGTGATGTGGCCGCCCAGATGGTCGTCACGCCCCGTGGCCAGGTGGCAGGTGCCCAGCACCTTCTCATCCTGGATGTCCGCGCCGGAAACCGGCAGCACCTGTGTGCCGAAGCCCAGCTCGCCGAGCACGCCGGTCATGGGGTCGTCCGTGAGCTTGGCATTGTGTTCGTCGATGGTGCTCTGCTTTCCTTCAATCAGCTCCGCCTTGATGATGCGGCCGCCGGTCACGGTGAGCTTGCCCAGGGTGCCGTCCTCATACTTCAGCGGGAAGGTTCCTTCCGCACCGGTGGGGACGAAGTAAACCTCGCCCGCAGGCAGGTTCGCGATGTCCGGCGTGTCGCCCTGACAAAGGCCGTGGCTCTTCTGCGCCTCCTGCTGGGCGAGCTCCAAACGCACCGTCATGTCAGGCCCGTTTTCCACAGTGAAGTCGATCTCCACCCAGTCGGCGCGTGTCATGGACTTGCGCAGCTTTTCCGCATCGCGGCTCACATCGTTGTAGTCCACCGCAAGACCTGAATTCAGAATGACATCATTCACGCCATGCAGCGTGGCGCCGCGGAATCCGTACTGCTTCGCAAACGCGGTCAGCGGTGCCGTGGCAGAAAAGGTGGAGATGCAAAGAATGATGTCGTAATTCGGATAGATGTCACGCTCGAGGCTCAGCGTGTTGCCTTCCATGTCCACGCATTCATCCGGCAGGTCCAGGTTGCTGCCCGTCGTCATCTTGTACGCGTACATCGCGCCGCCTTTGAGTGCCAGTTCATCTGCCACACCATTTTTCAGGCCTTCATAAAAAGCCTCATAGGCCTTCTTCTGAATGGGCCGCTGCGGGTTTTTCAGGAACGCATATCCCTTTGCCTCGGCAAGATCAGGGAGGTCGATCAAGATGCAGATCTTGCGCCCGAAAGTGGGCTTGAAAACAGTGCCCAGCAAACGGGCGAGATCGAATTTTGGAAACTGACGGCCAATGGCCGAGGACTGAACGGTGGGCATGGTGGGAGCAGTGACCATAATCGGGTGGTGGTGAGAGGCAATTACGGTCTGGACTCCCGCCCGGATTCATTCATCCGAAGAGGCTGCGGCTGGTTCGTTGTTTTTTAGCAGCCTCTCTTTGAGGTCTTTAAAGCTGTCGAGTTCCACCTTTATCCATAGTGATTGATCACCACGTTCCGGGCGCACATCTTCGTAGAGCACCCAGTCCCGGCCCTCCGTGCGCTTCCAACCTGGAACTTCGCCTGCTGCCGTATGAGGTGTTAACATGAGGCGAAACCCACCACATCTTTGAATGTCGAGACTTACGTCGTATTGTTTCGGTGGCATGGAAGGTGTGCCGCAATCGATGAGCACATCCGCCATGCCGATGCCCTCCTGCCAACCGCGATAACACGTTCCCCAGCGGTTGAAAAGAATGCCGTCCTCCGTCATCACGTTTAGGGGCAGAACATCGCATGGATGCTCTCCTCGCACGTCGCCGTTGTTCCGCACAAATGATCCGCAGGGTCTGAAAGTCGCTGTGGTTGTAGGCGCTCACGATTCGGACGTCGGCCCGTGCAACCACCTCGCGTAGCTTTTGATAGTAGCCCTGCATCTGTTTTGGCGCGGTGATTGACACATGCCCTGGGGGCGTCAGCACATGCGGTGCCAAAGCATCATGGTCATGAAAATGAGAGTTCGTTTTCATTGCCTCGATCTCCGCTTCGATCAGCGGATCATCGCAGTTCCGTAGTTCATCCTGAGCCTGCGTCACTTCGGCCAGCAGCGCGTCTGCCACCTTCTTAAAAGTCTTGCTTCCACGATGCGTCAGCCATGTTTGGCTCTCCGGCGTGGTGTCGTCCCATGCCCAGGAAAAACAGGCGTCAAATTCAGTCAGTGGAATGCAATCTTCCGGCCACGACCTGAGAAGGGACGATTTTTCCTTGAGGCGCCAGGCCACGCTCCCCGCAACTGCCTGCGGAACCTCCAGCATTCGCACCCACAGATATTTCCAGACATCTCCTGGCCGTCGGATCATCATGAGTTCGTATGCCCGGTGCGCTTGGCGCGCATCGGCGATCAAATCGTCGATGGCGTCCCTTCGCAGTTCTACGTGAAAGGGTTCCGCAGGGGCGTGCCAGGGATGATTGACCAACTCAATACGCCAAGGTTTCGTCTGATTCTTGGCAGGGGTGGTATGGGAGGTCTTATCTTGCATGGTGGGTGATCAGGAAGAGGTTGAATGTCCGGCTGATGTCACCCTGGCCCAAACTGATCCCACAGCAGTTTGAGCACCATGGCAAACACGACTGCCAGAAACGCCACGCGGATGAAGGGCGCGCCGTGGCGGATAGCCATGCCAGCGCCCAGCCTTCCGCCAATGAGCTGCCCTGCGATCATCGCGGCGGCGATGGGGTAGTTCACCCGCGCCATGGCGATGAAGACGATGAGCGAGGCCACATTGCTCGTCAGATTCACCACCTTCGTGAAGGCCGTGGCGCGCGGCAGGTCCAGGCCGAGGAGGGACAGACATGCCAGTGTCCAGAAGGTGCCAGTGCCGGGGCCGAAAAAGCCATCGTAAAAACCGAGTATGACACCGGCCACAACGGAGAACGTCGCGAGGCTAAGCCGTGCTTTCGTTTGCTGCGCACCGAGCTTTGGGCTGATGAGCACATACACGGCGATGCCCAGCAGCATCCAGGGCACAATCTTCTTCAGCACCTCGTTGCTGACCTGCGTGACAGTCCACGTGCCAAGCATGGCAAAGATGAAGGTCACGAGCACCGCCAGCCGCACCTCCTTCCACACCACCATCTTGGCCTGCGCATACTTTCGCACGGCCATCAGCGTGCCAAAGCTGGACTGCATCTTGTTTGTGCCCAGGGCGATTTGCGGCGGCAGCCCCGTCCACAGCAGGGCAGGCACGGCGATCAGTCCGCCGCCACCGGCGATGGCGTCGATGAAGCCTGCCACAAGGCCGGCGGTGAAGAGAAGAAGCAGGATCTCCCAGGAGTAAGGCATGCTGTAGTTTGCTCGGAAATGGTTGAATCAGCCCACGATCATGCGGGGTCAGCCTATGCCGATGTGAGATTTTCCCTGCGCCGTGCCGCCATGAAATAAAGAGTTCCGAGCGCGAACCACACGCCTGCCAGAATGTGAACCACTTGCCGCTTGAAGGCATATTCGCTCATCTTTTTGTCAAATGACAGGGCTGGCTCGCCTTCAGCGCCCACAGCTTTGATTTCCAGCAGAACATTGCCTTCCCGCGCTGGCGAGTAGATGGTTTTCAAGGATACGCCCATTGGAATCTTTTGCTTTAGGTTGGCAATCGGCTCGGGATTGGGGTCGCGGTGAAAATAGCTCTGCCCATTTGGATTGTGCAGCCACAGCTCGAAATAGTCCGCGCCTTGAGATTCTGTCTTTTCGGCCACCTGGATGCTGCTGGGGACAAAGGTTGCGGAAGGAAAGGACTCTTTCGGCTGATGTGGATCAGGGGTGAAAAGGTGTATGACGACGACCAGAACCAACGGGCAGGCCCAGCCGAGGATGATTATCTTGAATAAGTCTCCGAGTTTCATTAGAACATGATGGCTCATGCCTTGCGCCCCAGAATGCGGTCCATCGAGTCTGATGTCTGGTAGATCAACGCTTCCGGATAGTGGGCATAAGGATGGAAGTATTCGAAGGTCAGGAAGCCCTTGTAACCTGTCTCGGCGAGCGCGTCAGTCACTGCGGGCCAGTTGGTGGTGCCATCCAGCAGCGGGCGGAAGGTTTCCAGGCTGAAGTCGGTGCCTTTTTTGGTGAACTCCTTCAGGTGTACGTTCTTCGTCCGGCCGCCCAGCACCTTGGCCCAGTGCTCGGGGAACTGGAACATGCTGATGTTTCCGGTGTCGAAATGCACCCGCACATGCTCGCTTCCAAAGCTGTCCACAAAGGCGTTCATCTCCATCGGCGTCATGAGGTAGCCGTTGAAGAAGATGTTTTCGATGTTCAGGCAGACCTTCAGTTTTTCCGCCTGCTTGGCCAGCTGGCCCACAGCCTCGCGGGCACGGGCATCGCACACGTCATTGGCGACCGGCTCATGGTCCGTCCGCCAGGGGATGTGTACCGCGCCGGGAACGACGAGCACATTCTCCACGCCGAGGTCATGCGCCGCCTGGGCGATCTTCCCGGCCAGCTCGATGCCCTGTGCGCGCTTCGCGGGATCGTTGCTCGTCAGCGGGTAGGGCCAGAAGAGGAAGGAGCACAGCCCGCTGATCTGGATGCCGATCTCGTCCGCCATCTTGCGGATGGCCTGATAGTCCTGCGTGCCGTGCTTCGGCGAAATGTCGTTGTCCAGATCGTAGTTCAGCTCGATGCCGTCGAACCCAGCGTCCTTGGCCAGTTGCATGCACTCCCGCAGCGTCATGCGCTCCGGGTAAGGAAATGCCCAGAGGTTGATCGATTTCAGCATGTCATACTTTTTCGTCGATCCCCGCCGGGCATCCGGTGCCACTACAGGGGCGGCAGGAGCCGCACGTGCTGGCTCAAATGCCAGGGCCGAAAGGCCGACGGAGGCGATCGTGGCCTTCAGGGCATCGCGGCGGGAAAGGGGATCGGCGGGAGGACTCATAGAGCGATGCAATCAGAGCCGGGCAGGTTCGGCAAGATTTTCCGACTCGCCAAATTAAGGGCGGCGGGGCGCAAACGCAGCCCTTGCCAATTCCTCCTGCATCGGAACAATGGTTGATGATGAAACATCTCTGGCTCTCTCTTGGTGCAGTTCTGCACATGGCAACGTTAGCCACCGCCGCAGATGGCAGATCCCCGGTGGAGAAGTTTCAGCAGCTTGATCCCTCCATCCCCACGCCCTCCGCGCAGCGCACCGCCTCCGGCGCTCCGGGGAAGGACTATTGGCAGAACCGGGCGGACTATGACATCAGCGTGGAGTTGGATGACGTGAAGCGCACCATCTCAGCGGAGGCCACGGTGACTTATCATAACGTCTCGCCGGACGCGCTGACCTACCTCTGGGTGCAGCTGGATCAGAACTATCTCTCCCATCAGGCCGATTCGAGGCTGGCACCCAATGTGAAGCGAGGGGTGGACCCGGACAAGATCACTTATTCGGCGTTGGACCGTCTGCTGACCTATGAGTCCTACGACGGCGAGATGAAGATCTCCAAGCTCACCGACGCCCAGGGCAACGAGCTGCCGCATGCCGTGGTGAAGACCATGCTGCGGCTCGATCTGCCACAGCCGCTGCCCTCCGGCGCGGACTTTGTCTTCAAGATCGCCTGGAGCTACCCCATCAATGACAGCGACCACATCAGCGCCCGCACCGGGTATGAGTTCTTCAAGGAGGACGGCAACTGCATCTACACCATCGCGCAGTGGTTCCCCCGCATGGCCGCCTACACAGACTACGCCGGCTGGGTGAACAAGCAGTTCCTCGGCACGGGTGAGTTCACCCTGGAGTTCGGCGACTACACCGTGCGCCTCACCGTGCCGGACGACCACATCGTGGGGGCCACAGGCGCGCTGCAAAACGCCGACCAGGTGCTGTCTGAAAAGCAGCGCGAGCGATTCAAGAAGGCGCAGGGCGAGACGAAGAAGCCTGTCTTTATCGTCACGCCGGAAGAGGCCAAGGCGGCGGAAAAGGGGAAGCCCAGGGGCAAGAAGACCTGGGTCTTCAGGGCGGACAATGTGCGCGACTTCGCCTTTGCATCCTCCCGCAAGTTCATCTGGGACGCCATGGCGGTGGAAGGTGCCACGCACCCACCCACTCCGGAGCGTGCGGGCGGCATCACGGACCGCATGTATCGCCCCCCGGTCATGGCCATGTCCCTCTACCCCAAGGAGGGCATGCCACTGTGGGAGAAGTATTCCACCCACGCCATCGCGCACACCATTCAGACCTACTCGAAGTACACCTTCGCGTATCCCTATCCCGTCGCCTGGTCGGTGAACGGGCCGGTCTTCGGCATGGAGTATCCCATGATCTCCTTCAACGGCCCGCGTCCGGAAAAGGATGGCACCTATCCGGAACGCACCAAGTATGCCCTCATAGGCGTCATCATTCATGAGGTGGGGCACAATTATTTTCCCATGATCGTGAATTCCGACGAGCGCCAGTGGACCTGGATGGACGAGGGCCTGAACTCCTTCGTTGAGTTTCTGGCCGAGGAGGAATGGGAGAACGACTGGAAGCACCGCCGCGACGGCCGCGGCATGGTTGACTACATGCGCCTCAAAGATCGCGTCCCCGTCATGACAAACTCCGA
>CAZPSQ010000193.1:0-11488 GCA_964588755.1 uncultured Prosthecobacter sp. | reverse complement strand
CAGCCGTGGCTTTCTTGCCCTTGGTGGTCACATTGTTGGTCACTCTCAGATCCACGGTGCCCACGGCATGGCCGCCGCCACCGCCGCTGCCGCCCAGGCCTACGCCGATGGACCCCGCGCCGTTGCCGATGGCCACAGGGACATTGACGTTAAAACCGCCGCTGCCACCGCCGCCGCCGATGCTCTGCGCGCCGATGCCGATGGAGCCATTCCCCTCTGTCAACACGCCACCGGTGCTGCGCAGGGTGACGGCGCCGCCATCCCCACCACCGGCGCCCGAACCGCCGAGGCCCACGGAAATGGCGCCGCTGGCAGAGGCACTGACCGCCACGGCCACGTTCACATTGAAACCACCGCTGCCACCGCCGCCACCAATGCTCTGCGCCATGAGGCCGCTGGAATCCGCCCCTTTGGTGTGGATGGTGCCGCTGGAGGTGAGCTCCACCTTGAGGCCGTTGCCACCGCCGGCACCGTTGCCGCCCAGGCCGACGCTGATGGCGCCCGCGCCCTGCCCCCCGGCTCCAGTGACGCTGACATTGTAACCGCCATTGCCGCCGCCGCCGCCGATGGACTGCGCCAGCACGCCGTGGGAGTTTTCCAGCGCGGTGTCCACATTTCCTGTGACGATGGTGTACACCTCGCCGCCATGGTTGCCGCTGCCACCGCTGCCGCCCAGGCCCACGCTGATGGCTCCGGCACCGGAGAGGGAGCCCGCGCCTGCGGCAGACACATTGTAACCGCCCGTGCCGCCGCCGCCACCGATGGCCTGCGCCACCACGCCGGAGGAGTTTTTGCCTGCGGTGCTGACGTCGTTGTTCACGGTGAGACGCACGGTTCCCGCATAACCACCAGCACCGCCACTGCCACCCAGCCCCACGCTGATGGCACCGCTGCCACCGCCTGCGCCGGCTGCCGCCACCCCGATGTTGTAACCGCCCGCGCCGCCGCCGCCGCCCAGACTCTGGGCCAGAATGCCATGCGAATCGGCGCCGAAGGTGCTGATCTTGCCCACGGAGGTGTTTACTGTGACGTCACGGGCAAAGTTGCCCGCGCCGCCGCTGCCGCCGAGGCCGACATTGATGGCACCGCTGCCCACGCTGCTGGCCGCGCCTGCGACCGAAACACTGAAACCGCCCGAGCCGCCACCACCGCCGATGGACTGCGCCACAAGACCGGAGGAACTGTCCCCCCTTGTGGTGACCTGTCCGGTGGAGGTCACGGTCACGGTGCCACCTTCGCCGCCAGCCCCCCCGCTGCCGCCAAGGCCGACGCTGACCGCGCCGCTGCCGCCGCCGGAGAGCGCCACGCCCGAGGCCACGCTGAAGCCACCGGCGCCGCCGCCACCACCAATCGACTGGACCAAAATGCCTGTGGCGTTCCTGCCATAGTGCTCTGGAATGTCCGCACCTGTCACCGGATCCTGCGCACGGGCAATCATGACGCTGGAGGTGTTCACGTCCGACTGCAGGTCTGCCTTGACGGTGCCGCCATCGCCGCCGCCGCCGCCTTTGCCACCCAGGCCCACGTTTACGGAGGCCGCCTCTGCGACGCTGCCGGACGCGCCTGCGGCCACGGCGTAGCCGCCATTGCCACCGCCACCGCCGACGGACTGGACGACAATGCCTTTGGAGTTGTCCCCTGTGGTGGTGATGATGCCGCTGCGGGTGGCCACGGTGACGTCACCGCCGTTGCTGGCGGTGCCGGCGTCACCACCAACGCCAACACTCACGCCACCGGTGGGGCCGCCGCTGAGGGTGAGGGAGGCGGCTATGGAACCGCCGCCATTGCCGCCGCCGCCGCCGATGGACTGCGCCAGCAGCGCGGTGGAATTGCTGCCCAGAGTGGTGATGTTTCCTTCCGTGCCGACCTGAACGGTGCCGCCCTGGCCGCCGCCCGAGCCTTTTCCGCCCAGGCCGATGCTGAGTGCGCCGCTCATGGTAAGCCCCGCGCTGCCGGAGGCCGCGACGGCCAGGCCGCCGTTGCCGCCACCGCCACCGACGCTCTGAGCGAGGAAACCGGTGGACTGGTCGCCCTCGGTGTGGATGCTGCCGTTGAATCCGGTACTGCCAAGGGTGCCGGAGGGGCCGAAAGAGCCGACGGTGACATCCCCGCCTTTGCCGCCGCCGCCGCCGTCGCCGCCGATGGCCACACTCAATGAGCCGGAGGTCAATCCGCTGGAAAGTGCGACGGCCACCGCAAACCCACCACTGCCGCCACCGCCGCCGACGCTTTGCAAGAAGACGCCGGTGGCGTTATCTCCCTCCGTCCAGACTTGGCTGGTGCCTGCGCCTCTGTCCAAAGTAACCACGCCGCCATCACCGGCGGTGCCGCCTTTGCCACCAATGGCAAAGGATGCCCCGACCTCAAAACCGCCGGTCACGGTCACGGCGCCGCCACCGTTGCCACCGCCGCCGCCGACAGACTGGGCGAAGATTCCATGGGACTGGTTTCCCTCTGTGGCAATCACCGAGGGACTGCCGGAACCCTGGCCCTGCAGGGTGAGGTCCACGTTTCCACCTTTGCCACCTTTGCCGCCGTCCCCGCCCACGCTGACGCCCACCATCAGGCCGATGGAGCCGGAACTGCCACCATTGCCACCACCACCGCCCACGGACTGGGCAAGGATGCCCTGGGCGTTGTTGCCAAGGGTGTTGATGAGGCCGCCATGCACAACGGTGACGGTGGCGCTGTCGCCGCCGCCGTTGCCTGTGCCGCCGACGGACACCATGCCGCCGGAGGAACCGCCATCGCCGCCGCCGCCGCCGATGGACTGCGCCACAATGCCGCGGGCGCCGTCGGATGCGGTGCTGATCTGGCCGTAATTTTCCACGGTCACCAGACCGCCATCGCCCGCGACGGAGCCGCTGCCCCCCAGGGCCACAAGGCCTGCGGAATTGGAGCCGCTGCCACCGCTGCCACCGACGGACTGGGCCATGATGCCGTCCGAACCGATGCCCTGTGTCTGGATGATGCCAGTGCCCTGATTTGTCACTGTCACGGTGCCAGCGCTGCCGCCTGTGCCGCCGGAACCGCCCAGGGAGACGAGGCCACCGCCGGAACCGCCGGTGCCGCCACCACCGCCGACGCTCTGGGCAAAGATGCCGCGGGCACCGGCCCCGCCGGTGAGAATCTTGCCGCTGTTGAACACTTCGACCGTGCCGCCCGTGCCGCCGCTGTTGCCAACGCCGGAGAGGTTGAGCAGGAGGTTGCCGGAGGTGCCGGCCGAACCGCCGGTGCCACCAATGCTTTGGGCCAGGATGCCGTGAGCGAGGTCTCCCGAAGTGGTAATGGTGCCGTCAACAGAATTCGTCACCGTGACGGTGCCGCCGTTCCCTCCGGTGCCGGCACGCCCGCCTGCCCCGACAACCCCCCAGGTGGAGCCGCCGCTGCCACCACTGTTGCCCACACTGAGGGCGTAGATGCCGAAGGCCCCTTCTCCTCTGGTGAGGATGGTGGCCTCGTTGAAGACGGTCACATCACCGCCGTTGCTGCCGGCGCCGCCAGCCCCGCCGCCAGGAGCGGCGTACCCACTGCCACCGGAGCCACCCACGCCGCCACGGCTGTAGGCAAAGATGCCATGCTTGTCATTGCCAGTGGTGGCGATCTCGTGGCCTACACCAGTGATGACGGAGACAACGCCGCCCGAGCCTGCATTCCCCCCGGACCTGCCTCCCCACACGGAGAGATAGGAGTCCCCGCCGGAACCGCCGTTGCCACCTATGCTGCCCACCTCAATGCCGATGGCGTTCGTGGTATTGATGAAAGGAACTGACACAAATCCGCCATTGGGGTAGCTGGTGGCGGGGCCTGAGGCTCCATTGCCTCCCGATTTGGGGGGGACGATGAGGGCGCCGTCCCGGCCGTTGGAGCCGTGGGAGCCGGTGTTCACCAACCGCACGCCATCGGTGGAGTTGCCGCTGACCACAGGTGGAGTGACGGGGATGGGCACATCAGGCGGGTTGATGACGGCATCAATGACGGAAAAAAGCCCCTGGTAGCTGACCGTGGTGGTGGGCGACCCTGCCGGCTGGCTGTTGGGGCGGATTTCCACCGTGTGCGTGGTGGGGTCCTTGCTCACAATCAAGAGCGCTTCGGGGGGCTCGTCATTGTTGTAAAAAATCTCTCCCACAGCTTTGACAAGAAACACGTGGCCGTCTGTTGTCTTGATGAAGGCAACGGCACCCACGGCCGGTGGCACGGCAGGGTCGCGAATGACCTCCAACACCTTGGTGGGGTCGCCGGTGACGGGATTGGTGACGTCCATGCCCAGGGTGGTCGTGGTGGCGGAAGGGGGGGGATCAGCCGCCCAGAGCTGGGCTGCCATCAGGAGCCAAAGGGGGAGAAGGACCAGCCATGTGTTTCTCAATAGGGAGGGCTTGGCCAGGAACTGAGATGCTGGGTCAGAAGGGGCGGCTAAAGGGCCAAGCGGGTTGATCATGATTATAAATACTATAATTTATAGACATTAAATCAACTTACAGAATGAACATTTAGAACTTTTGATGGTTCATCTGGGCGGCCGAATGGCAGGAAAACAGCGATAGACAGGTGTCCCGGTTGCACACTGCCGGGCATGCACTAGCTTTCCGCCCCACCATCATGGAACAGTTTTTCTCCCCCCTGAACACCTTCCTCTACGGCTTTCTGCTCGGCGTTGTCTTCCTGGGCATCTCCATGTACAACCACTGGCAGACGAAGCGCGACTTCCGCCGCTACCGCACCCACCTGAGCGACAAGCTGGAACTGGACTCCAAGCAACTACAGGAGGGCAACAAGGAGCGCGCCCGGCTGGCCCAGGAAAACGAAAACCTGCGCATGCAGGTGGCCCGCCTCAATGAACGCGGGGACAACAAGATGCAGCGTGAGCTGGAGATCCTGGCCCGTGCGGAGAAGCAAATGGTGATCACCGCCCCAGGCTTTGCCCCGGCGTGGGAAATGGCCAAGTCCCAGGCGCTCAGCGCGCTGGAAGGCGAGGAAAAGGGCCTGTCCTTCCCCCAAAAGATGTACCGCAAGCTGATCGGCTCCGGCTCGGCCCAGAGCAATGTGGCCCTGCCGGAGGCGGCGGCGGCCTCCGCCGCCGCAAAGAACGGCAGCAATGGCACGACGTCTTCCGCAAACGCGGCTTGATTCTTAGTTCTTGATCGGTAGGTCAGGAGGGCATGACCCGCACCGAGGCCTACCTTGCCCTGAACCTGCTGCCGCAGGTGGGGCCGGTGCGTCTGCGCAAGCTGGTGCAGTTTTTCGGCAGCCCTGAACGAGTACTTACCGCCAAAAGTTCCGAGATTCTACAAATCGAGGGGTTTGGGGCAGCGCAGGCGGAGAACATTGCCAACTGGGAAGCCCAGATGGACCTGCCGGGCGAACTGAAAAAGATCAGCGCCCGGGGGCTGACATTGCTGACACAGGAGGATGAACTGTATCCGCCGCTGCTGCGGGAAATCTACGATGCTCCCTTCCTGCTGTATGTGTGGGGGGAACTGACGAAGCGGGACCACCACGCCATCGGCATTGTGGGAAGCCGCCAAGCCACGCCCTATGGTCTGAGCGCCACCAAGAAGCTGAGCTTTCAGATTGCCTACGCGGGCTACGCGGTGGTCAGCGGCCTGGCGCGCGGGATCGACACGACCGCGCATGAGGCGGCACTGGCGGCAAGAGGCCGGACGGTGGCCGTGATCGGTTCCGGCATCGGCAAGCTGTATCCGCCGGAGAACATGGCGCTGGCAGAGCGCATCGCGCAAAACGGCGCGGTGCTGAGCGAATACCCGGTGGACCGCCCCGCCGACAAGCAGACCTTCCCCTACCGCAACCGTATTGTGGCGGGCTGGAGCACCGGAGTCATTGTGGTGGAGGCACCGCTGCGCAGCGGGTCGCTCATCACCGCCCAGCAGGCCGCCGACCAGGGGCGCACGGTGTATGCTGTGCCCGGACCGATCGACAAGCCGACGTCCGCTGGCTGCAACCGGCTGATTCAGCAAGGGGCGAAGCTGGTGATGGATGGCGGGGATGTGCTGGATGATCTGACAACCCTCTTCCCCACGGCACCCGCGGCACCGAAGCTGCAAGAGACACCGCCCATGGTGCCGTTGACGCTGGATGAGGAAATCCTCTACAAGGCCATCGGCACGGAGGATGCCCACATCAATGACATCACGGCAGCCTCGGGGCTGACCACCGCCACGGTGTCCTCCACGCTGATGCGGCTGGAGATGAAGCGGCTGATCCGGGCACTGCCGGGGAAGCGGTATGTGAGGCTGGTGTGAGAAGGCAGGTCCCCTCCCCCTGGAAAACACTGCTGGCAGGCCTTGATTTGAACTGGGGGCGGCGAATGATGGTGGCTCCACCCCAGTCATGAAAACCAACACAAAAACACGTCTCCTCTCCGCCTGCCTCGCCACCGCGTGCCTGGCGTCAGTTTCTCTCCAGGCGGTGACGCCCGACGGGAGGCAGAAACTGGTGCTGATTGCAGGGAAGCCCTCACACCCGCCGGGCATGCATGAGTTCCGCGCAGGAACGATGCTGCTGGAGAAGTGCCTCAAGAATGCTGTGCCCAACCTGGTGGTGGACCGGCATGAACAGGGGTGGGTGAGCGATGAGAAGACTTTTGCCGATGCGGACGCAGTGGTGATCTATGCGGACGGCGGGGGCAGGCACCCGGCTGTGGTGGACAATCATCTGGAGACGCTGCGCGCGCTGGTGGCGAAGGGGGTGGGCTTTGGCTGCATGCACTATGGGGTGGAGATCGTGCCAGCCCAGGCGGGCAAGGAGTTCCAAGAGTGGCTGGGCGGGCACTATGAGAACGCGTACTCCTGCAATCCGCTCTGGGATGCGCACTACACGGAGCTGCCGCAGCATGCGATCACGCGCGGTGTGCAGCCCTTCAGCACCAAGGACGAGTGGTATTTCCACATGCGGTTCCGCCCGGCCTTTGGCCATGGGGTGAAGACGGCGGAGGATGGCGCGGCGAAGTTTGCGCCCATCCTTGTGGCGGCGCCCAGCGATGCCACCCGAGACGGCCCGTATGTGTACCCGAAGGGCCCCTATCCGCACATCCAGGCGGAAAAGGGCAGCCCGGAGACGATGATGTGGGCCCTTGAGCGCGCTGACGGCGGGCGGGGCTTCGGCTTCACCGGCGGTCATTTCCACGACAACTGGGGCAATGACAACCAGCGCAAGGCCGTGCTGAACGCGCTGCTGTGGGTGGCCAAGGTGGAGGTGCCGGAGAAAGGGGTGGAATCCACCGTAACCCCCGAGGAACTGAAGCTGAACCTGGACGAGAAGGCCGCGCCAAAGCCGAAGAGCGCCAGCGTGGGGCAGCCCCGCGTGTTTCAGCGTGTGGCGGTGAAGTAGCTGGGGCGAGGAGTCTGACCTGAGTCTGTGAGGGGTAGAATTGTTTCAGAGTGCCAAACTGGGACTCCTGAATGATTTTACCCTTCATGCCAGCTGCGGCACCAAGCAACCGCACCGCTTGGCGGCAGCTTTACAGGTACTTCTTGGAGAACATCAGGCGCTGGAAATAGGCGATGCGCTCCTGGATCACGCGCAGGGAGCCCTGCTGCTGGTCGATCATGGCGAATTTGGCGGGTTCAGAGATCTTGAGCTGCTCGCACTGGGCCAGGACCTGGTCCACAGCGATCTTGAGTTCCTTGAGCTTTTGGCCCACCTCGGCGGTGATGCGGCTTTCCTGAACAGTGTTGCCCAGGGTCTCGCACTCACGGGAGAGATAAGCGACGGCATTCGGCAGGGAGGCGGCGCCGCCCATGAGCATGCCGCTGGCGTAGTCCACCTTGGGCTTCTGTGGCAGGCCGGGACGCTGTGGCACCACGGACTGGGGCTCCGGCGGGAGGCCGCCATTCTTCGCGTCGATGATGGTGGGGGTGATGAAGAGCATGAGGTTCTTGTGGTTCTTGCTGCGGCTCTTGTATTTGAAGAGCCACTTCAGCCCGGGGACTTTGCTGAGGAAGGGAATGCCGGCCTCGCCCTCGCGCTCGCGGGCCTCATCCATGCCGCCGACGGCCACGGTGTAGCCGGAGTCGATCTCCACCGGGGCATTGTAAACACGGGAGGAGGCAATGGGGTAAGGATTGCCGGAGATGGTCTCCGTACCAATGATGCTGGAGACGGTGACGGACATGTTGAGCATGACCTTGTCCGAATGCATGCGCTTGGGCAGGATGTTCAACACGGTGCCGATGGGCAGGTATGTCACCTGGGTGGTAGTGGTGGCGCCGACCGCGCCTGCACTGGCGGTGGAACTGGCGTCCAGCACGGGCTGGTTCACCACGCTGCGGATGGCGACCTCGCGGTTGCTGAGGGTGACCATGCGTGGGTAGGAGGTGGTGTTGGTCTCCTCATCCCGCATGATGGCACGCAGTTTCACATTCAAGTCCTGCGCGCTGAGGATGCTGAGAGCGGGCCAGCCGAGGGAGGCGCCCACGTTGTTCAAATTCACCCCGCTGAGCAGTGGTGCCAGATCGGTGCGGAAGCCGCCTGTCGTCGGAATCTGGTTGTATTCCACCTTGACTCTTTCCTCGCCAGTGGCGGGATCTTTTTCAATGTCCACGGTGTCCACCTGACGCATGGTGCCGTTTTCGAAAGTTCCGGTCCAGTCGATGCCGAATTCGCGCTTCGGATCACGGGAGGTTTCGATGAATTTCACCTCGATGGCGATGAGGGACTGCGGCTTGTCGGCGGCGGCGAGGTAGCCTTCCACCCACATGTGCTGCAGGCGGGTGGCCACGATGTAGAGGGTATTGGAGTCCGAAATCCAGTTCACCTTGGGTCTGCGCACGGAACTCATGTCATTGGAGTTCATGGCACGTGTGGCGTTTTCGTCGTTGGTGGCAGGTCCGCCGGGCATCATCCCCTGCGCCATTTCCACCGGACCGAGGCCAAGAAGATCGCGCACGTCATCAATCACCTGGCTGCGCCGGATGGCGAAGGTCTGGCTGCTGCCCTGGAGATCCAGACCGCCACCGCCACCGCCGCCGCCGCCGCCACCACCGGTGCCGCCGGAACCGCCACGACCACTGCTGCTCATGGCCGCCGAACTCAAGCCGCCGCCGCCATTGACGCGCTCCACCTGCTCCAGGGAGTTGTACCTGACTTCATAGGATTTGCCAATGAGCTCCCGGTCATCCGCAGGGCGGATGTACCAGATGCCATGGTCGGGAATGATGGCCAGCTCGTTGGCTTTGCAGAGCGTCTCCAGCACCTGGAAGGGGCTGGCGTTGATGGAGAAGTTGACCAGGCGGCCGCCTTCGGCGCTGTCATCCGGGAGGGAGAAGAATGAGATGCCGGCGTCCAGGGCCAGGAAGCGCAGGACATCACTGAGCATGGCCTTGGAGAAGTCATATTGCTGAGGGGGGGCCGAGCGCAGGCGGGAGGCTTCTGCCTCATATTCCGGGGAGATAAGGCGCATGCTGCTCTGGTTGAACTGAGCATGGAGCGGTGGGGCCTGGAGGCCGCCGAAGGCCAGTGCCAGGATGAAAATGAAGTGGAATCTGCCTAGAAAATCACACATATTATGGAAAATATAACAAAACAGCTAAAATAAATCAAATGACATTTATCACTGTGGCGTGGTGATTTTTAAATTTACCGAAAGATATAGGCCACCGGAAGAAATTCCCGCCACCACTTATATTAAAATATCTTTTCTATAATTTTCATATCAAAAGCCTTGAATTTAGGCCTTTTTGACTATTTACTACCACATCCATGTTGTCCCGTGGCATTCCAGTATCCTCTTCTGCCGTTGTGAGCAGGGCCCCAGGCCGTGCGGGCTTTTCGTTGCTGGAACTGATCATCATGATCTCTGTACTGGGCGTGCTCACGGCGGTGACGGTGTCCTTGGTGGCTGATGATCCAGGGTCGGCACGGAATGCGAAGCTGGATTCCGACCTGTCCACACTGAACCAGATGGTGGCGCTGTATGTGGCGGACGGCGGCAATCTGGGTGGACTGACCACGCCGCAGCAGGTGATCGACAAACTGAAGATGGCGCGCCCGACAGCGGATCTGAAGAGGCACACCAACATGGCGTCCGGCAGGCTGGTGGATGTGCGCCTGAGAGCGCGTACAACGACCCGGCCAGACAATGACAACAACCCGCGGGCATTGTGGAACCGGACCCAGCAGCGCTTCGAGCTGACCCAGGCGACCGGCAGCGCGGTGTCAGAGTTCTACCTGGATGAGACGCTGGCCGGAACCAATCCGGGCACGGACAGCACGCGTGCGAAGCCGTTTGTGGGATACAACACTGCCAAGAGCGGCTGGGTCTGGAGTCCCACGGCCACAAACACCCAGCCCAACTACCTGAACCCACGCCCGTACAACCCGATGGATAATGCGGACGGCTTCAATCCTGATGAGGAGAAGCCTGAATCGGGCGAACCACCCACAACAGATCCAGGCGGCGATGGGGGCGGCCCCGGAGGTGGGGAAAACCCTTCCCTGCCCACTTTAACGAAGCTGCCGAGGCCGGTGATCACACCGTCCGGGGGGACGTTTGCCTTCATAGCCTTTCCTGGCAGCGCCATGATCACTGACGGAGGCGCGCCAGCAGGAGTATCACGGCTGATGTACCGGATCAACGGCGGCGCATGGATGGTGTATACCGGAGGCGCAGTGGGCCTGACCCCGTCCATGACGCTGCAGGCGATGAACGAAACCACGCGCCCAGCAGAGTACTCCACCAGCAATGTCAACACACAGACATACTACCGCCTGACCAGCGGCTTCAGCGGCACGGGAGACGCCACATGGGGGAACGCCATCGGCGGCACGAACCTGGTGACCAACATCCAAAATGACGGACCGAACAACTCGGCCACCTTCCGACATGGCAACACGAAGGTGGACGTGGGCAACGGTGTGTTTCTGGACGCCGGGGAGCAAAACATGCTGACCTTCACGCCTTCGGCCTTCGACACGATCGTGCCAAACGTGTGGTTCAACTTTGGCGACCTGATGATGCTCAACGGAACGACTTATTACGACAGTGAGGCGACCGGTGTGACGCTGTCTGTCAACATGACGCTGACACAGCCTGCGATGACACTGACCACGCATATCGACCTGGGCTTTGTGAGCACACCGAACACCGAGGACCGCCTGGCCAGCGCGGACATGGTGACGCTGAAGAACCCGACCACGGACTTCTCCGTCACCATCGACGGCGTGCAGTACCGACTGGAGCTGTCGTGGGAGACGCTCGACCCGGGCACGGGTGTGGTGCAAGGCAACAATTTCCTGATTTTCGAAGGCGCGACCGCACAGGCAAGGCTGCGCGCCAGATTCACCAGCAACCGTTGATTTTAGAATCCCCCCACCATGGAAGACATTCACGAACGCAGCCAGCTCGGCTACCGCATGCTGCACCTGTCGAAGGACAGCGGGGTGAGCGACTTCTATGTGACGCCGTGGGAGCCGCTGACGTACAAGCGCAACGGCAAGCTGTTCTATGACTCGTTCATCTACCAGCCGGAGC
>CAZPSQ010000192.1:0-11527 GCA_964588755.1 uncultured Prosthecobacter sp. | reverse complement strand
AACGACCTGCCGTTCTGGGCGCTGAAGCTCGACGCCCCGCTGAGCGTGGAGGCATTCGGTCCCGCGCCGCATCCGGAAATTGCACCGGCCTCCATGACCGCCGTGTACGACTACGGCCCGCGTGGCGACATGCCCGCCTGCAAAGTCCACTGGCATCAAGGCGCCAGCAAACCCGACGTGTGGAAGAACGACCCCATCATCAGCAAGTGGGGCAGCGGCGTCCTCTTTGTTGGCGACAAAGGCATGCTCCTCTCTGACTACAGCAAGCACATCCTGCTGCCCGAGGCCACCTTCAAAGACTTCCAGCCGCCAAAACCGTTCATTGCGGACTCACCGGGACAGCACGCGGAATTCCTGGCGGCGATCCGGAATGGCACGCCGACGGGGAGCCCGTTCAGCTACGCCGGTCCGCTCACGGAAGCCAACCATCTCGGCAACGTCGCGCATCGAGCCGGTGGCAGGATCATCTGGGACGCCAAGGCCATGCGCATCACCAACAATGAAGACGCGAACCGCTTCCTGAAGCGCGTGCCGAGGGAGGGATGGAGCCTGGGGTGATGCCCCGGAAAGTCAAGACGCTCAGCTGGCATCATAAAAATGACCAAGCTGAGTTGTTGGAATCACAGCCACAGACATTGGCACCAGTGACAAGCCCACGCTAATGCTGCTCGTTACTCCTTGGGTTCCGTCGCGGGCTTGTCCTGAGCGTTGGCTTTGGATTCAGCCTCGGCCTTTTTCTTCCCGGCACCGGTGCCCTTCTGCTTTGGCTCATTGAGGGGTTTGTCGGGATCGTATTTGTGATTGGCCTCGGGGATCTGCGCGCCGCTGTCCTTGAGCCAGGTTTGAAGCTTGTCACGAAGCTGGAGGGCCTTGATGGAGTCGAAGGAGGCGCGGTTGTCAGTCTCGCCGGGGTCGAGCTTCAGGTTGTAAAGCTCGACGTGATGATCCTCATGGAACTGGAGGAGCTTCCAGTCACCCTCGCGGATGGCGCTGTAGGGGCGGGCGCTGCCGGGGTGGTAATGCGGGTAGTGCCAGTGGATGGCCTCGCGGGCCAGGGTGTCGGTCTGGCCGAGGAGGGGGAGGAGGGACTCGCCATCGACGATCTGCTTTTCCTTCAGCGGGGTTCCGGTGGCGGCGAGGAGGGTGGGGACATGGTCATAGCTGATGACGGGGACGTCGCAGGTGCTTTCGGGTTTCACGACACCGGGCCAGGAGACGATCAGGGGGATGTGCACGCCGCCGTCATAGGCGCTGCCTTTGCCAAGACGGGAGGGGCTGTTATCAGTGGGGCCGCGCACCCAGCCGTCTGGACGCACCTGATTGGCGAGGCCGCCGTTGTCGCTGGTGAAGATGAAGATGGTGTTCTGCGTGAGATTGAGTTCCTGCAGCTTGGCGCGGAGTTTGCCCACACTGTCGTCCACGCTTTCCACAAGGGCGGCATAGACCGGGTTGCTGTGGCCGAGGTGCGCGGCCTTGGCCTGGTATTTGGCCACCACGTCCGGCTTGCCCTGGATGGGAGTGTGCACGGCGTAGTGCGGCATGTAGATGAAGAAGGGCTTTTCCTTGTTCTTGTCGATGAACTTCACGGCCTCCTCGGTGAGGCGGTCGGAGAGGAACTCATCCTTGGGGCCGTCCTTCAGCGTGGCGATCTTGTAGGGGGAGAAATAGCTGGGCGGGGAGCCCTTGTCGGTGCCGCCAATGTTCACGTCGAAACCGTGTTTTGTGGGGCCAAATTCGTCGCCTCCCAGGTGCCACTTGCCGATGCTGGCGGTGGCGTAGCCTTTGGTCTTGAGGCGCTCTGCCAGGGTTTCTTCCTCCAGGGGAAGCTGCTGGGTCCACTTGGGGATCGCCAATCGGCCGTTTTGTGGCACATGCCCGGCGATCCAGTCAGTGATGTGCAAACGGGCTGGCGTTTTGCCGGTGAGCAGGGCGGCCCGGGTGGGAGAGCAGACGGTGCAGGCCGAGTAGGCCTGGGTGAAGCGCATGCCATCCTTGGCAAGCTGGTCAATGTGCGGCGTCTCGTAATATTTGGAGCCGTAGCAGCCCAGGTCAGTCCAGCCCATGTCGTCGATCAGCATGAGCACGATGTTTGGCGGCGGGCCGGGTGGCAGGGCGGGAAGCGCCGGAATCTTCACCGGTGGCGGCTGGATGGGGGGCAGCGGGGCGTCAGGCACTGGCGCGGCGGCGGGATCTGCGGGTGCGTCGGGGGCTGCGGAGGCCCCTGCCGCGGCAGGCATGGCAGCGGCTGCGCCCGGGGGGGCGGTTGCTGGCGCTGGTGTGGCCGGATCAGAGGTGGGTGCGGAAGACGCTGCGGGGACGGCGGGCGGCGCAGGTGTCACAGAAACCACAGGCGCGCTGGGCACGGGCACAGCAACAGGCTGGGCCGCTCTTTCCAAAGCTGGGACAGGAGCTGGGGCGACGGCAGCAGGCTCAGGGGTGGGTGCCGGAGGAGATGCGGGGACCTGGGCGGAAAGGCTGAGCGGGAGGCAGAAAAGGAGACCGAGAATACGATTCATGGCTGAAGGGATGAGACGGTGTCTCATTATCTTGAATGGTACACAAGGGTTTATGCAAATTTTCAGCGGATTGCCACGCACATGGACGCATGCCGACGCGGCATATTTCGCATCCTTATGTTTCTGGAAATGTTCCCGGTTTGATGATAGCCTGTAGCATGCGCTGGTTCTGGCCTGTTGGCGTGCTTCTCATGATTCTTTCACCGTTGAACGTGAGGGCTGCGTTTGAGACGATCTGGTCGCTGGGGGAATGGAATGGCAGTCCGCAGGATGGCTTCTCAAGCACCACATGGGAGTACAACGACAATGGCCCGGGAACCACAGGGCTGGACAACGACTACTATTTTGCGGGCACCTATCCCGGGGTGGGGACGGTGGCCACGGAGCCGGTGAGCCACTTTGAACGGGGGCTGGACGAGGGGAACCAGTCGGTGCGGATCTACTTCACGCTGAACGCCGCGCAGGTGACGAGCACAACACGGGTGCGGTTCAGCATGCACCAGGTGTGGGGAGGCCGCTGGAACAACCAGACGAATGATTTCGACGAGGGCTACGGCACCAGCCAGTTCGAGGTTTATTGGAACGGCGTGCTGCTGAAGACGGCGGTGCACACCCATGCGGACAGCCTGATCGTGGAGGCTGACGCGGGGGTGAACGGCTTCCAGCCGGTGGCGGGCGCCAACATGCTGAGAGTGCGCCGTGTGCCGTCGTGGGCGCCGGGGTCAGTGTCGTCCACGGGCGGGTCGATCAATTTCGATTCGCTGTCGCTGGAGCTGGACCCACTGGCCACCCAGGATGTGGATGGCGACGGACTGCCGCGCTGGTGGGAGCTTGACCATGGATTCAGCGACACGAACGCGGCGGATGCGGCACAGGATGCAGATGGCGACGGGCTCACCAACGCGCAGGAGTTTGCCGCGCGCACACTGCCCCGGCAGGCAGACACCGACGGGGATGGGCTCAACGACGGCGCGGAAGCGGCCGCAGGCACGAACCCGCTGCTGGCGGACACCGACGGTGATGGCCTGATGGATGGTGAGGAGACGGCCTCCAGCCCGCTGCTGAAGGACACAGATGGCGATGGCGCGGATGACGCGTGGGAGATCCGCACCGGCTTCCTGGCGAACTCCGCCGTCAGCACGCCACCGGCGCAGACTGGGGTGATCGGCATCAATTTCGTGTCGTCAGAAGGGCCGAAAAACATGCTGCTGCCGGCGGATGTGACGGGGCTGGTGCCACAGCGGAACTGGAACAACACCTGGGCGCTCTTCAGCTGGCGGAACCAGACCGGGAGCCAGGAGGATGTTGTCTCTCCTGTGGAGAACGTCATCGTGAACAGCGCGGGTACGACGACCGGGGTGACGCTGGCATGGAACTTCCCGCGCAGCGCGTGGGCCAATGGGCAGGCAGGCAGCCCCACGCAGCGGCTGCTGGACGGCTACCTTGTGGCCACAGCTGATGACATGGGGAGCGTGACGCTGGGAAATATCCCCTATCCCGCCTATGACGTGCTGGTTCATGTGGGCGGCAACTACGACGGGGCGGTGGGCTACGTGCGGCTCAACGACGACCCGGCAAGCAACCGCTGGTTCATGACCGCGAGCGCCGCACCGCAGACGCAGCTGGTGGAGCTGGCCGCTTCGGATGCCGCCAAACCCTGGCGCGCGAATGTCATCCGCTACCGCAATGTGACGGGCGCCAGCGTGAATGTGAAACTGGGCAGCATCCAATGGTACGAGGTGGGGCTGCACGGCATCCAGATTGTGGATTCCACCCTGGACTCCGATGGTGACGGCATGCCGGACGCCTTTGAATGGGAGCACGGCCTGCGGCCGGATCTGGCCGACGCCACCCTGGATGCGGATGGCGATGGCCTCAGCAACATAGGCGAAATGGCCCGCCACACCAACCCGCGCGTGAGGGACACAGACGGGGACGGCCTGACCGACCTGGTGGAAACCAACACCGGCCTGTGGAAAGACGCTGGCAACACCGGCTCCAATCCCCTGCTGCCTGACACCGATGGCGACGGCCTGACGGATGGCGAGGAGGCCTCGCTGAAGCCGTGGCCCACGAACCCAAACGTGGCCGACACAGATGGTGACGGCCGCAACGACGCGGAGGAGGCGCGCGACGGCACCAGCCCCGTGGTGGCGGATGCGGCCGCCGCACGCATGCCTGTGGTCGCCACCGGGCCGCGCACCTTTGACTGGAATGTGGAGAACCTGCAGGTGGTGTGGGACCACACGCGCGGCGGCATCTCCGACCGCGAAGGCGGGGATGACTATCTGATGAACTTCCAGGTGGTCAATGCCGCGCAGCCTGGGAGTGACGCCTTCAATGTGGGCCTGCGGGTGAAGGCCGGCCGGGTCACATATCATCTGTATTCCATGCAGGGGCGTGGATTCAGCGATCCGAACAACGATGAGTGGGACATGTGGGACTCCGACTGGCAGGGTTTTCCCACGGACCTGAGCGGCCAGCTTGGCTTCAGCGGGCATGGGCCGGTGGACATCAGCGACAGGCTGCGTTTCCGCATCCAGGGCAGCAGCACGGGCGCGGCCACGGACTGGGATTTCACCTTCACCCTGACCAACCAGGACACAGGCACCACCGTGGTGAGCCGCAGCTATGTGAACTGTGCGCTGGCCGCGAACGTGCATGACGGCACCGTCACCTGGCAGGATCGCAGCGACCCAGGAAAGATGAACCGCCTGAGCGTGTGGCAGCACGACGGCGTGAAGGTCATCTTTGACAGCACACCGCTGGAAGACACGCCCGCGTATGCCGCCCACAAGGACACGGACAAGGACGGCATGCCTGACGCATGGGAAGATCTGCACGGGCTGGACAAAAACTCCGCCGCCGATGCCACGCTGGATGGGGACACGGACGGCCTGAGCAACGTGCGTGAGTTCCTTGCCGGGACGTTGCCGAACAACCGCGACACGGATGGTGATCTGGCGCCGGATGGGCTGGAGGTGGACAGCGGCAGCGACCCACTGCTGGCCACCAGCCTGCCGCCACTGTACCGTGGCGTTCCCGTCGGCGCACTGGGGGAGGACCTGAACGGCAACGGCATGTCCGACGCCTGGGAGCTGTGGGTGGGCCAGTTCGGCCTGAATGGTGCTGCTGACGACGATGGCGACGGCATGAGCAACGCGGCAGAGGCCATGGCGGGCACAAACCCGTTCGACAAAAACTCCCGCCTTTGGGCCGATGTCATTCCTGGCAGCTCAGACCTGACCCTGCGCTGGCCTTTCATTCCACAGAAACGGCACCAGGTGATGCAAAGCACCGACCTCGGGCTGTGGACCCCGGCCGCAGGCACCCCTTCGGTCGTGGGGATGGAGCACCGGCAGACGTTTGCCCTCGGCGGCACGCACGCGTTTTACCGTGCCAGCGTGTCTGACCTGGACACGGACAATGACGGCGTGAGCGACTGGGCGGAGGCCCACGTGCTCGGCTCCAGCTCCGCCGTGGGCACCGGTGGCAGCAGCACTGCCAGCAATGTGAGCGTGGATGCAGATGGCGACGGCGTGCCAGAGTCCACCTACAGCGGAGACTACGCCACACTGGTGGAGCAGCTTCAAGGGGCGGATGCTGGCGGCGGCTTCCCTGGTGGTGGCCCGGGCGCTGTCTCCCGCGCACAGGCGGCGCGTTTCCTCATGCAGGCCTCATTTGGCCCCACGCTGGCGGACATCCAGCAGGTGCGGACGCTCGGCTATTCCGGGTGGCTCACCGCGCAGATGAGCCAGTCGCAGACACGCCACTCAGATTACATCAAGGAGATCTACCAGGACATGACCGGCCCCAGGGCCAGGACCAACTACAGCCGGGGTGGCGAGGGGCTGGACCCCTTCCTCTTTGGCAACAACATGCAGACCGCCTTTGCCCGCGCGGCCATCCAGGGCAGCGACCAGTTGCGCCAGCGCGTGGCCTTTGCCCTCAGCCAGATTCTGGTGGCCTCCCGCCGCGATGCCAATCTGGAAAACCGCTGCCTGGGCATGGCGGACTTTTACGACCTCTTTGTCAGGAACGCCTTCGGCAACTACGAGGATGTGCTGATGGAGGTGACGCTGCATCCGGTGATGGGCCGCTACCTCAGCCATGTGGGCAATCAAAAGGCGGACCCTTCCATCAACCGCTACCCGGATGAGAACTACGCGCGCGAGGTCATGCAGCTTTTCACCATCGGCCTGTGGGAGCTGAACGCCGATGGCAGCCGTCAGCACGATGCGCAGGGCGCATCCATCCCCACCTATTCCAATGCGGAGATCACCCAGATGGCACGGGTCATGACCGGGTTCTGGTTTGGCCGGCGCAACTGGGGCGGCGGCGGCTGGACGGAGCAGGACCACGCCACCCCCATGAGCGTGCATGCGGCCCAGCATGACTTCGGCATGAAGACACTGCTGCATGGTCACGTCATTCCCGCCCGCGCCCCCACGGCGGAGAACGCGCTGCGGGATGTGCGCGACGCCATTCATCATCTGTTTGAGCATCCAAACACGCCTGTGTTCGTCGGCAGGCAGCTCATTCAGTTCCTCGTCACGGACAATCCCAGCCCGGCCTACGTGCGGCGCGTGGGGGCAGTCTTTGCCAACAACAGCAGTGGTGTGCGGGGCGACCTCGCAGCCGTGGTGCGCGCCATCCTGCTGGATGAGGAGGCTCGCGCTCCGGTGGGTGTGCAGGCGTCCAGCTTCGGCAGGCTGAAGGAGCCAGTCATCCGCGCCATGGCCATGGCACGTGTGTTTGGCATGAAAGAGGTGCCGGACCTGCTGTGGTGGGACTGGGGCGACTTCATGAACGAAAGCCGCCAGGCCCCCACCAACTCCCCCAGCGTATTCAACTTCTACCGCCCAGAGTATCGCGCGCCGGGCCTGCCCACGCAGAACAACCTCGCCACACCGGTCTTCCAGATCACGGACAGTTACAGTTCCATCTCCTTCCCCAACCGCCTGTGGCTGATGCTGGAGCAGGGCTTCAACCTGTGGGACACCTATCGTTTCCCGATGGACCTTGCGCGGGAGAGCGCCCTGGCAGCGCAGCCAGGGCGGCTAATGGACCACTTCAATCTTCTCTTCTGCGCCGGGCAGATGAAGGCCTCCACACGCGCCCTGATCCTCAACGCAATCAATCAAATCCCCGCCGACCAGCCTGTGGCACGCGCCCGCGTGGCCGCCTATCTGGCGCTCACCTGCCCGGAGGGGGCGGTGATGCGGTGATGCCATCAAAAAGTCACTTCACATCACCTTCCAGCGCAAGACCTACGTCACTTCGTTTCACCCCACGGTCATTTGGTTGGCCTGGGAGCGAATGGATCGTTGAGGTCTTGCGATTTAACGGATTCCTCCAACTGCTTGAGGGAGCTTTCTCCAGGCAGCAAGTACTCCATCCCTGGCTCTTTGGCCGCGAGGTTTACCCGCACCACAAAATATCGCATGCCTATCCACACGCAACGTCCGCCAGGATCCAGTGCCACGGAAGTCGGGAAAAGCATCCCCAGCTTCGGTTCCGAGATAAGTGTCTGCACATCCTTGTCCAAAGACACCTTCAGCAGAGCATCTGAAGTGACCACGTACATTGCTTGGTCGGAGAGCCTTGTGGCGGCGTAGCCACAGGAAGGCAGCTTCACCAGCGTTTCCACCTTCCACCCCTCGGGCTGCTTCGTGAACTCAATGATGGATCCATCATTGATCCCCATGTGCCTCAGGCCTTCCACGGCGAAGTGGCGCGATGAAAGCTGAATAAACTGTGACACGTGATGTTCGTTGGAGAGTCTGGTCATCCTCTTCTCATCCGCTGAAAGCCAGAAGACGGAGGCACCAAATTCCCCACGATTTACTGCTCCCAGCCAGCCCTCATCAACGGGTGTGAAGAGCAGCGGATCCAGATTCATGGGAAACAACTGTTGTGCGAGTTGCGCGAGCACCGGCAGGTTTCCCTCCTGGGGTGGAGCAGGCATCTGGTTGGCCAGGACGCGGCCGTCTTGCGCATGCACGTACCATTCCCTGGCCGAAAAATTTGCATGGGCAAAGAAGCGCTGATGCTTTTTTTCATCCGTCTTCGCAGGTGGGCTTGCCTTCAGCCAGCGTGTCACATCCGGGTCAAACTCCTCAGGCTCTGGAGACTGGGCCGGCAGAGTTTGAGAGACCAGCAGGCCGGAGAGGACGATCAGGCGTGGACTCATGGCCACCGATTCAAATCGAAATGCCTGCAAAAGGCAATGCTTCTTTGCTGCCGCCGAACTTGAAGCCCTGACGCCATCCCGGTATATTTTTTGCCCATGAACACCCCCACCCGCCGCCAGTTCTTCGGCAAGTCCGCGTGTGCGGCGATGAGCACAGTGCCGGTGATGAACACACTGCTCAATCTCCAAGTGGCCAGCCGTGTGGCGGCGCAGGAGGCGCCCACAGACCACCGCACGCTGGTGTGCGTGTTTCTCAACGGCGGCATGGACTCCTTCAACTGGCTGGTGCCGCGTGATGCGGCCCGGCATGCCACCTACACCACCACACGTGGAAATCTGGCGCTGCCGATCCCAGACCTGCTGCCACTGCATCAAGATGGCGGGGATGGCCAGCCCTATGGCATTCATCCAAGCTGCGCAGGCCTTCAGGAAATGTTCAACGGAATGGCGGGCGACACCGCAAAGCGCCGTGCCGCCATCGTGTCCAACATTGGCACACTCATCCAGCCGGTGACGAAGGCGCAGTATCTGGCGGAGAGCGTTCCCCTGCCCCGCGCGCTGTATTCCCATGCCGACCAGATCGACCAGTGGCAGACCTCCGTGCCGCAGGGCATGACGCAGCTCAGCGGCTGGGCCGGACGCACGGCGGATGTGCTGCACAGCACAGTGAATGGCAGCAGCATCGCCATGAACATCTCCCTGGCGGGAAACAGCCTGTGGCAGGTGGGGAACAACACCACGCAGTTTGTCGTCACGGACCGCGGCGCGCTGACCTTCTCCGGCAGCGAGATCTGGGACGCCACGCACCCGATGCGGCTGAAAAACGCGGCGCACCGCAGCATCATCCAGCAAAACTACGCCAACCTCATGCAGCAGAGCTACGGCCAGCTGACGAAGAGCAGCATCGAGCTTCAGGAATTCTTCCTACAGCAGTACAACAGCTACAACGACGAGGCCGTGGCCGGTCTTTTTCCAGGCAGAAACTACGTGGCCCAGCAGTTCCGTGCGGCGGTGCGCATGATCGCCCTGCGCCAGGCCTTGGGGTTGAAGCGGCAGACCATCTTCATCGCCCATGGCGGCTGGGATCATCATGGCGAGCTGCTGGAGACCCAGGCCGAGATGCTGATCACCCTGAACGACGCCCTTACCGCCTTCCAACGCGCGCTGGACCAGCTTGGACTGCAGGACGGGGTGATCACTTACAGCGCGTCCGACTTTGGCCGCACGCTGCGCAGCAATGGCCGCGGAACCGACCACGCCTGGGGCGGCAATGCCCTGGTCATGGGCGGCCCCATCCAGGGCGGGCGCATCTACGGCACCTTCCCAGACCAGACACTGGAGAGCAACGATGACACCGGCTACGGCGGGCGCATGATCCCCACCACCAGTGTGGACTCCTTCTTTGCCGAAATGCTGCGCTGGTTCGGCGTGCCAGCCTCCAGCATGAGCACGGTGCTGCCGAACATCGGGCATTTCCATGATGTGAACTCGGCGGCCCTGCCGATCGGCATGCTGCGGCCTGGGACGTGGGCCTGATGTTCAGCGGGGGGCGACGTTCAAGGTTTCCAGTTTTTCACGAATGAAGGCGAAGATCATCAAGATAGTGCTCCTGTTTCTCGCCGCCGTGGCGTTCTGGTGGCTGGGCAGGCCACAGCCAGCGGTGAAGGTGGAGCCTGAGCCAAAGGCGGCGCCCCAGCCAGCCCTGACTGAAGCGGCTGCCAGGGCCATGGAAGAAGCCAGCAAGGCGCGTGCGCAAAGCATGCTGCTGCCGGGGGAGGAAATCTTGAAGGACTACGCGAAAGTCGGCACGCGGCCTGAGGACGACCTGCACAGTCTGGCGCACGCGTTTTCAAACCTGGGGCTGCTGGTCAAAGGAGGCGCGCCGTTCCGCATGGGGGCGAATGAGGAGTTCGCGGCGGCACTGATGGGGAGGAATGCAAACAAGGTGGTTTTCATTACCCCGCCGCATGCCTGTCTCAATGAACCTGGGCAGCTTGTGGACCGCTGGCAGACGCCGCTGTTTTTCCATGTTCGTGACGCCACCCGTTTTGACATTCGCAGCGCCGGACCGGACAGGGAGATGTGGACAGAGGATGATTTGCAGCGGCAGGCAGACGGGCAGTTTGCGCGGGGCAAGGAACTGCCTGTGGATGTGGTTCTACCGCCAAAGTGATGCGGCCTTCGATCCACATGGAGAGCCGGCGAATCGTCGGCTTTGGAAGTGCCAGAGAGATGCAGCTTTTTGAAGGGCGCCGAATCTTCGCCACTCCATGGGCATCACCGGATCTTTGCGTCTGGAAGCTCGCTCTTCACGCCTTCGTCCAGCGGCATTTTGTCGGCGGTGGCGGTGAGGCCGGTGGATTGCATCAGCTTTAGAAGTTCCGCCTTTAGCTCGGCGAGCTTGGTGCCGGCTTTCGGGTCGTTGATGAGGTTCTTCGTCTCGTCCGGGTCGTTGCTCAGGTCGTAGAGCTCGGCCATGTGCTTGTCGGGAGATCCGTCGCCATGCGGGTAGTGGATGTACTTCCAGTCGTCGGTGCGGACGGCGCGGACGTTGGGCGTGTACGGGAACTGTTTTTCGTAGTTGTAGTGGTAGAACCAGCTGGTGCGCCAGTCAGGATCGTTGTCCTTGACCAAGCTCGCCCAGCTTCGGCCATGCGTCTTCGGCAGCGCGGGCGCGCCGCACAGCTCCAGCAGGCTGCTGGCCACGTCCACCGTGAGGACCTGCTGCGGCACCACCCTGGCCTTCGGCGCGAGCCCCGGGTAGCGCACAACCAGCGGGATGCGGATGCTGGCCTCGTGCGCGGTGCGCTTGTCCACC
>CAZPSQ010000191.1:0-11567 GCA_964588755.1 uncultured Prosthecobacter sp. | reverse complement strand
CGAGTACAACCACTATAACTCAACACTCTCGTTTTTACTGCTGCGTCTGCCCTGGTGCTCCAGGGTATCCCTGGATGAGCACACAATGGCAGGCCCCCCCAAGGTTAGGTCTGGCGATTCTGGGCATTGTCCACCCATTTTCGCGCCAAATGCAGCGCCTGGGCGGCAGCTTTTGGAAAGGGGCGGGTTGCCATTGGAAACCACCTGAAATGGCATTTAAACCATTAAATATCAATAATATATGTGTGATGTTTCCGGGCTGGTTTCCAAGTTGCCGTGCTTAGGCGTGGAAACTGGAAACCAGAAACCAGGGGGGCCGGTCTGCGCATGAGGCCTGCCGAAGTTTTAAAATGTACCCCCGCAGCCCAACACGTGCTGCGATTAAAAAAACAAACTGGTCTTTGGGCTGGTTGTCCGCTTTGCTGTCCGCAACCCCACCGGAACCCATGAGGCGCGCGCCCCCTTCTCCCCGCAAGACCCCCGCAAAGGCCCCCACGCCTGCGGCCCGGCCCAAGGCCGGACGCAAAACACCAGACCTGAACGTCAGCCTGGAGGAGCTGCGCGAGCTGGAAACCAAGGCCATGCGGCTGGAGCGGCTGGCCAAGGTGCTGCTGAACACCCCGCAGCAGGCTTTCTACCTCTATGACTATGTGAGGCAGGACTTCGTGCTGGGGCATGAGCATGTGTCCGGGCTGTACGGCTACAAGGCGGGCGAGATCGAAAAGCTGAAGGACGGCTGGTTCAGCATCGTGCATCCCGACGACAAGGCGGAGTTTCAGGACGTGCGCTGGCGCATCATGGAAAGCGGCAGCGATGATGTGCAGACGCAGCGGATGCGGATGCTGCGCAAGCAGGGGGGCTACGAGTGGGTGCAGTGCTACATGCGGCCGTTTGAGCGGGATGCGGAGGGCCGGGTGATTTCGGAGGCGGGCATGGCCGTGGTCATCACCCCCCTGGTCGCGGCGGAGGAGGCTTTGAGGAAGTCCCAGGTCCGCTCCCACAACCTGCTGCAGGGCAACACGGCAGGGGTCATCGCCTTCGACGAAAAATTCAACATCGTGGATGTGAACCCGGCCACCTGCCGGCTGCTGGGGTATGCCAAAAAAGCCCTGCTGCGCCTGTCCGCCCAGGACCTGGCCGCCTCCGGCCACCATGCCGCGCTGCTGCGCCTGCTGCGCTCCATCAAGGACCAGCAAAAGCCCATCCCGGTGATGGAGCTGACGCTGGCGCGCCATGATGACAAGACGGTGGGAGTGCTGGCGGGCTCCACCTCCTTTCGCGACGGGAAGGGGGACTTCGAGCAGGGCGTGCTGATCCTGATGGACATCACCAAACGGCAGCAGGAGCAGGAGGCCCTGAAACACGAGGCCATGCTGAACAAGGTCATGCTGGACCATGCGCCGGTGGCCATCGGCCTGCTGAACGCGGGCGGGCAGGTGATCCGGGTCAACTCCGCGTCGCAACGGCTTTTTGGCTTCAAGCTGGAGGAGATCAAAGGCCAGAAGATGTGGAAGATCCCCATGCTGAGCGCGGCTGAGACAGACGCCTCCCGGCAGCGGTTCGAGGAGCTGCGGAAGGGGGCCGGAAAAACCACCGCCATCGTGCCCATGCAGACCCGCAAGGGGGAGACCCGGCATGTGCAGGTGGAAAACACCGCCGTGCGCACGGAGGAGGACGGCAAGACCTACTTCATCAGCACGGGCGTGGATGTGACGGAGCAGCGCAAGCTGGAGTCTGAGGTCATCCGCGTGGCGGAGCAGGAGCACATCCGCATCGGCCATGACCTGCACGACGGCGTGGGGCAGACGCTGACCGGCGTGGCCTCCCTGGTGGAGGCCCTGGCGGCCGGTCTGGAGGGGCAGAACCAGCAGGACGCCCTGCGCATCCACCAGCTGGTGCAGACCGCCATCACCGAGACGCGGCGGCTCTCCCACGGGCTTTCCCCCGTGGCGGTGAAGTACCGTGGGCTGGCCTGCGGCCTGTCGCTCATCGCGGAAACCGTGCAGGAAAACTTCCGCCGGGAGTGCGTGTTCCAGTTTGACGAACCCATGCCTGTTGTCAGCCAGGACTCGGAGATTCATCTCTTCCGCATCGCCCAGGAGGCGGTGAACAATGCCATCCGCCATGGAGGGGCCACAAAAATGCGCATCAGCCTCCGTCGTAAATCTGCCACCCAGGGCGTCATGGAGATTGGTGACAATGGACGAGGATTTACCACCGGCCAGCCTGACGGTACGAACGAGGGAATCGGTTTGCGGGTGATGGAGCACCGGGCGCACTTAATCGGCGGCGAACTCAATATTCAGGCATCCAAAGGCAGGGGCGTGCGCGTAGTGTGCCACTTTCCGCTCGGCCATGCTTAAGAATGTGTGCTTGACATTATTCTCAGGATGAAGGACCTAAGTGGACCGTGAAAAGCAAAATCTATATACTCGACGACCATCCCATCGTTATCGAAGGGCTTAAGAAACTAATCGACCAGCAGGAAGACATGCAGGTCGCTGGCAGCGCTGAAGACGCCAACACCGCCATTCAGCAGATCGCCAAACTCAAACCAGACGTCGTGGTGCTGGACATCACACTGAAGGATCGCAGCGGTGTGGACCTCATCAAAAAGCTGAAGGCCAGCCATCCTGAGATGCATATCCTGGTGTACTCCATGCATGACGAGAACGTGTATGCCGAACGCTGCCTGCGTGCCGGCGCCATGGGCTACGTGATGAAGGGGGAGGCCAGCACACGCGTGCTGCAGGGCCTCCGCCAGGTGTCCGCAGGCTCCTTCTTCTTCAGCGCGTCCCTCCTGGGCAGCATCGTCTCCGGCGGCGGCCCGCGTGGCGGCTCCCGTGGCGAGCCCGCCCGCATGCTGAGCGACCGCCAGCTTGAAATCTTCGAAATGGTCGGCCGTGGCTTTGACTCCCACAGCATCGCCGAGAAGCTGGGCCTCAGCGCCAAGACCGTGGACGCCCACAAGGCGAACATCCGTCAGAAGCTCGGCCTCGCCTCCGCGCGCGAGCTCCTCATGGAAGCCGTGCGCTGGGTGGAGAAATAGGCCCTGCCGTTTCCCCATTTATCCTTTCAATCAACCCCGGGCGGTGCGCACATGCACCGCCCGTTTTTTTGCATCTCCTCAATCATCCGCCACGGCGTCCTTGTCCGCGCGGGCCATGACGTGGAGACGCTCCTTCATCGCGGCCAGCTCATCGGGTTTCTGGGGGGCGAGGTTGGTCTTCTCATCCGGGTCGGCCAGGATGTCATACAGCTCATGCCGCGCCTTCTCGTCGGCCCCATGGACCACCAGCTTCCATGGATCACAACGCAGGGAGCGTGACTTGAAGCCGGGGGCCACGGTGTAGAGCGTGCGCGCCGGCGGGGCAGCGCCTTCGGCAAGCTGGGGCCAGAGGTTCACGCCATCCCATTTGAGGTCTTTGTCAGGCCTGTGTCCGGCGAGGGCGCAGAAAGTGGGCATCCAGTCGATGATCTGCACGGGCGCGTCGTGCCTGCCGGGCTTGAGCCTGCCGGGCCAGCTTGCGATGCAGGGCACCCGTGTGCCGCCCTCATACACGCTGCCCTTTTCATCCCGCAGCGGGGCGTTGTTTCCAGGCAGCCTGCCGGTGGGATAGTCGTCGGCGGGATAGGCTTGTCCGTTGTTCTCGGCAGTGCTGCCGCCGTTGTCGCTGGTGAAGACGAGGAGGGTGCCCTCCCGCTGGCCGTGCTTTTCCAGCGCGGCCACGATCCGCCCCACCGCATCATCCAGGTGCATGATGCAGGCGGCGTAGTGGCGTGCCACATCCCCCGTGATGCCCGCAGGCACTTTGGCCAGCCACTCCTGCGGCTCCTTGATGGGCAGATGCACGGCGGTGAAGGGGACGTAGAGGAAGAAGGGCGTGTCCGCCCCGCGCTGGGCGAGCCATTGGCAGGCCTCCTGCGTGATCAGGTCGGTCACATGCCCCTCCTCCTTCAGCAGCTTCCCATTGCGGTGCCACGTCTCCATGTGCTCCCCTTTCTTGTAGTGGTGG
This sequence comes from uncultured Prosthecobacter sp., assembly GCA_964588755.1. Lineage (GTDB taxonomy): Bacteria > Verrucomicrobiota > Verrucomicrobiia > Verrucomicrobiales > Verrucomicrobiaceae > Prosthecobacter. The sequence goes on along the minus strand of CAZPSQ010000191.1, from coordinate 7,551 downwards.
TCCCAGGGGCCGACACCGCCTGCCAGGGAGCCATGGCTGTGATCGAAGCCGAAGTGATTCGGGCCCCATTCGGGCTTGGAGCCGAGGTGCCACTTGCCGGTGAGGCAGGTCGCATAACCGGCTGATTTCAGCGCGCGCGGCAGCGTGGCGGTGTCCCAGCGCAGCGCGCGTGCGTTCTGCGGTGTGGTGACGCCGAAGCGGCTCCAGCAGCGGCCTGTCATGAGCCCGGCGCGCGTGGGGCTGCACACCGGCGCCACGTAGTGGTGGGTGAGCTCCAGGCCCTCCCGCGCGAGCTTGTCCAGATGCGGTGTGGGCGCGCCGCCGCCATGCAGGGCCACATCCGCCCAGCCCAGGTCGTCCGCCATGATGAAGACGATGTTTGGCTTGGACGCTGCGGCGGCGTTCAGCCACGAGGTCAGCAGCAGGAGCAGGCAGGCGGTGAGTCTCATGAGACGGCAAACGGAGCGCCCCGTGGTGATCTCGCAGCAACGGTGGGGTTGCGGTTGCGTGGGTGGAGGCGCTGAGGCATAGGAGCGGATGGGCAGCGCCACGGAACACGCCACATTTTCCAAGCGCACCGGGCAGTGGTTGCAGTACGCGCTGTTTCGGTGCGTGGAGGGCGTCTTGAAGCTGCTGCCGCTGGTGGTCGTCTGGTGGCTGGGCCGCGCGCTGGGCGCCCTCATCTACTTTCTGGCGGGCAAATACCGCAGGCTGGCGCTGCATAATCTGCGCATCGCCTTTGGCCGGGAGAAGAGCGAGGGCGAGCGCCGCGCCATCGCACGCGCCCATTTCAAGAGCCTCTTTGCCAACATCCTCTGCGGCCTGAAGCTGCCGCTCATGAAGGAGGCGGACGTGGCCAAACGCGTGCGCTCTGAGAACATGCAGCACCTGCGCCAGGCCTTCGAGGCCGGGCGGCCGCTGCTGCACCCCATCATGCATGCAAGCTGCTGGGAGGTGATGACCCAAATCCCGAGCACCTTCATCCAGGGGCACAAGCCTGCCAGCATCTACCAGCCGCTGCGCAACCCGTGGCTGAACGCGCTGGTGCTGCGGCGGCGTGAGAAGCTGGGCTACAAGCTCTTTGACCGCACGGAGGGGTTCAACGCGCCGATCAAGTATGTGCGGGAGATGGGGATGCTGGGCATCCTGGTGGACCAGCACGCGGGGGACCATGGCGTGTGGATGCCGTTCTTCGACCGGCTGGCCTCGACCACGAACATCGTGGCCCTGTGCGCGCTGCGCACGAACGCCGTGATCCTGCCGATGATGGTGTATGATGATGGCCCGGCGCGCTGGCGCTTCGTCTGCGACGGACCGTTGCAGACGGGCGAGGCAAAGCCCAGCATCGACGGCATCACCGTGGCGATCAACGGCGTGGTGGAGCGCCTCATCCGCCAGCAGCCGGAGGCCTGGTTCTGGGTGCACAACCGCTGGAAGACACCGAAGCCCAACTTCCTGCTGGCCAACTACAAGCGCGGCGCGCTGCTGCCGGAGGGCGCGGCGCTGGACCGCCTGCAATCCTTTGAGCTGCTGATCCGCAGCCCCAACTGGCTGGGGGATGCCTGCATGGCCTTCCCCATGGTGCGGGCGATCAAGCGCGGACGGCCCGACCTGAAGATCACCGTGCTGGGCCCGGACAAGCTGGAGGAGCTGTGGATGTCCATGCCGGAGGTGTCCCGCTACATTGGCAAGGCGGGCAAGGAAGGCCCCTTCGCCGTGGCGCGCCGCATCAAGGACACGGGCGTGCATTTCGACGCCGCTGTCTTCTGCACCAACTCCACGCGAAGCACGCTGGAGGTGTGGCTGGCCGGCATCCCGCGCCGGGTGGGGTTCCGTGGCTCGCTGCGCTCCAAGATGCTGAACCAGATCATCAAGGAGCCGAAGAAGGGCGGGCCGCTGGAGCATCACGCGCACCGGTACATGCGTCTGGCCAGGGGCATCGGCGCGGACATCACGCAGCCGGGCCTGTGGGACGCCGGCGCGCCTGTGCCCGCCGCCGACGGCACCATCCGCGTGGGTGTGTGCGCCGGCGCGGAGTATGGCCCGGCCAAACGCTGGCCGCTGGAGCGTTTCGCCGCCGTGGTGAACCAAATCTCCGCGCGGCATCCGCAGTTCCGCTGGGAGCTTTTCGGCGCGCCCGGGGAGAAGGAGATGGGGGAAAAGCTCGCGGCCATGCTGCAGGCACCGCATGAGAATTTTGTGGGCAAGACACGGCTGACGGAGCTGATCGCAAAGCTGCGCGCCTGCCAGCTCCTGCTCACCAACGACACGGGCACCATGCATCTGGCCGCCGCGCTGGGCATTCCCACCGTGAGCATCTTCGGCTCCACCTGCCCGATTGAGACGGGACCGCTGGGCGGCCTCCATACGGTGATCCAGCACAAGGTGCCGTGCAGCCCGTGCTTCGAGCGCGAGTGCCCCTTTGGCCACTACGACTGCATGGCGAAGGTCACGCCGGATGAGGTGGCCGCCGCCGTGCTGAAAACAACGGGCGTTGGCGTGGGCGCGTGATGGAACAGCCGCCCCTCAAGGCCTTTGGCGGATCGCCTGCGCGAGGTGGCGCACCCATTCGGGATGCTCCTTGAGCAGGGTGGCCACACGGGCGCGTTCGGCCGGGGTGGCCTCGCCTGCGGCAAAGCGCTGCAGCAGGGCGGCGATGTCGCGCGGGGGTGGCTCGGCGGCCCGGCCTTCCACGTCCGGGTCGAAGAAGCCCAGGAAGCGCGTCAGGATGTCGAGGTCTTGGTCAGTCATGGTACAGTGGTGTCAGCGCTGATTGGATGCGGGCCGGGGCGGAAACTTGTGCAGAAAGTCGAAAAGAATCTCATTCACCCGCAGGCCCCAGGATGGCCTCGGCACCCTCGCCGCAGGCCTCCAGCAGCTCCTGCCACGTGATTTGCAAAGTCGGCTCCCGTTCGGCCACGTAGGCCAGCGTGTCGTCGCGGATCTGCCGCATGACCTGCTTCTTCTTGGCGGAGATGGTGCCCTCATGCACACCGCCCCAGAGGTCGCACAGGTCCCGTTGCTTGATGTCCTGCAGCAGCGAGAGGCGCAGGATCAGCAGCGCCTCGGCGTCCGCCTTTCCCATGGCCTGGGTCAGTGCGGCGCGCAGCAGCCCTGCCAGCGGGGCGTCTTGGGGGGGTGCGTCTTCATCGCGGGCCAGGCGGTCCATCGCGTCGCCTTCCTCCTCATCGCCCGCCAGGGTGCTGGCATGCACCTCCCGCTTGTGCTTGCGCAGGTGTTCCAGCCAGGCATTGGCGGCGGTGGTCTGCACAAAGCCCATCAGCGGGCCGTTGCCGCTGTAGGAGGCCAGCTTCTGCCGCGTCCACAGGCGCTCGATCACCAGCCCCTGCACATCATCCGCGTCGGCGGCGGAGGCGCCCATGCCGCGCAGGCGTGCGGTGATGGCGGGCGCGCATTCCGTGTGGAAGCGCCCCCAGGCGGCCTCATCACCTGCCAGCAGATCCTGGGCGAACTCGAAATCCGCCGCGTGAAACGGCCTGGAGCTGGATGTCACGTGCATGGGGCGCACCCATAGCGCCTACTTGGCGTCCTTCCACAAAATGCGCGCGGCATACACGCTGTTGTCGGCGCCATGCTGGTTGTCCGGCTTGATGACGTAGTCCGGGCCGTTCTTCTGCATCCATTCCGCCACAGTCACCCAGGTTTCGTTTTCACTGACCTCCGTCACGCCGAAGTTCCCCAGCCGCGCGCCGCGCTCAGGGACAAGGATGCGCTCCGTCCCGCGTTTCACCGTGAGCGTGGACTGGTCCACCTCCGCCATGAAGAGCGGCGCGCGGTGGCGGAAGACGTGGTCGTTGTCCGCCCCCTTGCGGGTGTAAACGAGGAAGAGCCGCCCGCCGTGCGTCACCCAGTGCTGCTGGGTGTTGTAGTTGCCGATCTCCTCGCCCGTCCCGGACCAGCACCATTTCTTTGGCTCGGAGAAGGTCTGGCCGTCATCGCTGACGCTGACATAGCCGGCGGTGTCGTTGCGCAGTGTCAGGTAGTAACGCCCGGCGCATTTGATCAGCGACGGCTCATAGATGCCGCGCCCGGACTCCAGAGCCAGCTCCGTGCCATGGCCCAGATAGCGCAGCGTGGTGCCGTCAAAGCCGCAGCGCAGCACGGTCACGCTGTAATATTTGGCCCCCTTGGCCTTGAAGTAGATGGGCAGCAGGATGTCGCCATTCTCCAGGTCCACGCGCTGCACGCAGCCGGCGCCCGAATTGAAGAACTTCGCCTCCTTGGGCATCGCCAGCATGGCCCAGGGCGTCCAGGTGGCGGTGGCCGCGTCATACACGGAGTAGCTGCTCTCGCGCGGCCGCTCATGGATGACCCTGTCGCCCGAATAACGCACGGTGTGGCCGATGCCGAGCAGCCTGCCCGTCTTGGCATGCCACTTCGGCGTGAAGTCGCAGGCGGCCACGATGGTGCCGTCCGGCTCGTCGCGCCGGCCCAGCGTCTTGTCGTGCTCCACCAGCGGCGTCCAGGTCCTGGCAAGGTCGCCGCTGCTGGTGTGGTTGAGCGCGTAGAAGACATCGCTGCCGGTGAGCAGGAGCTTCTGCATCGTCATGACCACGGTGGGCGCTGCGCCTGGGGCGGGAATCGCCCCCGCGCGTGGATGCACCCAGCAGGTCTTGCCATCGTAGCCTTGGGTGACGGTCTCCAGCCTCAGCTCATACGGCGGCTCCTCCGCGAGAAGGGGGGCGGAGAGCAGCAGGAGGAAGGGAAGGAGGGAGCGCGGCATCCTCCATCAACGCTCTCAACCGGCCGTTTGCTGCGGCTTTCCGCGATCCCACAGCAGCTTCATGGCGATGACGCCGAGCCACGGCGCAAGGCCGGCGGCCGCCATGCCAAGGTCGAAGGAATGCGTGGCATCCACCATCCGGCCAAAAAGCTTGTGCATGGGGGAGGAAACCGCCCACACCCAGGTGCTGAGCAGGCCTGTGATGCGGCCCACGTGGCGGTCGGAAAGCTCCTGCACAAAGCTGTAGTAGCAGGGAAACAGCGCCAGCGCGCCCGCGCCCACGACGAGGATGGCCCCCATCAGCGGCCAGCCCTTCGGCAGCCACAGCAGCAGCACGCTGAAGGAGGTCATCACGGTGGCCCCCGCGTACACCCAGCGCCGCGCGCCATGCGCGGAGAGGGCGAACTTCCGCACCAGCCACAGCGAGATGAAACCCGCCGCGATGCACCCAACGTCTGTGCCCAGGTAGTAGGCGGAGTTGAAGGCCAGCGCCTCCGTCTCCGAGTAGCCACGCCCCTCCTGCATGAACTTCGGCAGCCACACGCGGAAGAGGTGCCAGCAGGTCTGCGCGCCGAAGATCAGGATGGCCAGCGCCCAAAAACGACGGCCCATGAGGATGTCCCAGATGCTCTCACGCTTGGAGGGATCATCCACAAAAGGCACATCCAGCTCCGTCTTGCGGATGGAGAGAAACCACACCACAACCCACACCAGCCCGATGGCGCCGATGGCCTGGAAAGCCAGCCGCCAGCTGGAAAGCTCGTCCGTCATCAGCCACAGCATCAAGGGCGGCGTGACGACCGCGCCGATGGACGCGCCGCTCTGCAGCACGCTGTTTCCCATGGTGCGGTCCTTCGGCTCCAGCAGGGCAAAGGTGGTCTTCAGCGCGCACGGCCAGTGCCCCGCCTCAAAGAAGCCCAGCAGCACGCGGCACGTCAGCAGCGGCCAGTAGCCGTCCGTGTGCGCGGAGGCGATGCCCATCAACGACCAGCCGCTGAGCACCACGGGATACAGCCAGTAGATGCGGAAGCGGTCCGCCAGAAACCCGAACACCAGCGAGCCGATGGCAAAGGCCCAGCCAAACGCCAGCTCCAGGTCCCCGTACTGCTCCTGCGAAAGCTGAAACTCCTTCGTCACCCGCACCGCCGCGTTTGCCAGCGTCTGGCGGTCCATGTAGTTGATCGTGGTGGCCAGCAGCAGCAGGCCGCAGAGGTACCATTTGTAGGAGGGGGAGCGGGAGACGGGCATGAGACATCTTCATACGTCATGCCAGGGCATACCCATCATTTTCCTCGTCGTTTGAGTCCATAAGAGGGGTGTTTGCGGTGATGCCTGATCACAATGAGGTGGATTTCCATGAGATGGACCTCGAACAGGATGTGATAAGGAAACTGTCGCAGATGGCAGCGACGTGCATTGTCGTGAGAGAAGTGAAAGCGCGTGGGACCAGCGGCAATTCGCTCCATGGCGTCATTCACCTCCTCGAGAAACTCATCACCTGCCCGGTCGGACCGCTTGTCATGCCAGCACACCGACTGCCGGATGTCCCGCCGCGTGGCTCATCGCTTCGCGCGATCTTCCTTCACTGCCGCCCAAAACTCATCGACGCTCATTCCTGGATCGTCTCCAGATTTCATTTCGGCGCGGCGCCGCCGGGCTGTGGTGATGCTGCCCTCCTCCATGTCATCCACGCTATCATCATCCAGCGAGTCGCAGAGGAGGCCGATCAGTTCAGACCGTTCGCCATAGCTAGGCTTCGACACAAGATCTGTGATTTCCGCATTGAGCATGGGAGTCGGCTAGCAAGACCTTCGGTTTTTGACAAGGCTGGTCTTTCGACCGTATGACCCTTAGCCAGCTTTCTTCGCCTCCGCCCGCCTCACATGAAACCAGTACGTGTGCCGGAGGTTCTTCATCGGCAGCGGGCCCCAGTAGCGGGAGTCGAAGCTGCTGGCGGAGTTGTCACCGAAGACGACCACGTGCGCCTCGGGCACCACATAGGGATGCGCGATGTCCATGCCGTGGCTGTCACGCAGCGCGGGCACATATTCGATGCCCCGACAGTCGAAGTATTCGGACGCCGGACGGCCGTTGATGAGCAGGACCTTGTCCACAAGCTGCAGCTTGTCCCCCGGCAGGCCGACCACACGCTTCATGAAGACCACAGGCGCGGCGCCTTCGGGGACAATGCCCGGCACGCCCTCCGTGGTGAAGGTCACCACGTCGCCGCGCGCCGGGGGCTTGGACAGCATGGAAAAGCCCTCGCAGATGATCTGGTCATCTTTGTGGAGAAAGGGCGCCATGGCCTCTGTCGGCACGCGCAGGGCGCTCATGTGCCCGTTCCAGCGGAGCAGCACAAAGGCCAGCAGGCACACCGCGCCCGCCACGGAGAAGGTGCTGAAAAGGAGGAAGAAAGCGCGCCGCATGATCAGCCCTCCCAGCTCCTTCCATCCCAGGCGATGACACGTTCCAGCAGCTGCACCACGCCATTTGTGAAGCATTGGAACAGCGCCTCTCCCTTCTCCGCCGTGGCGCTGCGCGGGTCGCCCACATGGCCGGGCTCGCTGCGGTCGGGCATGGTCCAGCCCCGGGTGGCGGGTTCAAAGGAGTTGCCAAAGGGCACGCCGCTGGTCTTTGCCAGATCGCCGACAAGCTCCGGGCGCAGGCCAAGTTGCGGGCGTCGAAGTGAAGCAGGTCCAGTGGCGTCGCCAGGCGCGGGATGACGCTAGCGAAGCCGCCGCCTGGTACGGCGCGAATGGAGGGTTTGAGATCGAAGTGGCGTTCATTGCAGCCATCGAGGCGGGCGA
>CAZPSQ010000190.1:0-11570 GCA_964588755.1 uncultured Prosthecobacter sp. | reverse complement strand
AGCTCCAGAGGGCTGGAGCACTCCAGGACGCTGCCGCGCACACGTATGCCTACAGCTTGGCGCCATCACAGCGACTATTCTCCGACACAACCTAAGCTTCGGCCGCCAGCTTTTCCAGAGAGTTGCGATTCTCCTCCGTGCGCCACTCGGCACCCAAGCGCAAGGCTTCGTCAAAATGCGGGCTGTCTCGCATTGCGCCAATACGCTTCTGCCACGCGCCTTTGGCAGGAACCTGGAAACCAAGACGCCTCACATTCTCCACCACGGCGGCATATTGCTCATCCGGCGTCATGTCTTTTGTCGCCACGCTCATGGGCTGATCGTCGCACGGATGTCCGCAGCCGCCAACCGCATTTCCGCCCCGCCGCATCCCGGCTCTGACTTCGTCATTCGGATTTCGTCATTTTTCTCTCTCATGATCCTCCACCACTTCCGCAAAGAGTTCCGTTACCTGCGTGCGCGCTGGTTCGCGTTTCTGGCGCTGCTGGGCTTTGACCTGGCGGTGAATCTGGAGTGGCTGCTGCCGATGCGCGCGGGAGTGGCAGCGCCCGGCTGGCTGGGTTATCTGCCGGTGGTGGTTCTGCTGGGCGGCCTGTCGTTGCTGCTTTCGTGTCCGGAGGACCGGCCGGGGACGGACCGCAGCTTCATCAGCACGCGCCCTTTGTCCGCAGGAGCATACTGGACGGCGCGGGTGCTCATCTGGCTGCTGCTGATCGTTCTACCGGTGGTGCTGCAAAATGGACTCTACTTGGCGATCTCCGGCCGTCCCATGGCCGATGTGCTGCGGGGCATGGGAGAGCGGTTTTGCTTTGCCGCAGGCTTCTCCCTCTGGCTGCTGCCAGCGCTGGTGCTGTGGAGCCGGCGTGAGTTGTGGAAGGCGCTGCTCATGGTGGCGCTAGGACTCGTCGTGGCGTCAAAGACCCTGGACATCATTGCGGCGTTGTGGCGGTTTTATCCGAGCGCCTACCAGCGGTGGTCTGGGCTGGCAGCCGGGTGGGCGGTGTTCGGGGTGCTGAGCGCATGGATCGCATGGAAGCATCTCCAGCACGGCTGGCACTTTCATCGCCGTTTGTGGGCGACGGTGGGTGTCGCTATTTTCGGACTGTTGACGGCCCGCTTCTGGGTGCTGGTGAGTCCAGAAGTGGCGGCGCAAAACGAGGCGCTGGTGAGGCAGCTGGAGCCGCAGTTGCAAATGGACATTCCTCTCTCCACCACCTACTTCGACGGGTTTGAGCGCGAAATTGGGCGGCAGCTTTCCGGCTATCCGCGATTGAACACGGGCAAACAGGGCGTGCATGTGGCCACGCGGGTGGTCCGTACCCATGTCGAACAGGCTGGCAGGCAGCCTGGCACGGATGTTCGCTCTTCGATCGTCGACCTGCCACGTTTCTCCTGGGATGCCCCCCAGGCCCAGGCGCATCGTGGCGACGAGCATCTGCGCGGATTCTTCCCGGAGGGCACGCTGTTCTTCTCTTCCTCGCAGTTTCCCATGTGGTCGCGGGATTGGATGTTCACCACTCTCGCCTCATTCTCCGCGCCGTATCCGGATGTGGACAAGCCGTTGCGCGTGACCTCGGAGTTTCGTCTGGACTGGTATGAGCGCGATCTGGCAATCGACCTGCCCGTGGTGGTGGGGAGCCAGGGGGAATGCGAGGATGTGCGCTGGAAAATTCTCGGGGTCACTCCCGCCAAGGGGCCGCAGCCTGGGTCGCTGACCATCTCGCTGCATGTGGAGGCGCGCACGCATTGGAATGCGGAAAATGGCCTCGCCACCGTGCTGCACTCCCCGCAGCAGCAGATGGTGTGGCTGGAAGCGGTGCAGCAGCAAAGGTATCTGGGCGCGCGGGCCAGTCACACCGGCTGGCTGCGCAGCCAGGTGGACCTGACCTGGAGCCACATCTTCAATCATGCGGACGGGGCGGCCACCGGGGTGGATGCGGCCAAGCTGCGGCTCATCCTGCTGCGGAGCCGTTACCTCGGACGCAGTGAGCAGACCTGGAAGTCACCGGAGATCCGGCTGGCAGATGTTCCTTCCCATTTCGGCAAGGATATCCAGTGGAGTGAGTCGCGCATCTTGTACGCCGGGCGTGAGCTGAAAGCCTTCCAGGAGCGCATGGCAACGATCAAGCCGCTGGCTGCCGAAAGCACGGAGCAAGAGGCCCGGCGCTATGTGTATGATCTTTTCTCCACGGCATCCGTCACTGAGGCTGTTTACAAATCGGCGGCGCATCCGCTCATCGCCCAGGCGTTTGAGCCGCTGGGCCGGCACCACCTGCCGCTGATGCTGGACTTGCGCTCGCAGACCTGGCCGGGCTGGACGAACCGGCCGCCGAACAACCAACTCGAACGTTATGTCACTGATGAACAGCGGGAAGTGCTGATCGACCGCGCGCTGCAAAGCTCGGGCCTGGCGAGCCTGGTGGTGAGCAAGGGGTGGGCCGAGGCCGCCAAGCGGCTGAAGCCGCAGGTGCTCAGCATGCATCATTTGCCCCGGAGCGGGGAGGAGCTGCTGATGGCGTGGAATGACGAGGAGTCCAACGCGCGGCTGATGCGGGAGATTCCGAATGACATCAATGGCTACATTGCCGAACATCTCGACAAGGACCCTGCGTTGCGGCCGCAGGTTGAGACAGCCGTGCGCCAGCAGGTGGACACCATCCTGCCCATGGCTGGCGCTCAAGATCACCATCACAGCGCCATCTTCAAACTGATGCAGGCGGCGAACTTCGGGTCGGTGGAGGCCTTTGATCTCTGCCTCCGCTGGCAGGCCATCGGTGGTGACATGCCGCCACGCAACAGCGGCCAGCCGTTTCCAAAATTGCTGACGGCAGACGGCAGTGACTTTTGGAAGAAGCGCATGCCTGACCACGAGAGGTGGCCGCTTTTCCGCCGTCTGAAGGTGAGCGACTTCGAATACCTGCCTGAAAAACGTGCCTGGAAATTCCGCCAACCATGAGTGCCGCTCCTGTATTCTCCCGAGTTCTCCATCAATGCCGGACAGAGTGGCGGCATCAAGCCGGGCTGGTGGCCTTGTGGCTCGTCGTGCTCGTGTTGCGCCAGTGGCATCGCACGTATCAGGCGAAGACTCAATTCTCCAAGCTATCGATCGCTGACCTTGACCTGTGGCTGAAGGCTGGCGCGGTCCTGACTGCGGCGGCGCTGGTTTGGCGTTGTGTCAGCGCGGACACACCTTCGAACACGGACACTTTCATTCTGACGCGGCCGGCAGGCCAGGCGGCGCTGTGGTGGGGGAAGGTGCTCTTTTTGTTCAGCTCGGTGATCTTGCCCGCGTTGCTGGTCACGGCGACCACCTGGGGTGGGTTTGGCCTCGGCGCAGGCCAATGGGTGGCGATGACCGGTGCCGTGCTCCTCGCAGGCGGACTGGTGTGCGCGGCCATCGGCACCCTGACGGCGCTGACGTCCTCGTCACGTCAGGTGATCACGCTGGCCGTGCTGGCGATCGTGGCGGCTGGTGTGTGGCTGGGCATGCAGGAGGGTTTCAGAGAGACCGCGAAGGTCACCTTGGAGCAGCATCACGTGCAACAGGCGGGCACTTTCGTGGCTGCGCTGTCTGCACACTTCGGACTGATGGTGGCCTGGTGGTTGGTCACGGTGCCGCGGCAGCGATGGGTCGGCCTGTGCTGCATGATGGGCGCGCTGGCTGCCGCACCTTTAATCGCGGGCGCATGGCGGATCGATTGGATCACACCGCCGCCATTGAGCTATGCGAAGGCACCCAAGCTTGGCCTGAAATTTGGCAAAGCTGACCCTGCTGACAAGACGCCAGGACGCGGGCTGTGGCCGACCTTGCGCATCACCGGCCTGGGCAGGGATGAAGTGGCCAGCATCGCCGAGTTTGCGCCAATCAACGAAGGCCAGGAATGGCCGCCCGAGGGAAGCTATAGCGACCTCCCGACCAATGACACCGGATATGACTCCTGGATGCACACCGACCACACGCGTGCCCTGTTCAAGCACCATCCACCCACGACACTGTGGCGGCAAAGCATTGGCAACGACGCGATGTACAACGGCCGCAAAACACTGGATGCGGTGCTTCAGAGCCTGCGCCTGAAACGCGAGGTCGCCATCACGCGGCGCTGGCGGCTGCGGCTGGTGGTGCATGAGATGAAGCGCGTCGCCACCCTGCCGTTCCGTCAGCTATGGACCCAGGACAATGAGTTTCTCATCCGCCCCGGCCTGAAGCTGGAGCTCAACGCCTACGCGTGGCTGCGCGATGCGTGGGAGATGCACGGCCGCGTGCACCGCCTCTCCTCCGCCTTGTTCTCCGTCGAGGCCCACAGCGCAGCACGGGTGCGCGGACGCGACCTGGGCGATGATTTCTTTCTCGTGCTTGAGGACACGGACCTGCGGGAGAACAAGGTGATGAACCTGCAGGTCGTGCAGCGCGACGGACGCTACATGTCCTACCGGGACCAGAGCAGCCTGTGGCAGATCAACGAAAACCGGGGCTGTTCGATCCGCATGTGGACACCGAGAGAGCAGAAGGTGATCCTCCAGGCCACCGACGACGAATGGATCGACCGGATGAATGCCAGCCTCTGGCATGCGGAGGAGCGTGGCACCGTGGAGTTCGAGCTGACGCCTGAGCAGATGGCCCAGGTGCTGCTGGAGCCGCCGAAAAAAGAGACCAGGGGGCAGTAGGGCTGGGCATTCACAAACCCGATGCCATCATGCAAAGCATCAATGAGGCATTGAGCGGACGGTGGCCCATGGTCCGGCGTGCGCCAACCCGCACGCTCATCATGAAACCCAAACTTGTTCTTCTGCCACTCATCCTTGCCAGCCTCACCCTGAGCAGTTGTCTGAGCGCAGGGCTTGAATTTCGCGACTCCTTCTCCGGCCGCGTGACGACCGGGGAGCGCATCCGCAATGGTGTGATCGATGTCGTCACCCTGCCCATCCAGGTGCCGGTGATCGCGGCGATTGCGATTGCAGACGCGGCGGATTGATCGCTTGAGAAAAGCGTCCGTGTGCGTCGTTTGTCGTGAAGTGCCTTTATGATGAACCGACGCTCCTTTCTCCTCGCCTGCGGCAGCGCCGCCGTGGCCGCCCATGCCCATGCCGCTGCCAGCACCCGTCTGCGCATCGGCCAGATCGGGACTGAACACTCCCACGCGGCGGGAAAGATGGCGGCCGTAAGGTCCCTGCCGGAGCTGTGGGAGGTGGTGGGCGTGGCCGCGAAGAAGAAGGGCTATGATGGCATTCCGCTGCTGACGGAGGACCAGCTGCTGAACACACCAGACCTCAAGGCTGTGATTGTGGAGACAGCGGTGGAGGAGTCCTGCCCCAGCGCGCTGCGCTGCATCCAGGCCGGCAAGCATGTGCATCTGGACAAGCCAGGCGCGCTGGAGCATGCGGACTTCAAGGCCATGCGCCTGGAGGCGGAGAAGCGTGGCCTGACCGTGCAGATGGGCTACATGCTGCGCTACAATCCTGCCTTTGAGCTGCTTTTCCAGGCGGTGCGTGATGGCTGGCTGGGGGAGATCACCGAGATCGACGCTGCGATGGGCAAGCTGGCGGACACGGGGACGCGGGGTGCCATTGGCAAACTGCCGGGCGGCGGCCTGTTTGAGCTGGGCTGCCACATCATCGACGCCGCGCTGACCATCCTTGGCGAGCCACAGTCCGTGACCGGCTTTTCCACGCCGGCGGGCACGGACGGGGTGCAGGACAATCAGATGGCGGTGCTGCAGTACGCCAAGGCCACGGCCACCATCCGTGTGAACCACGCCGATCCGTTTGGAGGCCCGCGCCGACGCTTCAGTGTGACGGGAACGGAGGGGACTTTTGAGATTGTACCGCTGGAAAGCGGGAAAGTGAACCTCTCGCTGACCAAGGCTCGCGGCGGCTACAAGAAGGGCACCCAGTCATTCCAGCTCGAGGTTCCGAAAGGGCGCTATGATGGGGAGTTCCGGGATCTGGCAAAGGTGGTGGGCGGCGAAAAGAAGCTGGCCTGGGATGCGGCGCACGACATCGCCGTGCATGAGACGGTTCTGCGCGCGTCGGGCGTGTGGAAGTGAGGCGCTACTGCGTGGCAAACTTTGTCAGCAGGCCGCGCTTGCGCGTGAGGTTCAGCACCCACACGAAGAGCGCTCCGGCCGCGGCGAGGTAGATCACATTCAGTCCTGCGCTGAACCAGAGATGGCTCCAGTTCATGGTGCCGCTTTTCATCACCTCCCGCATGCCTTCAAAGACATGGGTGGCAGGGAAACACCAGGCCAGTGGCTGCGCCCAGGCGGGCATGTCTTCGACGCGGTAAAAAACGGCGACAGCGGGCTGGATGAAGAACGGGACAGCCCAGGCGAGGGACTCCGCAGCCTGCCCCCAGCGGAGAATGAGCGCGGTGGAGATCATGCCCAGCGCCCAGCCAAAAACCATGAGGTTCAGGAAGAACGGCACCAGCCACCAGTGGAGCTGGAAGATATTGAACGAATAGCCGATCCACGAAACGAGGGCCATCACCACGCAGGTCACCAGGATGCGCAGGAAACCCACGGCAAAGGTGGCGCTGAGGTATTCCACGGTACGCACGGGGGCGACGAAGACATTCAGCAAATTGCGTGTCCACACGTCTTCCAGGAAGGAGATGGCCACGCCTTGCTGGGCCCGGAAAAGGATGTCCCACAGGATCATTGCGCCCAAAAAGAACAGGATGAAGCTGCCGAACTCCTTGTCCGTGTTCTTCTGGATGAAAACCGTCACATTCCCCCACACCACCAAGTCCACCAGCGGCCAGAAAATCAGCTCCACCATGCGCATGGGTGTGCGGGTGTACAAAAACAGATAGCGCAGCACAAGCGCGCTGATGATGTGGAAACTCATGATGCTTTCTCCTTCTTCTCGTCCTCATCCACGATTTCCCCGTCACGGGCGATCTTGATGAACACATCCTCCAGCGTGGCGCTGCTGCTGCGGGCCACGATGTCATCCGGCGTGCCTTCGCAGACGATCTTGCCTTTGTGCAGGAAGATCACACGGTCGCACACCTCCTCGATGTCCCGCATGTTGTGGGAGGTGTAGAGGATGCCGATGTTGCGTTCCTTCTGCACTTTGCGCACCACCTTGCGCACCTTGTCCGCGATGTCCGGGTCCAGGCTGGCGGTGGGCTCGTCGAGCATCAGCAGCTCGGGGTCGTTGAGGAAGGCCTTGCAAAGGTTCACGCGGGTGGACTCGCCAGCGGAGAGCTGGCCGGTCACACGTTTGTCCAGGTGGGAAATTTCCAGCAGCTCCAGCAGCTCCGCGATCTTCTTTTTGGGGTTCGGCACGCCGTAGATGCGCGCGAAGACCAGCAGGTTCTGCCACACCAGCAGGTTCGCCGGCAGGGCTGTGTAGGCGGAGGAGAAATTCGACCGGCGCAGGATCTGAATGCGGTGCGACTGCAGCGGTTTGCCAAAGGCCATGAGCTCCCCCGAGGTGGGCAGCGTGAGGCCGAGCAGGCAGTTCATCGCCGTGGTCTTGCCAGCGCCGTTGGCGCCCAGCAGGCCCAGCACCTCGCCCCGCCGCAGCTTGAAGCTGAAACGGTCGAGCGCCTTCACCCCGTCAAATTCACGGGTAAGTTCGCGGGCCTCCAGGATGACTTCGCGGGTGTCGGGAGCTGCGGCGTAGGGCATAAGGGGCGATCACAGGTAATCTTCGATCGGCACCTTGCCGTTCGAGGCGCAGATGAACATGGTGCCCGGCTTCGTGGTGCTGGGCTTAATGATGAATTTGCCGCCCGCCTTTTCCACCAGCAGCAGGCCGGCGGCGATGTCCCACAGGCTGATCTGCTCCTCCACATAGGCGTCCAGGCGGCCGCAGGCGATGTAGGCCATGGCCAGCGCGGCGCTGCCCAGCATGCGCGTCTTGCGCACCTCGTAGGAGATGCGCTTGTAGCGGTCAAAGCCCAGGTCCAGCGCCTCTTTGCTCTTGGAGAAGCCCACCGTCACCACGGCCTCGGCCATGGTGGCACGGCTGCTGACGCTGATGGGTTTGCCATTGAGCATGGGCGGGTCGTCCTGGCTCACCGTCCAGGTTTCATTCTGCATGGGGTCAAAGATGACGCCGGCCAGCAGCTCCTTGGACTCGCGTTTGCGCGCGCCGATGGACACGCAGAAGTGCGGGATGCCGAAGAAGTAGTTCACCGTGCCGTCGATGGGGTCCACGATCCATTCGATGTCGCCGTTGCCGCCCACATCTCCGCCTTCCTCGCCCAGGATGGCGTGGTCGGGGAACTTGGCCAGGATCATGGTGGTGATGAGCTGCTGGCTGCGCACATCCAGCTCCAGCTTGATGTCGTGGCGCTGCATCTCGTTCACCGTCAGCTCGGAGCCGAAGTTGGTTTTGATGAGCTGGCCAGCGGCCTGCGCGGCTTCAATGGCGGTGAGGAGGAGTTCGTTCACTTCGGGGCGGTGGGGTTTGCAAGCTGGGTGATGCGCGCGATCAATTCGCGCGCGAGGGCGGACTTCGACTGTCTGGGGACCAGGATCGTACGTCCGCCGGGGAGGCAGAGGGTGACTTCGTTTTCTGCGCTGTCAAACCCGATGCCCGCCTGGGACACATCGTTGGCCACAATCATGTCGCACTGCTTGCGCGCCAGCTTGTCCTGCGCGTGCTCCAGGAGGTTCTGCGTCTCCGCCGCAAAGCCGACGAGAAAGCCGGAAAAGCCGAATTTTGACCGAGTCGAGCCCAGGATGTCCTCCGTGCGCTCCAGCTCCAAGGTCAGGGTTTCGGTGCTCTTCTTGATCTTGTCTGCCGCCACCTGGGCAGGCCGGTAATCCGCCACGGCGGCGCTGAAAATGGCGGCGGCGCAGCCCGGCAGATGCGCATGTACGGCCTCGTACATCTGCCGCGCTGTCTCCACTTTCACCTGGGTGGCGCCTGCGGGTGCTGTCAGGCTCACCGGTCCGGAAACGAGGATCACCTCATGTCCGGCCTCCAGCGCCGCCTCGGCCAGCGCGTAGCCCATCTTCCCAGAGGAGCGGTTGGAGAGATACCGCACCGGGTCGATTGGCTCCCGCGTCGGGCCGGCGGTGATGAGAAGGCGCATGGGACCTCAGTCAAGAGGTCAAAGGTCAAAGGTCAAGGCGGGATGACGTGGATGAAAGGCCTCGCCTTAACCGCCGGGGACGGTCATCGGCCTGCCGTTGTCCTTGGAGCCGAGCTTCATGAAGAAAGGCACCGCGCGGTCCGCCCAGTCCTCCGCATCCGGAAAGCCGCCCGCGCTGCCGCCAAAGGTGCTGCGCAGCATGTCGGTGTCGATGATGCCGGGGTTCATGGGAATCACGGCCACCTTGCCCGCGGTGTCCTGCGCCGTGGCCATGGAGAGGCCCTCAATGGCCCACTTCGTGGCGCAGTAGGGCGCCACATCCGCCGCTGTCACGCGGCCCCAGCCGGAGGAGAAGTTGACCACCACCCCGCTGCCGCGTTGAAGCATGGCAGGAAGCAGATGCCGCATCATCGCGGCAGGGCCTTTGATGTTGATGTCCACAATGCGGCTGAACTCCTCCGCGCTGGTTTTCCACAGCGGCGCATTGGGATTGATGATGGCCGCGTTGTTCAGCACCAGATCAGGCGCGCCGAGTTTTTCGAGGATGGCAGTGCAGAAAGCGGCGATGTCTGACTCCTGTGAGACATCACATGTTTGAAACAGATTCGGGGCTGGAAACTCTTTCTGTAGTTCTGCCACATGCTTCTCACTGCGCCCGCACCCCGCCACATTCCAGCCTGCCTTGACAAAACGAGGCACCATGGCGCGGCCCAGGCCACGCGTGCAGCCGGTGATGACGACGATCTTGGGTTTCATGATGGACGAGCGGTGGAAAGTTGAGGCCCTGGGATGTTACGTGGGCTGTTTTGACAGGATTAACAGGATTTCAGGATGATGCAGGATTGGGTTGTGGGAACCTGAGAGCTTAGTGCCTGTAGCGAGTCCTTTCTTGGGTAAAAAGGGTGTCCGATGGGGGCGGAAAAGCCCTCGCCCATCAAAGAAGGCTTCGATCCATCTCCTCATCTTTTTGCCAGAAAGAAAACACACCGAATCGTCAACGCCGTTCGCAAATCGGTACGGCCAATCCTTCGTGATCCTGTCTCAAGAAACGTCGGCCGCCTAAGCGTCTGCCTTCTTCTCCACCTCATCCCAAGGAATTTCGGAGAGTTCTGCGTTGGGGTTCCGCCGTTCGAAGTAGTTGATGGCCCACTGGTCGCTGAAGAAGACGACCCAGCGCTCTTCGGCGTCCTGGGCGGTGGTCACGCCGCCAGGAATATCAAAATCTTCGATGCTGCCGCCGTCCTTGGTACGGACCCAACGCATCACGGTGTAGGGGGCGTTTTCCAGGCGGCTCTGGGCGTTGTATTCGCTTTCCAGACGGAACTGCACCACTTCAAACTGGAGCGGACCCACGGCACCCAGCAGCGGCACGCGCTGGCCGGCGTGCGGCTGGGTGAACTGCTGCACCACGCCCTCGCTGAGGAGCTGCTCCAGGCCGTCGCGGAAACGCTTGTAGTGGGCGGTGCTGGGGTTGTGCAGGAAGGCGAACACTTCCGGAGCGAAGCGGGGGATTTCGTCAAACTTCAGCTTCGGATCAGCGGCCAGGGTGTCGCCAATGCCGAAGCCGTGGTTGCCCACGATGCCGACCACGTCGCCCGCATACGCCTCGTTCACCGTCTCGCGGTCCTGGGCGAAGAGCTTTTGCGAGTTGGCCAGACGCACCAGCTTGCCCGTGCGCGTGTGCGTCACCTGCATGTCGCGCTCGAACTTGCCGCTGACGATGCGCACGAAGCTCATGCGGTCGCGGTGGCGCGGGTCCATGTTGGCCTGGATCTTGAAGACGAAGCCGGAGAAGCCTTCGTCGGTGGGTTCAATGACGCGGCCGTCGGCAGACATGCGTGGTTCCGGCGGCGGGGCCAGCTCCAGGAAGCCATCCAGCAGAAGCTGCACGCCGAAGTTGTTGCTGGCACTGCCGAAGAAAACGGGCGTCAGCTCGCCACGGTCGATCTTCTTGCGGTCGTAGGCATGGCCAGCGCCCTCCAGCATCTCGATCTCCATCTTGGCCTGCTCCAGTGCGTCGGATGACACATGCTTGCCAATGAACTCGTCCTCCAGTCCGCCCACCTTTTCCGGCGCGCGGTAGGCGCCATGCACGGTGCGCTCGAAGAGATGGACGTCCTTCTTGATGCGGTCATACACACCCCTGAACTGCTGCCCCAGGCCCAACGGCCAGTTGATGGCGCAGGCGCCGATGCCCAGCACCGTCTCCAGCTCATCCAGCAGCGTCAGCGGCTCGCGCGCCGGGCGGTCCAGCTTGTTCATGAAGGTGAAGATGGGCACGCCACGGCGGCGGCAGACTTCAAACAGCTTGCGCGTCTGCGCCTCGATACCTTTACCGGCGTCGATCACCATGATGGCCGCGTCCACGGCCGTGAGCACGCGGTAGGTGTCCTCGGAGAAGTCTTTATGACCCGGGGTGTCCAGCAGGTTCACAATGCTGTTCTTGTACTCAAACTGTAGAACGGTGGAACTCACGGAAATCCCGCGCTGCTTTTCCAGTTCCATCCAGTCGGAGGTCGTT
>CAZPSQ010000189.1:8022-11571 GCA_964588755.1 uncultured Prosthecobacter sp. | reverse complement strand
GGACTCTCGCCAGCGAGGGCTTGGGAAAGTACTGCTGCCGCATTCGGCTGCAGCGAGCGTCTCCTGACTTTCGCGATGGCCCTGGGTGTGGCGTGGCGTCTCCTGGCTCCTCGCGATGGCCCTGGGTGTGGCGTGGATCAGGGGACGCTCGTCCGCAGGCCAATGGGCCAGCGGTACTGTGGACTTGCGTGGGTGCAAAGGCCAAAGCGCAGGCTTCACCGCCTCCAAAGCGGTGTCGCCGATGCAAGGCCTGCGCCTTGCATCCCAGCCACCTCACCCCAGGACGCTGGCGCGTGGCCGGAGCGGCCCAGGGGCCTACTCCACATACACCGCATACACCTTCGCCGCGCTCCCCGCCGGGAACACCACGCGCAGCGCCACTTTCTTCCCCGCTGGCAGTGGTTTGGCGAAGGGCGCCGCCTCATGCAGGCCGCTCTTCGTCACCTTCGCCTCATAGCCTTCAACAGGCTGGTCCAGGTGGTCGATCAACTGCACCGTCAGGGGCGACTCCGCGCTGACCCCGTCCACATTCAGCGTCACCTTGCCGCCGGTGAAGGTGGTGGTGATGAACTCCGCCTCGTTGCCCGCCACCTGGGGGGACAGATGGCCAAAGCCATCCCGCCGCAGTGTGCCGAGGCCGATCTCCATGTTCTTGAGCTTGCCGCCGGTGTCCCAGTGGGAATACCAGATCATGGTTTTGTCCCCCTCGTTCACAAAGGCGTGACCTTGCAGGATGGCGATGTCGTCCCAGTCCACCCCTTCCTTGCCACGGGGGATGATGGGGAAGCTGGCCACCGGCTCGCGGAAGTGGATGCCGTCGTTGCTGACGCAGAGGCCCAGGTCCACGCGCACGCCGTAGTTCCAGCCCTCGCCCTTCGGCGGCTTGGCCTCGGCGTCCTGCCACATGCCGTGCAGGCCCACCATCACATTCCCACGGTTCCACAGGCCCGCGCCCATGTGCATCTGCTGGCCCTTCACAGGCGGGTTCGCCAGCTGGCCTGCGCGCGCCAGGGAGAAGGCCTTGGCCTTGGACCATTTGACGAAGTCCGGGGAGCGGTAGCCCAGCATCACGCGGCCCACCTCGCTGCCATCCGGGCGGCTGGCCCAGGGGCTGAGGAGCTGCCCCGTGCCGTAGTAAAAGTCGCCAAATTTGTACAAGCCGCTGACCTCGAAGCGCTCCCCCCCCGCGTTGGCGGGGCTGTCGCCCACCACCTTCCAGGAAAGGCCGTCGGCGCTGGTGGCGCAGACGAAGGAACCCCAGCGTTTTTCATCCGGGCCGATCTTGCTGCGGCCGCCCTTCACATCCTCAAACGGCTGGTGGGCGATGTAGGCGCACTTGTAGCGGCGCGCGGGGTCGGGGTCCTCAGGGTCATGCAGGACGGAGAGGAAGTCATTGACGCGGGTGAGGGAGTGGACGTCGCTCTCGATGAGGCAGATGTTGTTTTTCTTGCTGCCGTTGAACTCGTAAAGGCCCAGCTCCGGCTTGGTCCAATGCACGCCGTCCTTGCTCTCCGCGTAGCACATGGGCCGCCACCAGCCGGGGGCCTGGCCCTTCAGGTTTTCCGTCTCATGCATGCCCAGGTACCACATGCGGAAGGTGTCGCCCTGCTTCAGCACGGTGCCGTAGAGCGCGGCGTGGCCGTGGTCCGGCGCGCCTGCGGGCCCGCGCCGCAGCACGGGGTTCTCCGGGTGCTTGGTGACGGGCACCAGGGTGAGCTTCAAGTTGTGCTGCAGCGGGATGCTGTGGTCATCAAAGGAGAAGAACACCTGCTCGGCCGCCGACAGGGGCAGCACGGCAGACGCAGCAGCGAGGAGGAGACCTTGGAGGAGTGTGCGCATGATGGATGTGGGTGGGTGTGACTGTCTGAACTCTACGCCATGCCACCAGGACACTGTGCTGGTCCGGTGGGATGACCAGCCACGATTTTGCGGGTGGATGTGAAAGAGCGGCGGGCACGACGTTTGAAGTGAATGCCCACGCCTGCTGAGACTGAGACCGACACCGCGCCCGCCGCTGCCCCCGCCGCTGCCCCCGCCGCAGACACCCGCCCGCTGCCGGGTGCCTGGCTGGTGGTGGGGCTGCTGTGGGTGGTGGGCTGCCTGAACTACCTGGACCGCGTGATGCTGAACACCATGCGCAGCTCCATCAAGGAGGCGATCCCCATGGGGGATGACGACTTCGGCGCGCTGACGATGTGGTTCCTGGTGGTGTATGGGGTGCTCAGCCCGGTGGGCGGCTGGTGCGCGGACCGCTTCAACCGCAGCCGTGTCATCCTTGCCAGCCTGGCCGTGTGGTCGGCCGTCACCTGGGCCACGGCTTATGTGCAGACGTATGAGCAGCTGCTGGCCACGCGCATTCTCATGGGCATCAGCGAGGCGTGCTACATCCCGGCGTCGCTGGCGTTGATTGCGGACTATCACCGTGGCAGCACGCGGTCCCTGGCCACGGGCATTCACATGACGGGCATCTACGCGGGCATGGCCATGGGCGGCATGGGGGGGTGGATGGCGGAGCATTACGGGTGGAACTCCAGCTTCATGGTGTTCGGCAGCTTTGGCGTGGCGTATGCGGTGCTGGTGGGCATTCTGCTGCGGGACGCGCCCGCCGCGCCACGCGCCGCAGGCGGGGCCACAACGGCCGCCACCACTGCCACCGCCTCCGCGCATGAGCCGGTGGCGCAGATCCTGGGCGCGCTTCTGGGCAACCGGCGGCTGTGGGTGCTGGGCCTGCACTGGAGCCTGCTGGGCTTTGCCGGCTGGGCCTTCATGACGTGGATGCCCACCTTTTTGCAGGAAAAGTTCAGCCTCAGCCAGGGCACGGCGGGCTTCACCGCCACGGCCTACATGCAGGTGATGGCGCTGTTCGGCGTGCTGGCCGGGGGCGCATGGGCGGACCGGTGGAGCCGCAGCAGCGCGCGTGGCCGCGTGCTGGTGCCAGCCATCGCGCTCACGCTGGCCTCGCCCTTTGTCTTCATGACGGCGCACGCCAGCGTGCTGTGGCTGACCATCGCGGGCATGATCGTGTTCGGCTTCGCACGCGGGTGCTCGGATTCGAACATGATGCCCATCCTCTGCCAGGTGGTGGAGCCGCGCCACCGCGCCACCGGCTACGGCCTGCTGAATTTTCTGTCCTGCCTTGTCGGCGGTGTGGCGGCGTACCTCGGCGGATGGTTCAAGGAGAAACAGGTGGACCTCAGCCTGCTGATCATCGGCTCGGCGGTGGGTGTGCTGGTCGCCGGCCTGCTGCTGATGTCCGTGAAGCCCGCGCGGCGGGAGTGAGCGAGAGCCGCGTGCCCGGCGCGTCGTTCTCACATGGGCCGTCCGCGTGCCCCAGCGCGTGGTAGGGCGCTTGGTCCTCCAAGCGCCGCCGCGTGTCCAGGGTGATCAAGAGGGTCAAGAGGCGTTCGCGCGCCCAGCGCTTACGTTCTCCCGCTCGGCTGGTGGGGGACCACCAGCCCTACCTGCCGCGTCGTCCGCGCCTTGACCGTTCGAGCGCCCCAGCGCGTGGTAGGGCGCTTGGTCCTCCAAGCGCCGCCGCGTGCCGAGGGT
>CAZPSQ010000189.1:0-7922 GCA_964588755.1 uncultured Prosthecobacter sp. | reverse complement strand
CATGGGCCGTCCGCGTGCCCCAGCGCGTGGTAGGGCGCTTGGTCCTCCAAGCGCCGCCGCGTGCCGAGGGTGATCAAGGAGGTCCAGAGGCGTTCGCGCGCCCAGCGCTTACGTTCTCCCGTTCGGCTGGTGGGGGACCACCAGCCCTACCTGCCTGCCGTGGCGTGGCCGCGTTGGGCGTTTGCGCGTCGGGGGCGGTGGCCTTGCTCAGCGTTGCCTCATGGTCATGGCTGCAGCATCTTGCCGGTGACGGAGCTGAACTCGCCGCTGCCGGGCTGGAAGGGGTGGCGATCGAGGAAGCCTTCGGGCAGGCGCACGCCGAGGCCGGGCGTGTCGGCCAGGCGGATGCGGCCGTTTTCGATGACGGGCGGCTCGATCCACAGGTCCGTCAGCAGCGGGGCATGGATGTGGGTGTTCAGCTCGGGGCGGGAGGGGTTGTAGGCGGCCATCTCGCACACGGCTGTGTTGCGGCAGGCAAAGGCGGCGTGCAGGTTCGCGGCGACGCCGGGCGTGGCGGACCACGCGTGCGTGGCGATGGAGACGCCCTGAAGCTCGCACAGGCGGGCGATCTTGATGAAGTTCATGATGCCGCCCATGAAGGACGCGTCGAGCTGGGCGAGGGCGAAGGGCTTGTGCTCCAGCCAGTCGCGCCATTCCTCCAGGCTGGTCAGCGTTTCCCCGCCGGCCACGGGGATGGTGGTGCTGGCGCGCAGCGCGCTGTACGCGCGCATGTCGGTGTAGGGCAGCGCCTCCTCAAAGAAGCCGATGGGGTAGGCCTCCAGCGCCTTGAGCACAAACTGCGCGGTGGGCAGGCTCCAGACGTGGTCCGCCTCTCCCAGGAAGTCCATGTGCGCGTCGAGGTTGAGCTGGAAGGTGTCGCCAAAGCGCTCGCGCAGAAACTCGATCTTGCCCACCTCCACGTCGCGCGCCTCCTGCGCGGTGCGGGAGGCCACGATGGGGTGCCCCGGGCGGTAGGTGCCGGCGCCCAGCTTCACCGCATGGAAGCCCAGGCCCAGGTACTGCTCCACCTTGCCTGCCAGCTCGCCCCGGTCATGCGGGCTGGTGCCGCCGGTGGCGTAGCAGGGCAGAGTGTCGTGGCAGCGACCGCCCAGCAGCTCATACACCGGCACGCCCAGCATCTTTCCCTTGAGGTCCAGCAGCGCGGCCTCGATGCCGCTGAGCACGATGGAGCCCAGGCCCACGCGCGCCCAGAACTTGCCCGCGGTGAACATGCGGCGGCACAGCACATCCACCTCCAGCGGCGACTGGCCTTCCAGGATGGGCGCGTAGAACTCCACCATGGTCGGGATCATCTCCGGCACGAAGTAACCGGCATACGTCTCCCCCAGCCCGGTCAGCTCGGTGTCGGTCTCGATGACGATGAACGCGGCGGAGCGGCGGATGCGCGACTTCATGAAAACGTCGCGCTGCGGGGCGGTGGACAGCAGGGTGCGGACGCGGGTGATTTTCATTGGAGGTCGATGGGCGGGATGACATTGAACAGGGGCTGCGCGGCGGCAAAGCGGCGCGCGTTCTGGCGGAAGATGTCCAGCAGGCCGCTGCTGTAGTTGGCGGAGAAGGAGGTGCCGGAGATGTGCGGTGTCAGGATGACGTGGGGGAACTGCCACAGCGGATGCTCCGGCGGCAGCGGGTAGTGGTAGTGGGTGTCCAGCGCCGCGCCGCCCAGGTGGCCGTCCCGCAGCACGGCCAGCAGCGCCTGCTCCTGGATCAAGGTGCCGCGCGCGGGGTTCAGCACAAAGGCGCCCTTCGGCAGCAGGCGCAGGTCTGCCTCCGTGATGAGGCCGTCCGTCTTCTTTGTCAGCGGCAGGGCCAGCAGCAGAAAGTCCAGCCCGCGCAGGAAGGCCTTCTTCTGCTGGGTGGTGAAGCAGGCGTCCGGCATGGTCCCATCCGGATCCCCCGTGCCGGGGGTGCAGGTGGAGTAGGTGCGGGTGGTAATGCCGGAGCGCGTGAGCACATGCACGCGCATGCCCATGGCCTTGGCCACGCGCGCGGTCTCCCGCCCGATGCCGCCGTAGCCCCAGATGCCCAGCGTCCGACCGCGGATCTCCCCGGTGAACTGTGCGGAGCGCTCCCAGATGCCCGCGTCCTGGTGGCGGATGAGCGTGCGCACGTCCCGCACCAGATTGATCATCATGGCGATGTTCCATTCCGCGATGGCGCTGTCGAAAAGGCCGCGCGCGTTGGTGACGGTGATGCCCTTGTCCGCCAGACGGAAGGGAAAGAGCTGGGAGAAGCCCACGGACTCGATCTGCAGCCAGCGCATGTTTTTGAAGGCGGCGAGGTTCGGCGGCGGCGCGGTGCAAAACATGGCCCGCACCTGCGCGGCATCCTCCTCCGGCCAGGGCGCGCCGGCGGGCAGGCCGCGCAGCACGCGCATGTCAAACTCCGCCACGGGCGGCTCCGCCCCGGGGGCTGCCTCCAGGAACGGCACGGCGGTGGTCAGGCAGATCGGTTTCATGGGGGGGCGGCGGGCAGCCAATGCGGCGCGTTCTGGCGCAGGAGGGACAGGTAGTGGTCAAAGGCGGCGTCGCTGACGCAGGCGTAGGGCGGCAGCAGGCGCAGGGGAAAGCGGGCGTCGTGCACGCGGCAGAAGAGCTTGTCATACGCGCCGTCCATGTGCGCGCCGCCGGCCACGGCCGTCTTGAAGGCGTCGATCAGCACGGGGAAGTCCTGCGCGATGGCGGCCATGGCGGCGGCATCCTGCCTGCGGCCCGCGGCGAAGAACTCCGACGCGCGGGCAAAGTGGGTGGAGGTGTAGGAGATGAGGAAGCCGCACTCCCCCATCATCGCGGCGGTGGGGAAGCCGCCCTCCGTGATGAAATGCTGGAGCTGCGGCGCGTCCACCATGAGGCTGCGCAGGCGCGCCTCATCCGCCGTGCTGTTCTTCGTGGCGACGAGGTTCGGGTGCCGCTGCGCCAGCGCGCCGTATTCCACCCCCGTGATGATGCGGCCGGCGCGCATGAGGTTGTAGTGCAGGAAGTCGCAGTCGGGGAAGCGGCCGCACGTCTCCTGGAAAAACGTGGCCATCTCCGCATCATTCAGCGCGCCCCAGCCTGGCAGGCTGAGCTGGAAACGCCGCGCGCCCATGCCCCGCGCGCGCTCAATGCGGTGGATGACGGCGGGCAGCGACAGGCTGATGAGGCCCACCATGCCCTGCGGGGCGAGGGCGAGGAAGGCGCGCGTGACCGCGTCGAACTGCGCCTCCGTCACCGCGTAGCCCTCTCCCGCCGTGCCGAAGATGTACACATCGCGGATGCCGCTGGCGATTTGATGCCGCACGGAGCGGCGGAAGGTGGCCTCGTCGAATTCGAAGTCCGGCGTCCACGGCACGCAGCAGGTGCCGAGGATGCAGGCAGGGTGGCGTTTCTGGGTGTCCATTCAGGCCGGGGGCTGGGTGGGTTGCTCACGCTTCAGCGTGCCTGCGGGATCACTTCGCGGGCGCGTCCCAGATGGCCACGGCCATGTGGTAGCGGGCGTGGTAGTCGGAAGATCCGGCATACCATGCGGTGACGAGCTTCCCATCCGCGCGCTGCACGGTGCTGGGGTAGCCGCAGTCCCAGATGCTGGTGTGGCCGATGCGGATGGGCTCGCCCCAGGTACTGCCTTCATCGCTGCTCAGCTTTGCCAGCACGCCGAACTGCCCCTCCGTCTTGATGCGGTTGCCATAGGCCAGCAGGATACGGCCGTCCGCCAGCCGTACAAGGTGGCCGTTGATCTCGTTCTTCTGCGTCACGCGGTTCGGCTGGCCCCAGGTCTGGCCGTCGTCCTCGGAGATGAAGAGGTCCATGGCCGTCTCCCGCGCGGCGGCCAGCCAGCGCCTGCCGCCCAGGTGCAGCAGCGTGGTCTCGTTGCCGGTGGGGTGGATGATGGAGACGGGCTTCCATGTCCTGCCATCGTCATCACTGCGCAGGTGCCAGGAGCGCAGCGGGTGCAGCTTCATGCTCTTCTCCGGGGCCGCAAACTTGCCGTGGTAGCAGGACACATGCAGCGCGCCGTCCGCGCCTTGCTTGATGTCGCCAAAGGGGATGTAGGGGCTCCAGCCTTCCTCCGCCTCGGGGAAGGCCTTGGTCTGTGTCCAGGTCCTGCCGCCGTCCGCGCTGCGGCACACCCAGGTGGGCAGGATGGCGTCGCGGAAGGCAGGCTGCTTGGGCCGTATGGCCTGCTTCACATCCGTCCAGCCGGAGCAGAGCACAAGGAGGTCGCCATTCTTCGCCAGACCGCAGGCCACGTTCATGCGGTTGGTGTCGGGCTCATTCGGCGCGGGGATGCCGCGCTTTGTCCAGAACTGGCCGTCCGGGCTGTTCCAGCACTCCGCCGCGCCCGCCATCTGGCCGTGGCTGGGCTGGCCAAAGATGGTGGTGTTGATGCTGCCGTCCGGCAGCAGGGTCAGGTTCGGCCAGGCGCAGACGTTGTCGATGGCGACGAAGCGCTGCATCGTGGAGGCAGGCGCGGGCGTGTCGGCGGCATGGAGGGACAAGCCCAGGGTGCAGAGGAGCAGCGCGGCGTGGGAGATGCGGTGGATCATGGTTTGGAAGAAGGGGTGGTGGATGGTGTGAGAAGGTGCTGAAGCAGCAGGTCCTGCATGTCCGGCTGCGGCCTGCCATCCAGGGGATGGTGGACCGTGCACACCACGCCGAGGGGCCGCAGCGTGTGCTCCAGCATCATGCACAGGAGCACGCTGTGGCTGGGGTCCGTCTGCGGCTCGCCCTTCACGGGCGGCTTGTCCGCCTTGCCCAGCATGTAGGCAGGCGGGTCATCCGCTGTGGCGTGGGCCATGGGGGAGTAGCGCCGGATGTCCGCCGCATGTTTGTCACGGTTGGCCAAAAACGGCGCGAAGGAGTCCGGACGCGACTTCTGCTTGTAGCCGAAGAGGTGGCCGCTGTAGATGCTGTTGGGCACCCATTCCACCATCTGCCGTGGATCGAGGGATGGCTGCGGCGCTTTCGTCACCGTGAACAGCACGCGCGTGGACTCCCGCGCCACCGCGTCCGCGCTCTGCGGCTCCGCCATGTCATCATGCATGGCCAGCCACAGGGCGGAGCAGCCGCCCGCGCTGACGCCGGTGGCGGCGATGCGCGCTGGGTCGATGTTCCACTCGCCCACCTTTGACCGCACCAGCTGCAGGGCGCGCGCCGCATCCCGCAACGGCCACTGCACGGGCGGGTCCACCTGCGCGGCGTCTGCATCCACCAGAAAGCGGTAGTTGATGGAGGCCACAGAGACGCCCGCCTTCAGCAGGCCTGCCACATCCAGGTGCTGGTGGATGTCCGTCTTGTCATGCGCCGCGTAGCCGCCGCCATGGATGTAAAACACCAGCGGCGCAGGCTTGGCGGACTGTGCCAGCCACACGTCCAGCGTCTGGCGGAAGTGGTCGCCATAAGGCAGGTCGGTCACGGTGGGCGGTGTGGCGTCCAGCTTTGCCGTGGCCTGCTTTGCCTGCACCTCCTTCGGCGGCATCCACGCGGCGGCGCGCTTTTCCACCGGCTGGTAGGCGCAGGTGATGAAGAACAGCTCCGTGCCGCGCGCCCGCTCCGCGCTCACATCCACCTGCACCTGGGTGAAGCCGTCGGCGTACCAGCTGTCAAAGGCGTGCGCCTCGCCATTGAGCTGCACGGTGAGGCCCTTCGGATCGCGGCAGGGCAGGCGCAGGCGGAAGCCGATGCCGTGGGCCAGCGGCGCCTCCCCGCCCTCGGGCGCGGTGGCGGCCAGGAGCTGCGGCTTGGCGTGCTCCATCCCCAGCTTGATCTCCGGGCCGTCGGTGATGAAGCGCTCCATGCCCGCCGCTTTCCCGCCAAAGGTGGCGCGCAGGTTTGCCCGCAGCGCGGCCAGGTCATCCACCGCCAGCAGCTTCTTCGCCGCCGCCGTGGTGGCCACCACCAGGCTCTCCCGCCCCTCCGTCTGCGGGTAGAGGAAGCCCAGGGAGAAGCCCGCCTGCCGGTTCCACAGCTCCACCCGGCTGGCGCGGCGCTGGCTGGCATCCCTGCCGGTGGCCGTGACATAATGCCCCACGAAATGCCGCATGCGGTTCACGGGGTAGCCCGGCGCGTGCTCATCCCCCCAGCGGCTGTTGCCAATGCGCAGCAGGCCCTGCATCCGCGCCACCACGCTCTCCTCCCACGCCACCTCCTGCGTCAGCACCATGGTGTGGTATTTCGCGTAGCCGTAGTGCGCGGTGTAGAAGAGCGGCATCCCATGCCACAGCCTGCCGCCCAGCGCGGCCATGTCCGGCCCCCACAGCGTGCGCTGCGCGTCCGCCTCGAACCGGTCGGAGGGGAAACCCGCCGCCTGTCCGGCGGCGACCATCGCCTCTGTCACCCGCCAGTCCCAGGGGCGCAGGGCAAAGTTCGAGTACGCGCCGCCCGTGACCTCCGTCATGATCTGGCCGCGATACATCCGCCGCGCGCCGAACTGGTCCGGCCCGTACTCCTGCAAGCCCGTGCCGTGCAGGTCGGCGTGGATCTCCGGCTGGTGGTCATCGATGACGGCCAGCACGGCGGCCAGCTCCGGTGCCTCCTCCGGCCGGGCCAGCTTCAGCGTCTTGGCATCCAGCACCTTGCCGATGCGGCCCGTGCCGGTGTAAGGGTCCACGCCGTGCTCATTGCGAAAGCGGTCCGTGTAAAACATGGCCAGCGGATTGATGACCGGCATGATCAGCACGACCTGCCGCCGCCGTGTCTCCACTGCCAGCGGGTCATCCCCCAGCAGCCACTCCGCCAGCGCCAGCGCCCCGGTGGCCCCCGTGCGCTCCGGCCCGCTGTGCAGCGCCGTGACCAGGCACACCTGCTTGTCCACGGCAGGCACGGCCGCGTCGGTGATCTTCAGCAGGTACACCGGCATGTTCTGCCCGCTGACGCCGCGCGCCTCCAGGGAAACCAGCCCCGGGTGCTGCTGCCGCCAGTGCGTCAGCGTGCCCACGTACTCATCCCAGGTGAGGCGGTGCAGCAGCGCGGGCGCCGCAGTGGCCGGGGAGGCGCAGGCAAAAAAAGCGGCGGCGGCAGACGCCAGGACCAGGAGGCGGTTCATCACCCGATGAACAACGGCGCTCCCCGCCCAATGCTTCTGGTTTCATTCTGATACCAGAAAGCCCACCCCTCCGGCCGGAGCACGTGCCTCCGAGCCCGCAGCACGTGGACGCGGCTTTCACTCTGGCCGGTCCTGACCTGCCGCATGACCTTGCAGCAAACAGCGCGCCCGACACGCTAAAGCGTGAACAACGCACCCAGCCCCCACACACGCGGGGGCGACTGCGCAAGCCTGCCGGATCAGTCCATGTAGTCGTTCAGCAGGTTCTCCAGCATCTCCTGGCGGCCGCTGGCGGGGATGACATCGCCGAGCGTCAGGGCGTGCTTTTCGAGGGACTCGAAGGTGGCTTTGCCTGTGGTCACGGTCTTGCCGATGCCGCTGTCAAAGGTGGCGTAGCGGGTCTTCACAAAGCGGTCCAGCTCCCCGTCTTGGAGAATGCGGTGGGCGATCTTGAGACCGCGGGCGAAGGCATCCATGCCGCCGATGTGGGCGTGGAAGATGTCCACCGGCTCATGGCTTTCCCGGCGCACCTTGGCGTCGAAGTTCAGGCCGCCGGTTTTGAAACCGCCTGCCTTCAGCAGTTGCAGCATCATCTGCGTGGTCATGTAGATGTTGGTGGGGAACTGGTCCGTGTCCCAGCCGATGAGCTCGTCGCCGGTGTTGGCGTCGATGCTGCCCAGCGCGCCGGCGTTGGCGGCCACGGCCAGCTCATGCTCCACGCGGTGCAGGGCCAGGGTGGCGTGGTTGGTCTCGATGTTCAGCTTGAAGTGCTCCAGCAGGCCGTGCTCGCGCAGGAAGTTCAGGCACGCGGCGGCGTCGCTGTCGTACTGGTGGGTGGAGGGCTCGCGCGGCTTTGGCTCGATGTAGAACTGGCCTTT
>CAZPSQ010000188.1:0-11589 GCA_964588755.1 uncultured Prosthecobacter sp. | reverse complement strand
TGATGAGCCCGTGCATCAGCCCTTGAACCTGCGTCCCGCAAACGCGCCCCACCGCGTCATACCAGCCCAGCAGGTAGCTGTAGTCGCCGAAATATGGCTTCTCCAGCATCAGCTTGAAGATGAAGAAACCGTACAGCAGGCAGGCAAACAGCAGCGTGCGCCACACCACGCCCCAGCGCCGGAACACCCGCGCCTTCCCCCACAGCCGCACCAGCGGATAGATCAGGATCACATACACCACCGCCACCAGCAGGTACCCCTTCAGCACCACCAGATTGCTCCACACCAGATACCACCAGTGATGCTGCAGCGCCACCTCTGAGAAGCGGTTGTTAAACCCATGGGTGTTGCCAGCCAGACTCAGCAGCGCGCTCAAATACCACGCCACCAGCGTGCCGAACACCGTCAGCGCGACGATCTTCAGGATGTGGCGGCGTTTCAAGGGAGGTCTGGCCATGGTTCGGAAGGGAACCCCCAGCTTATAGCCAGAACTTCGTCCTTCTCAAGGACGCACTCAGGCATTCCCTGATGGAAGCAAGCTGGCCGAGTTTTGTCATGCCCCCCCAGCCCAGCCTACCGCAAGCCCGCAACCCCGCCCGGCAACGCATAAAGCTGCTCCACCTCCGCATCCGTCAACGCCCGGTCAAACACCGCCAGATCATCCTGATGCCCCACATACGCCGCGCCAAGCACCAGTGCCACCGACGCCGGGTCCCAGGCAAACGTCAGATCCCAGCCCTCAATCCGCCCCTGCGGCTTTCCGTTCATGTACAAACTCCCGGAAGGCCGGCCAGCCCCTCCCTTCTCATTCACCCCGTCCAGCGTAAACACCACATGCGTCCACCTGTCCCTGCTAAAGGGCGGCTTGGCCACCTGCACCATCGGCCGCTTCTCAAACGGAATGTCCGCCCACTGCACATTCGTCGGGTTCCAGATGTGAAACAGCGGCCGCACCGCATAGCGGAAAAACCGCGGCGTCTCGTCCTTCGAAAACTCCAGGAAAATGTACCCCTTCTTCGAATCATCACCCGTGATCTGCACCGGATCGCAGTAGCCCGGCTCCAGATCCTCATCCGGCGTCAGCCGCAGCCACACGGAAACCGTCGCGCTCCAGCTCTTGTCATTGTAGCCAAGCACATTGACTCCGCTGTACTGCGGCCGTGTCGCGCCCTTCCTCGGGAAATGCACACACCCGCCAAACTTCCCGTCCGCCGCCAGCTTCACATCCTCATTCAGCACGCACGGCACCAGCTCCTTCCCCTTCCGAATCATCGCCGCCCCATCCCCCGCGCTGAAGTCCGCGTTCAGCCCCGCCTCAAACGAGGCATGGAACTTCAACGCCTTCTTCAACCCTTCATGATTTTGGCCAAAAAGGGATGCGACAGGACCAGCAACAAGACTCAGGACACAGAAAACAGTGAGCTTCATGAAGGACACTATACGGTTGCAGGAAGGACAGTTCTCACACGCCATCGACAATTATCAGGCCCGCAAAAGCCACAAAATCATTGCGCAATAATTTCATTGCCCAAAATTCCCACCCGCCAAATGTGCCGAGGGAGTAAAGGTGGGGGACAACTTGCACCGCCCCGGGAACATGCCAGATTTCCACCCCGCCAGCATGACCACCCAAGCGCACGCGACCGAACCCGTCCCCACGCCCCAGCAGCTCTTCCGCTGGCTCGACAGCGGGCGCATCACCCCCGAGGAGTTCCGCGCGGCGATGGCCGTGCACGCAAAAGAGTTGATCGAGGAAATGGAGCAAGGTCACAAAAACCCGCTGGTCGCGAAGTTCAACGAGCTCATGAACCGCCGCGAGGCATGGCGCTGGGCGCGCAAGCATGGGGAGATCGTGGTCCGGGAGATTCTGTGCGCCCTGATGGATGAGGAACGCTTCACCCCGGCACGGTGGCTGTGGAATGCGGCCCACCCCCATGTGCCGCTGCACTGCTTTTTCCGCACTCGCGGCACCCCCGTGCTGAAGTTTTTGGAGCTGACAGTCAACCCGCAGTCCGTCACCGTCCTGGTGGAGCACGGCGGCAGCGAGACAATGGCCCCGGTGAAGGAGCATTTTTACCTGCGGCGCAACCGGCGGACCCAGCTCTTTGTGGAGCGGCGGCAGTTGGCGGAGTAAGAAAGGTGCAGTGCCGTCCTGCGGACCTGGGCGGGTATTTGGCTTGAGGAGTTGATTTCTGCCTCATTGCGCCTTTTCGTCTGGCTTTGGGCCGGATCCCCCGCCCTCAGTTCTGCCCATTTTCCGATGCCCCCTCCCCCGAAGAAATCCCTTGGCCGCCTGGGCTTGATCGTCTTCACGCTGGTTTCCCTGCTGGTGGGGGCCTACTATCGCTTTCCGGCGCTCAATGAGCGCCCCATGCACACGGATGAGGCGATCCTGGCAATGAAATTTGCCGATTTCCAGCAGACCGGCCATTTCCAGTACGATCCAAAGGATTTTCACGGCCCCGGCCTGCACTACCTCACCCAGGCATGGTCCAAGCTGGCGGGATGGGGGGAGCCCCTGTCGTGGACGGAGGCTCAGTTTCGGACGGTGCCCGCAGTCTGCGGGCTGCTGCTGATCCTCACCACATTCTTGCTGCGGGATGCGCTGGGACGGCTGGGCACGGGGCTGGCCATGCTGATCATGGCCGTGTCGCCCATGATGGTGTACTACTCGCGCTACTTCATCATGGAGGTGCCGCTGGTGCTGTTCGTGGCGCTCTCGATTGCCGCGTTGTGGCGATGGTCGCAGGGGGGCGGATTCTGGTGGCTGCTGGTGGCCGGGTTTTCCCTGGGCATGCAGCATGCCACCAAGGAGACCTTTGTGCTGAATGTGGCCGCCGCCGCCGCAGGCTTCATGGTGGCCAAGCTGGTGGTGGGTGACTTTGCGCCAAAGCAGAACGGCTTTTCGATGGGGCCCGCCAGCAGTCAGAGAGGAAGGTCCGCCTGGGTGTGGGTCGGATTGGCGGCCGCCATCACCAGCGTGGTTCTCTACTCCGGCTTTTTTAAGGACTGGAAAGCCGTGCAGGAAAGCGCCACCACCTATCTGAGCTACCTGGAGCGCTCCGGCGGCAGCGGGCATGAGAAGCCCTGGCACTACTACCTGAGCCTCATTTTCTGGCGCAAAGACACGCAAACCTGGTCCGAGGCCATGATCGGCGGCCTGGGGATCATCGGGATGCTGCACGCCTTTCTGGGCAATCACCAGAAGAACACCTCACGCCAAGCATTTTTAGTCTTCCTCTCGGTTTACACGCTGGTCCTGTTTGGCCTGTACTCCTTCCTGGCCTACAAGACCCCCTGGTCCATCCTGGCGGCCCAGCATGCGCTGACCCTGCTGGCCGGCGTTGGTGCGGCAGCCTTGTTTGGGTTGTTCCAGGGCCGGATCGCCAGCCTGACGCTGAAAATCCTGTTTGGCGTGGGATTGTACCATCTGGTGGCGCAGACCAGTCTGGCCATCCACCTTTATGCGGCGGACCAGCGCAACCCGTATGTGTACTCCCACACCTCCACCAACCTGATGCGCCTGCTGCCGCTGGTGCGGGAGTTGCAGAAGACGGCACCGGACGGGGCCTTTGAGGTTCTGGTCATCAACCGTGACGCAGGCTGGCCGCTGCCGTGGTACTGGCGGGACATTCCTTCGGTGAAATATCTGTCTGCGGTGCCTGAGACGGTGGATGAGCGTGTGGTGGTGGCCGAGTCAACGATGCAGGCGGCCTTGGAGGCCAAGTTTGGCGGGAAGGCCTATGTCATGCAGGGGCCTTTCGGCCTGCGTCCGGGCGTGATGTTGAATGTGTGGGTCGAACAGGCGTTGTGGGAGCGCCACAGCCTGCGGAAGCAACAGGAGGCCACCCGGCAGTGAGCATGGACTCCCCTCATACTCCCTCGGGTGCTTCGGCGGCGCATCACCGCTTCACGGCCCACGCGATGGCCACGACATTCGAAATTTTCATTAATCATAATGATGCCGATGCGACTTATGCGGCGCAGGCGGCACAGGCGGCGTTTCAGGAGATTGGACGGTTGGAGGAGGAGCTTAGCCGCTTCCGGGGCAGCAGTGATATTTACCGTCTTGGCCAACTGGCGGCGGGGGAAAGCATCCAGGTGGGGATGGCCGCGTGGGACTGTTTGTCTCTCGCCAAGGCAGTGTACGAGGAGACTCACGGGGCTTTCGACGTCACCGTCGGGCCGCTGATGGAATTGTGGGTGACTGCGGACGGCGAACCACGTCAGGTGAACAAGGAGACGATTGATAAAGCGCGTCAAATTATTGGAAGTCATCGTTTTGACATGGATTTTGACACCATGAACGTGACGGTTCACGCGAGTGGAATGATCTTTGATTTGGGTGCGTTGGGCAAAGGTTATGCCGTGGATCAGGCGGCGGACTTGCTCCAGGACTGGAAGATTTCAAACTTCGTCATCAATGCTGGGGACAGCACGCTCCTGGCCATCGGCGCTCCCACTGGCAAGGACGCTTGGCCGCTGACATTGGGTAATGGGGTGCAGAGCCTGCCGCTGAGCAACCGGGCGGTCAGCGGCTCGGGGTTCGCCGTCAAAGGCGCGCATATCATGAACCCGAGGGTGTTCGCGCCGGTGCCGGTGGGCCAGAGACGGACGTATGCGCTGAGTCCCACAGCAGCACTTTCAGACGCTCTTTCGACAGCCTTCATGGTGATGGAAAAAGAGGAAATAACCGCCTTGTGCGCTCGCTATGAGGGAGTTCAGGCATTGGAACTGCAAACGCCTGTTTAAAAGCAGGCGATGTGGAGCTTTTCTGTCAGGCTAAAGTCGAGGGGTAAGAAATGCCTCAGACTGGCAATAATTAACTAGAATTACCATATCAAATGGGGTTGATTATACGTTCGAGAACTGCGTGTCGGCAGTCCAGGCCAAGTCATGCCCCCGAACGAAACATCCCAACAGCCTCCACAAGCGGTGCGAATCGCGCCGTGGCGCGGGCCGTTGTCGTTTCTATTGCTGGTGGTCACGGCACTGTTTTGCTTGGTTCTGCAACTGGCCTACGTGCTGC
This sequence comes from uncultured Prosthecobacter sp., assembly GCA_964588755.1. Classification (GTDB taxonomy): domain Bacteria; phylum Verrucomicrobiota; class Verrucomicrobiia; order Verrucomicrobiales; family Verrucomicrobiaceae; genus Prosthecobacter. Next base: position 6,560 of record CAZPSQ010000188.1, on the reverse strand, counting down.
TAATGGCGGGTATTTTTGGATGGCTGTGCTGGCAGGTGCATGCGGTCGTCGGCCGGATCGTGGTGAACGGTGCTTTTCAATGGCATCTGGTGCCGGAGCTGGCGAAGTTTGCCTTCCTGGGGGGCACGTGGATGCTGATGCTGCGCCCTCTGCGCCCCCGGGCCAAGCAGTCTAGAGTATCGCTCCAGGTGACGGCAGCGACACAGCCGCAGTTGTTTGAGCTCATCAACATGCTCTGCTGGCATCTCCGCGCCCGGCCTCCTGCGCAGGTGTGGCTGGACACGTCCACCTCCTTCCACAGCTCCATGCATGGGGGGCTGGCGGGCATTTTGACGGGGAAGCCGGTGCTGCACCTGGGGCTGCCGGTGATCTCAGTGGTGAGCGGGCGGGAACTGGCCGGCCTGCTGGCGCATGAGCTGAGCCACCATGCGGGCGGCCTGAGCACGATGTTCATCCATGTCATACGGGAAATGAACGCGTGGTTCTTCCGGGCGGCCATGGAGAGAGAGGAGCGGGAGGCGCGCATGAGCCAGGGGCCACGGGGCAAGTCTGCCACCGCCAACGGGCTGCTGAGCCGCCTGCTGCATGCATGGACATGGACGGCGAAGATTCCCTTCATGGTCCTGGCACTGGCGTCACGGCTGATCAGTCTGGCGGCCTTGTGGATCATCCGCCGACAGGCCAAACGGTGTTCGGCCAATGTCATCGGCACCGAGGAGACACGGCGGATGTGGCGCAAACTGGACTTGCTGGACGGGGCGTGGCGTGCGGCGATGCAGGAGATCCGCCGTGGCGTGGTGCAGCACCGGCTGCCAGAGAACCTGTCCCTGCTGATTGCCCGTGATGTGGCCAAGACGGCCCAGGACCGCAACTCCCAGCGGGCAGAGGCCGCCGTGGCCAGCGGCGCGGCCCAGGCCCAGCTTGGGAAGATGGCGGCCGCGAGCGCTGCCGAGGCCAGGACGAAGCCACCCACCAAAGGGGAGGCGCTGGCGGCCCATCTTTCGCCAATGCAACCGGCGGCCAGCATGCTGCGGGGCTTTGTGGACCTGTCCCGCCAAGTCACCTCCTTTTATTATCAGCATGAACTGAGGCTGAACCTGCATGAGCACCGCATGGCGGCGGATGAGGAGGCCATCCGCCCCAACCGCAGAGAGGAGGAGGCGCTGCTGGTGATCCGCCGCTACTTTGGCGGGCTGGCGCATCCTGAACGTGCGATGTGCGGCCTGGGCAGCACGCCTTCCAGCTCCACCGCGCGGGTGGAACTCCAGCGAGAGATCCTGCGGGTGCGGGATGAGATCATCGGGTGGGGGCCTCAGTTCAAGGTGGCACTTCAGGAGTGGAACCAAGCCTGGCAGCGCCGCCGCGACCTGGAGGCGGCGGCGACGCTTAGCATGGCAGGATTCACAGTGTCCCGCATGCAATTTGGCACGGAGAGCGCCAGCTCCGCCACGCTGCAGGCGGAGGCCGCACGCCAGCGCATGGTCATGGAGCACATGGAGGGGCCGTTGCAGGAGAGGGAGCGGGTGCTTGAGTCACGTTTTGCGGCGGCTCTGGGGATGTTGTGGTGGAGCGAGGACAAGGACCTGAACGACTGGCTGCGCCAACGCCGCAAGGAGCTGACCGGGTGGGTGACCATCTATGAGGCGATGGCCGGGGCGCTGCCCCCCTTCCGCGAGCTGCTGACGACTTTCTTCGCTTTTCAGACGCTGGGAGCGAAATTTGCCCAGGTGGACGACCCCAGCTCGTTCCTGACGGCCCTACAGTCGGTGTGTCCGAAGATGCTGAACCTGGTGAGGCAGATCAAGTCCACCATGGACGGCGCCCCCTACCCTTTTGCCGAAGGTGTCCGTGGCACGATGCTCAACGAGCACCTGCTGCCAAGAGGCCTGCCTGACATGCCTGGCGTTTCCCTGCTGTCGGTGGACGTGTCCAGCATGCGGGCGATCGGCGTGAAGATGGCGGGAGACGCGTCCGAGTGCATCGCGCCTTACATCGACGCCTTCCTGGGGCTTTACCATGACGCCTTTGCCTGGCTGGCGGAGTCGGCGGAGCAGACGGAGACACACTTCCTGGGAATGCTGACACATGGATCTGCCACTGAGATTCTTTTGCCGGATGAGTTTACCACGCAGCGGCTGGGAATGCGGACGAAATCACCGGATGCGATCGCGGCGTGGAAGCCGTAGTTTTAGGCCGGTTCTGAAGAGTTTTGCCGTCCAGGGGTGACTTTTTTTGGGGGGAGGCGGGGCGAGCGCACGACTTTTTTACCCGGATGCGACAGGCGGAGTCTTGGGCGGGCACGACTGGCTCCAGCGCCTTCCGCCGCAGGGTTGTGTTTAAATCCGAAACGCTGGCTTGAACATCTTTGGCGTGGCAGGATAATTGCTTCGCTTCCCCTCCTTTTTTAAGCCCCCATGTCGGAGCCGAGTCAATTCAGGCATTACCAAATCATCCAGGACGCCGACGGCAACAACGTCGAGCTGGTGCGTGATGGCGGCCAGGTGGCAGTGCTGGCGTTTGACATGGAGCGCCTGGAGTATGTGCATTGTCATGTGCTGCTGGAGGCGCTGGCCAACCGCAGTGCCTTTGACGACGCGTGCCGAACACTGCAAGGCCGGGGGCATCCCGCGCTGGCGCGTGTGATCGAGTTTGGCGAGGATGAGGGGAACCCGTTTTACATCACCAGCAACATCGATGGCGAGCTGCTGCGCCCTTACCTGACGCGGTTGCAGGACATTCCGGGCTGGCTGGCGCTGACGATTGCCTGCGGCGCGCTGGAGACGGCGGTGGCGGTGTGTGAACGCGGGGATCTCCTGACCGACAACCCGCTGGACAGCCTGCGCATTTTGCAGACCGGGCCGCAGGTGGTGCAGGTGCTGGCAGCGGACTTCCGGGTGGCCGATTCGACGGGCAAGAAAAAACAGGCGCTGAAGGCAGGCTTTGACAAGCAGGCCAAATTTCTGCGCGCCTTCCTGGCGGAACAGGGAGGCGGGCCGATGCTGCCTGAGCAGTCCCTGCCTGCGGCGGACTTTGCGGAACTGCTGGGGGCATGCCTCTCCAGCGCGGGAGTGGATGTCATCGCCGCCATGCGGGAACTGCGCGCCACGCTGCAAAAACTAACGCCAGAGCACCTGTCGGGGGAGATTCCCACGGCGCAAAAGCCGCGGGCGCTGCTGGCGCCGCTGCTGGCCAGCTACCAGGAAGTGGCGCGGGGGCTGGTGAACCTGGTGCGCGTTCAAAGCCAGCGCCTGGACATGGCAAACCCGTACAGCATGCGCGGCACGCTGACGAAAACGGGACGTGCAGTGCTGATCGAGCAGGTGCCGCCAGGGCGGATCGCCTGCCCGCGTGTGAAGGAGGCGGATGACAGCGCGCTGAAGGCAACCAAGCAGCGGGAGAACAGCGGGCTGGTCACGGTGGCGCTGGTCAATGAGGGGGATGAAATCACCTGTCTGGCAGAGGAGATTGTGGAGGGCATCAGTCTGGCGGACCTCATGCGTGAACGGCGGCAGCTTGACGTGCAGGAGGCGTATCTTGTGCTTGCAGGACTGGACGCGGCCCTGGGCCAACTGGAGCGATCCGGGCTGCCTGCGACGAAGCTGCGGCTGGAGGACATTTTTCTGCTGACCGGCTTTGCCCGTGAGGACTCGCGGAGCACGAAGCTGCTGGTCTCACGGCTCAACGAATGGCCTGCGTTCAACGTCATTGTGCGCGCGCACCCCACGCTTGCGGCCATGTCCGGACGCGGGACTGACCCCGGGCTGCTGCTGCCACCGGCGAAGGCGGCGCCCAGCACGCCGTGGCATGCCGGGTGGCTGGCAGCACTGGCAAAATTTCTACTGGGGCTTGAGTCCCCCGTAGGTGTGGTGGCGGACCCGCAAGGCAGCACGCGCGGGACTGTGGCGCGCCTGCTGGACGATGAAACCGCCAAGGTGGCCGAGGCAAAACCGGCGCAGCGCGCGGACTTCCTCGGACGTTATGCCCGTGTCATTCAGCACCAGGAGCAGGCGAAGGCCAAACCTGCCACCGAACTGCCCCTGCCCAAGGCAAAGGCTGCCGCCGTGGCGGCGGCACCTGTCGCAGTCCCCAAATCCGGCACGGAAGCTGCGGTGATGCCGGGAACAAAACCACCCCGAAAGACCATTCCTGTCTCCAAATCCGGCTCCTCCCCTGCCTCGAAACGCGGAGTGTCCGAACCGCTGAACACCGAAGTACGGACGACCGCGCTGACGAGCGGCGGCGCGACACGGGCCACTGATGACAACACGCATGTTGGTTTTGCCGAGCTGCTGTTCCGCAATGCGGGCAATGAGCCCACGCCGCCCGATGCGCCCGACTGGGCGCGTGCGGCGGCCAACGCACCGCCGACACTGCCCGCCCACCTCATTCCCCGGGATGATGTGCCCATGTGGCTGAAGGCAGCCGTCTTCATCGGCGGATCGATGGTGCTGGGCGCGATCTTTGCCCATTTTTCAGGCGGTGCGATGTGGCAGAAACGCCGTACGGAGATGAGGCAGGCGACCACGCCGGCCTTGGCCAAGCCGCCGGACGCCGCAGCCGCCTTCGCGCCTGCGGCAGAGCCTGAACCAAGAGCACGACCTGCGCTCCCCGTGCCGGAGCCGAGCGTGCCCAAGGCCATTCCCGTGGCCCCGGCCCCGCGATCCACCACGAACGGCGCAGCCACCGCACCGGAATCCACCACAGGACGTGGGGTTTCGCTCCCCCTGCCCAGGGGGACAAGCCTGCGCGAGCAGCTTTCCACCGAGCTGCCCGCCGCTCCGCCTCCTTCACCGCGATGAGTTGAACATGCGGCAGCTGCCTCGGTTTGCTGGCTGTTCATCAGTCAGCCGCTCGAATGGCTGATATCTCAAGCGGCTGGATCGGCAAGGAAGGCGAACTACAACTGCCTGCGTGCGTATCCCTCTGATCCGCCTCCGGAGCTTGAGCCAATGTTTATGAAGAGTCCGGCTCAAACTCCGGGGGCAGATCACCGGAGTGCTGCGCTGCAGTTTTCCAATCGAGAAGTGGGTTTCCCCCCATGAGATCGGCAGAGCCACCGGAGCAAGTTCCGCCCAAATGATGACACCTCCAAAGATGGCGAACTCCATCAAAATTCGACCCCAAGAGGATCATCTAGGCTAAATACCTAAACATGTGCAGGTTTCATGAAAAACCAATCCTGGAGCCCGGAGCGGTCCTCACCGACCAGGGAGTCGATTGCTTGGAACGGCAGATTCCGAAGCACTGGATAGCGCTCATATCGAAGACCGGCTGTTGTGATCTGCTCTATGAGGTGGCTTTTTTCGAAGCGTTTGCGAATCAATGAGCTGACACCTGCCTCCATGCAGTCATGCAGCTCCACAAGGATGTCAGCGCGGGACAGCCAGGGCACTTTCTCCGGGTCGAGGACCTCGCGCTCGCCAAGGTCAATGTCCATCCACACCAGGACGCGCCCCGCCGGGTTGAGTGCCGCAAGATCGGCGGCACTACAGCGGCCATGGTTTTCCATGCGTTCTGCGACACCATTGAGGCTGGCAAGCTTGTCGAGGAAAAGGGCGCGATCCGGTTTGGCCTCGAAAGTGATGATGCGCGCAGCAGGGAACAGCCTTGCAAGCCCCACACTGTAGAATCCTTCAGCAGCTCCCACGTTGACAATCAGGTCATAGTTTTCAGTGGCGGCCAATCGATGCACCAAGTCGTGCAACTCATGCTCATACGTTCCAATGATTTTCTGGAAGCGGCATGAGGCCCAATGTTCGAGGGGAGGGTAACGCAGCCCTGCAAACGGACCTTGAATGACTGTGTCGCCGTAAGATCCTGCTTTGCGCAAAGCAGGCTCCAGCCTGCGCCGGGTGGCCCGCTGACGCTGATACGAGAGAAAACCAACCATCTTGTCCACCAGTGGCCGTTTGAGTAACTGAAGGGTGACGCGGTCAGCCAGATGGCGCAGAGTTTTTTTCATACTGAATCAAAAGAAAATGCCGAGAGTTCTAATTTAGCTTAAATCGCACACCTCAGAAATCATGCCAAATCTGCCCGAAGAAGGAATATTTGGCGAGCAGGCCCGTTCTCGGAAAGCTTGTCATATTTCCTGCGGCGGAGCGACCCGCATTGGCCTCTTCTTTTTTCGTCGGCCGTTCTGTACGATCACTTACATTCCACAGTCAGGAAGAGCGATCATCCCAGCCGCCAGACCTCAACAGAAAACCGCTTTCCAGCAAGTTCCAGCGGTTCTCAAAATGGTGGAGGCGAGGGGAGTTGAACCCCTGTCCGAATAACCCGTGCCCGTAGCATCTCCATGCTCAGTCCCTGATTTGGTCTCGGTGGGAGACGGCCAGTGACAGCCTGCTCTTCACCCAGCGTCCTGTTTGATCTCGTCTGTGACCCGGTCGCCCGGCCGTCAGACCAGCCTGGTGGTGTCATCCCCCACACTACCAGACATCGAGTGGGGAATGTCGCGGGGCTTAAGCCGCGAGAGCGAGCTCGTTAGAGTTCACATTTATTGGTTTGATCCGGTGTTTAACGAGGCCAACGAATCATCCTCGGCATGCAGCTCCGAA
>CAZPSQ010000187.1:0-11602 GCA_964588755.1 uncultured Prosthecobacter sp. | reverse complement strand
TCGTGAGTCGTGTGGTGAGGTTAGCGCTGTTGGCACCAGATATCGTAGAAGCGATTTTGGCCGGCAAACAGCCTGCGCATCTGACGTTGAAGGACTTGATGCAGCCATTTCCGGTGGAGTGGTCGGGGCAGAGGGAGAGGTTTAGGATGGGAGGTGGGGGATGATCCTGCGTTGGCACCGGATCCAACTCAAGAGACGGAGTGATGCCAGACCGGCACCTGTTACAATCGCACGACTGCCGAGGCTAGGTGCCGTCGAACAAGGTTTTTGCCGATGGACCGGGCGCTGACGGCCTAGCAGCTAAACGCTGTTCCTAATACGTCGTAGGAGTGCCCGTGAGTGCCAACTGTCCCATTTGCGGATCGTCCGTCATTTCCTCTGAACCAAGCCCAGATGGAAGCGACCTCACGGAATATAGCTGCCCGAGATGTGGCGATTTCAAGCTCAGCGGTAGTCTGGTCTCGACACTCCCGCATCTGCACTCAACAGATCCGGACGCCCCAGCCAAGCTCAGCCATACGATTCGGCGCTCCCAAGAGAGAGATAGGCCAGTATTGCTCAATACGTACATGGCCGAGGCATCGTTGAAGCACCCGCTGCCGCGGCCGCGTGAACAGGCTGACCTCCTGGTTCGTTGGCTTGCCCAGAACGTACCCGGACCAGGCGAAACCGTATGGGTTGAGTTCAGCACTCACGGATCGATCATCGGAGCAAAGAGCAAAGCAGGATTCGGGCTCGTCCTTGATCACCTCTTTTCGGCTGGCCTGGTTACCGGCAATCAGCCGAAGGCTTTCCAAGGTGGTGACCAGGCGTACGCCACTCTGACTTTCGAAGGATGGGAGCAATACGAGCACTTGCGGCAAGGTGGCGCGGTCTATCGGAGGGCCTTCATGGCGATGAAGTTCGGAGACGAGAACCTAAGTATTGTGCTTGAGAAAGTCTTCAAGCCCAGCGCAAGACGCGCGGGGTTCGACTTGGTCAAACTGGATGACGTACCGAAGGCTGGGCTCATTGACGACCGTCTGCGCGTAGAGATTCAAGTCTCGGACTTTGTCGTTGCAGATCTCACCCATGACAATCTGGGTGCTTACTGGGAAGCAGGCTATGCCGAGGGGCTTGGGAAGCCTGTCATCTATACCTGCGAGAAGAGCAAGTTCGCGACCGCCAAGACCCACTTTGACACGAATCACCACCTGACCATATTGTGGGACTTCGCGGCACCCGAAGCCGCGGGCAACGAACTCGTGGCGACAATCCGCGCAACGCTTCCGCATTTGGCAAGCCTCGTCGACGGCAACGCCTAATCGGGTAGCGGGAGGTTTCTCTTCCCCCGGCCCCACACTGCCCGCCTTGCCGGTCCTTGTTGGACAGGTCAACGATCTGGCTCGCTTGATGATGGGACCTGAACCGGTACCCTGCGACTCTGGAGCCAGTTATTCACCGACGCTCGGCAACTGTCAGCTTTGCTCAATCAGAAAACTTGGGCGAGAACACCGATTGCTTGCAGGCTATAGTTACACTATCCGCAGACCGCTCACTAGGCCTCTAGCATCCCGACAAAAAGTGCAACGCGGTTTCCGATTCGCTCGCAAAAGAACCCAAGAAAAATGACGAAAACACTCAACCAAACCTGCACCCCCCGCGCCTCCGTTCTCGATGGTACCGCTGATTTCGTCGTCAATCTGGCAGATCTCCCAACGCTCAGCGAAGCCGACGCGACCGAGTTCCTCGATTCGAACGTCCTGACCTCCGGTATGGAGATACTCCTGTCGCAGGCATTCGCCCGCTTGGCCGGCACGGGCAGCTCCAGCGGCATCTACAAGCTGTCCGAATCGATGGGCGGCGGTAAGACGCAGAGCATGATCGTCGCCGGCATCCTGGCGCGTTTCCCGCAACTCGCAAAGCTCATGGCGTTCCGTGATCCGCTGGCCAATGCCAAGCCGGACGTTGTCGCCGCCTTTACCGGTCGCGCTACAGACAAAAAGGTCTGGGTTGCTATCGGTGACGCCCTGGGAGTCACCTTCGCCCCGGATCGCGCCCCTTCGGAAACCGAATGGCGCGACGCGCTCAAAGACCGCGCTGCACTCATCCTGCTGGACGAACTGGCCTTCTATCTCGTCCATGCCGCCAGCCAGGGCAGCAAGGAAGACGGTACCCGCGCCGCCACGCTGGCCGGCATTGCGCTGACCAATCTGTTCGGCGCCGTGCGCGACTACAAGGAATGCCGCCGTTGCGTCATCGTCATCGCTGATCTGCAAAAGGATTGGGAACAGGGCGCCGAAGAGCTCGCACGCATCATACGTTCCAACGACACGCTGTGCGGCACCATGCAGAGCGTGAACAACGAAATGTCCAAGGGCGCGCAGACCATCGCACCCGTGGACAACAGCAAGGACGAGCTTTACGCCATCTTGCGCCGGCGGTTGTTCAAGACGCAGGAGGCCAGCCCCAAGGATATTGAGGCGGTCGCAGATGCCTATGTGGCCGAACTGAAGAAGGCCAGCGCCATCATCGAGCGCCCGACCATGAAGGTGCGTGAGGAAATCCTTGTTTCCTACCCCTTCCACTTTTCCACCAAACACCTGATCGCCTCGTTCAACGACAACCCTGGTTTTCAGAAGACCCGCGACGTCATCCGCCTCATGGCCACCATCGTGCGCAGCTTGTGGGGCAAGGGCGATGCCGAAGTCGCCAAGCACTACTTGCTGGCGCTGGATACCTCGGACCTCAACGACGCCAACGTCGCCAGTCGTTTCGTAGAAATCAAGAAGTCCCTCCAGGACGCGATGCAGACCGACATCGCCAACAGCGGCACCTCGCACGCCGAGACGCTGGATGCGGAAACCGACGGACTGGCCAGCCTGTGCGCCAAGTGGATACTGTCTGCGTCACTGTCCGAGATCCATCCGCGCGGCCTTACCGATGCCGAACTGGCGGAATACCTGCTGGCACCGGGGCGTACCATCCTCGGCCTTCAGGATGCGCTGAAAAAACTCTACGACACCTGCTGGTACATCGAGCAAACCAAGTCCGGCCGCTACCTGTTCAACCGGCACAAGAATCTCAACGCACAGGTCAACAGCTACACCAAGGTCTGCACCAACGAAGACCGTGATGCCAAGATTGAAACCAAGCTGAACGAAATGTTCGAGCCCAAGGACAAGCGCTGCTACCAAAAGCTGGCGGTACTGCCCGGTCTCGATCAACTCCAGCTTGAACGCGAAAAGACTACGCTGGTCATCCTCAAACCCGACACTGACTTCCAAAAGTTTTTCGCCGGGCAGAAATTCAAGAACCGCGTCGCCTTCCTCACGGCGGTCGATCAAACCGGCATCTTCAACGTCAACAAGAAAGCGCAGCGCCTCTGGGCCATCAGTCAGGTGGTCAAAGACCTCACCCCGGACGACAGCCAGTACAAGAAAGCCAAGGACACCGAGGCCGAGTACCAAACGGAATTGTTTCTGGCCATCAAGGCCGTGTTCAACAAGTTCCATTACCCGCTGATTGATGACGAGCAGGAAACGGCGCTGATTGGCGCGCCGCTACTGGATGGCTACGTTGACCAGAAAACCGGCCTCCATGTGAAATACCGTAATGAAGACGCCTCCAAAGGTGAATTCGTGGTCGAGGCCACCCTGCGCGAGGCCAACAAGTTCCAGGTCTTCAATCCGGGCTCCGGCGACGACAAGCTCAAGGTCTACCAACCCCTGCGCAATCGTGTTGAATCTTTCCTCTTTCCGCCTACCGGCCGCACCACTTGGGATCAAATCAAGGACGGTGCCGCAAGTCGTGGCCACATCCTGTGGACTGAACCCGGCACGCTGGAGCGCATGCGCGAAGTGCTGATTACCTCGGGCGCCTGGCGCGAGGATGCCGGACAGATTCAGAAACCGCCGTTCGACGAAATTACCGGCGTCACTATCGAGTACGCCCGCGACAAGGAAAGCGGCGTCATCACGACCACCGACATCAAGCTCGCTCACGCGGACAAACTCTTCGTCCGTGAGGATGCCGGCGAATGGAAGCCACACCCAACCGACCAGCCGCTGGTCAGCAGCGCCATGCTGATCGAGTTCAAGGCCGTCGATTCCAGCGGCAAGAACAAGGAAGGCAAACCCTACCGCATCGAAAACAACATCGACCTCGCCCACGATTTTGTCCCGTCACCCAATGCCGGGTATCAGGTCGTTAAGGTCAAGGTCGTGCCGCCCGAAAGCACTCTGCTGTATTCGCTGGATGGCTCCAACCCTGCCAACAACGGCAAGCCGTATGCCAAACCCGGCATCGAGGCGCCGGAAGGCAGCACGGTGCGTCTGCACGCCGCCAAGGGCGGCGCGGTGCGCGATATTTCAATCACCGTACCCAAACCCAAGGGAGGCGGCGGTGCTGGCGGCGGTGCCGGGCCGACCATCAACCCGGACCTCCCCGCCAGCGTGAATGGCACGGCCTTCGCTCACCTCGTCACTCGTTCCGCAACCTACCACCTGCTGAACAGCCTGCCGGCGGATGCGCGCCTGCAAATGGTGCAGGTCAAGAACACGGTCGCGGCCACCGATACCACCGTCACCATGACCTGGGACAGCAAAACCCAGCTCGCTCCACAGGCCATCATGGAAGCCTTCGAGTTCCTCGACAAGCAGGTCGAAGGCGGCGAATGGTCGCTGCGTTTCAAGCATCTGCACTTCGTCACCGGAAAGTCGCTGCTGCAATGGCAGGTGGATACCAGCAGCAAGATTGAACTGTCGCAGGTGACTCAATGAATGAGCCGCACGACGCCAGCTTGCGCGGCGGTGCCGAGGTGCACGACTTCGGCATCGTTGCCGAGCACGGCGACAGCTTCGAGTTTCTGATCGATGGCGGCGCCGGTGCCAATTGCCGTCTGGTCGCCGTCGTGCAAACCGAGCGCGGGCCGCGTCGCACTGAACTGGCCGAAATTGCTGGGGCCACCTGGCGCAAGGTCAGCGCTCGCGCCGTACGCGAACTGGCGCAGGACATGAACTCCGACGAAGTGGAAGGGAAAAAACTCCCCAGCCTCAAGACCGGCACCAACCGTCTGAGCCCGCTGGTCGGCCGCGAACTGGCCTTGCTGCTCTGGGCCTTGCAGGAAGAGGGCGCGATGGACCAACTCGAAGCCATACTGCATGGCTGGCGCGAATTGGCGCGCGAAGAGCGCTGGTGGCTCTACGCCAAGGCCGCTGCCCACGGCCAGCAGACTGGCTCCGGTTGGCGTCGCGCGCTGTTCCACGCCCTCTCCGAATCCGCCGAATCGCGTGCGGCCCAGCCGCCGGCTGAAAAAAAAAGCCCGAAACGACCGAATTCGCCCCACCCCTCAGCCAACTCACGTCTGAAGGCAACACGGCTGCCCCCAGCAGCACCGCTACCGCAAACCCCATCCCGCCCCGCCGCAAGAAAAAGAAAGATGGCGGCAACGGCAACGATCCTCAAATAGACCTCTTCTAACATGACCGCTGCCCAAGCCACCAAGACCTTTATCGAAGTCCAGTTCCCCATCGGCCCGCTGTCGCTGGAGGGCTACCTTGAACGTTTGCCATACGTCGGCAAACCGCTAGGGAGTCTTGGAAAATGGTGGGGTTCGAAGCCATTAGTTCTTATTCGCGCCATTGTCCTCGGTACCGTGTTTCCGGCTTCCGACGACCCCGAGCGCTGGCCCGATGATCTTGCAATCTTCCTGCGCTGTATGACGCTGGATAACGCCGGCATGTGGAAGCGCAAGACCGGCGCGCTGCCCGCCGCGCTCTGCTACCCGATGGCGACTGCCACCGAAAAGGCCGAACTGTTCCAGGACTCTGAGAACTGGGTACGCGGTGCGGAGCGCCAGCAGAAGTCGGCGCTAGAGAGACGGCGCTTCTACGCCATGGACTACATAGAGCAACGTGACTACTGCTGCCGTTTGGAGGAAATAGATGGCCCTCCCGAAGAGTCTTGGGTGGAAATCAACGCCTATCTCGGCACTACGGCCAAAACACTGCCGGAACTGGTCGAGCAACTTGCCATTCGCCACTACGGCAAACGGCTTAAGGTGGGCGATGCATTCTCCGGCATGGGATCGATTCCGTTTGAAGCGGCCGAAATTGGCTGCGATGTTTATGCGTCCGACCTCAACCCGGTTGCTTGTTTATTGACCTGGGGAGGACTCAATCTCGTAGGCGGAACGGACGAGTTTCGTGCCACGGTCCATGCTGAGCAGAAACGCATTTACGATGAGGTCGATGCATGGATACTGGAGAAGGGCTTTGAGACCAGCGAGGAAGGCTGGCGTGCGGAAGCGTATTTGTATTGCGGAGAAGTACTGGTTCCCGAATGGGACGGGTGGCGTATCCCGATATGCCCGAGTTGGGTGATTGCGCCAAAAACGAAGACGTGGGTTGAACTGGTTCCGGTCGAGACTGAAAAGCGCTTTGCCTTTAAGGTCGTTACAGGAGGCGCCGGCTGGACAACGGCAGAGAAAGGTACCAAACAAGGTAGAAATATCGTTTGTCCATCTGAACTCTGGGGTATTTTCAAGCGCCAAGGACTTCATCAGCAGATGCAACGTGAGATCCCCTACAGCACGTTGATTGAAGGTTCTGGTGGGCTCAGGAGTTGGGATGCGACAGATCTCGTGCCCCGGCACGGTGATGTTATTCAGGAACGGCTGTACGCCATCCGGTGGCGAAAGCCAGATTGGCTCGATAGTAGAGGCCGGACTCAGCGGGGCGAACTTGTTTACCGAGAGGCACGCATCCACGATCAAGAAATTGAGGCTTCGATTCTCGAGAACCTCTCAGCAGTAGTGGGTCAGTGGCAGGCCGATGGGTGGATACCAAATTGGCGAATTGAACCAGGACAAGAAACAACTCGTCTTATCAGGGAGCGTGGATGGACATATTGGCACCATCTTTTCACGCCTCGCCAGTTGCTATTTATGGGCGATTTCTCACGCCGCGCTGGTGGATGTGAAGCTGCTGTTCGGGCTTCAATGTGTATAGCCTTGGGACGTGCCGTAAACAACAACTCCAAGCTATGCATGTGGAAGCCCGCTGATGGAGGCGGAATTGGCGGCGGCATAAATACGTTCTACAACCAGGCGTTGAACACTGTGTTTAACTCAACCAGTAGAGGCTGGCTATATTTGAAAAACCATATTTCGCCAGAGCATAGAGCTTTTCCTGCACTTGGTACGAAGTCGAATTTTGTATGTAATGCAAGAAGCGTTTCCGAAACCTGCCATCTATGGATTACAGACCCGCCATATGCCGACGCAGTCAACTATGAGGAACTTTCTGAATACTTCCTCGCTTGGTACATCCCTCATCTGAAAGCCGCGTTCCCTGACTGGTACACGGATTCGATGCGCACAACGGCTGTAAAAGGTGACGATGCCCCATTCCGAGTGGCGATGGCCGAGTGCTACCGTAATCTTGCCCAACACATGCCCGATGATGGCATGCAGGTGCTGATGTTCACGCACAAGTCCACCGACGTCTGGGAAGACTTGGCCCTCATCATGTGGTCGGCAGGCTTGCAGGTAAAGCAGGTTTGGAGCGTGGCGACCGAAACTGCGGGTGTTGGCGTGCGTTCGGGCAATTATGTGCAGGCCACCTACAACATGGTGCTGCGCAAGCGTACCGGTGACAAGGTCGGCTTCGTCGATTTCATCACGCCACAGGTGAATAAGCGGGTCAAGGAAGTCATCACCCGCATGCGCGAGAGCCAGATCGAGGCTGGGTTGGCGCGCTGCGGCTACACCGATACCGATTACCTGCTGGCTGCTCAGGCCGCTGCTGCCGAAGTGGTGACGGGTTACGCCACCATCGACGGTGTTGATCTGGACGCCGAGTTGCGCACGGCCAACAATCAACGCGGCCGCTCCGCGCTGCGCACCCTGATGGAAAACGCCAAGCGTACGGCCACCGATTTCCTGTTACCGCCGGCGATGGACCGCGCCATCAGGAAAGTCAGCGGCGGGGATGCCTATCAGTTCTGGCGGCAGTTCTGCGCCGAAGAGAAATTCCTGCTCAAAGGCCTGGAAGGCGAGGCGCAAGACGTCTTCAAGCTGGGGGCGTTTCAGGACTTGGGCCGCGCGTATGGATTGGTGGACTACGAAAGCCTGCTCGGCCCGACTCGCGCCAACGATACCCGCACCTCCTTGCCGGAAGAATTGCCCCGCCCGGAAGCCTTGCGTTTCGACGAAGTGCCTTCGTCAGATCGTGGCCTGTGGCGTTACTCGCCAACACGGCACATTTATCACGCACTCAAGCTGCTGGCCGACGGCGCGGACGCGGAGCGCGCCGTAAAGCATCTGGTGGATACCACCGACTTCTGGAACATTCGCTTCACTCGTCTTGCGGCGATCCTCGGTTATTTGCAGGAGACCACGGCGCACTTGCCGCATTGGGCACCGTATCAGGATGCGCTGACGCAACTGGCGATTGGCGTCGAGCATTACCGCGGTTAAGCACTTCGTGCCTGATGCTCAACCGTCACAGCTCACGCCGCGCCAGCCTCTACGAGACCTTCCTCAAGCCTCGGTTGGCGGGCGCGCAGCGCTACGACCGCATCGCCGGCTATTTCCAGAGCAGCTTGCTGGAACTGGCCAGTGAATCTCTCGCCGACATCCCGCGTATTCGCATCGTCTGCAATACCGAGGTCAGCGCCGAAGACGTAAAAACGGTGCGGATGGCCACAGGTGCCCGCCGCAAGGAACTGGAAGAAGGTCTACTGCGTCTGGCGTGGAATGCGGGGCATTTTCCGCATCTGGTAGACGTGCATGGCATACCCGCCCAGACGCGACTGAATGTGCTGCACGACCTGCTGATGGCCTCCGGCAAGGATGGCCGTCTGTTCGAAATTCGCCTGGTGCCGGATTCGGAATTCGGCTTTGTGCACGGTAAGGGCGGCATTGTCGAGGGCGATTGGGGCAAGACGTCGTTCATCGGCAGCGCGAACGACAGCGCCCGCGCCTGGACCAAGAATTACGAGTTGGTCTGGGAAGACGACACGCCAGAAAGCGTGACGTGGGTGCAAGAGGAATTCGACGCACTGTGGGACAAGGGCTTCCCACTTTCCGAATTCATCGTCAAACAAATCGGCCGTCTGTCGCAGCGCATAGTCATCGAGCATGTCGGCCCATGGAAAGAGAAGCCCACGCCAGCCCCCTTGTTGGCCGAGGTTCCAACGGCGACGGAGCTTTTCGGATTTTGGGACCACCAGAAATACTTCATCAACCTCGCGTTTCAGGAGCACCTGAAATACCGTGCGGATGCGCAGCGCGGTGCGCGCTTCTTGCTGTGCGATGGTGTCGGACTCGGCAAGACGCTGCAACTTGGAGCGCTGGCCAAGCTGATCGGCACATTGGACAACCTGCCGATCCTGATTATCGCGCCCAAGCCCTTGCTGGCGCAGTGGCAAGAGGAACTGCTGCAAAAGCTGGCTATTCCTTCCGCCCGCTGGGAAGGCGGCGGCTGGCTGACGGAGCGAGACGAGTTCCACCCGGCACTACCCGGCAAGGCGACCAATTGCCCGCGCAAGATCGGCATCGTTTCGACTTCCGTGGTAACCAGTGCGCCGCTCTCTTCTCGCAACAGTGCGTTGGTCGATCAATTGCTGGAAAAGCGTTTTTCCTGCGTTATATGGGACGAGGCGCACAAGATTCGTCGCGGCAATCTGTCGGTGAACAACGTCTATTCGCCGCCTGAGAAAAAACGACTGTACAAGTTTGCCGAGGCACTGGCAGCGCGCGCGAAGACGCTCTTGCTGGCCACCGCTACGCCGGTACAACTCCACTCGATGGAGCTATGGGACTTGCTGTACATCCTGTCGATGAACAATCCGCAGGTGCTGGGCAGCCCGAACAGTCTGTGGCGCAAGGTGGATGGCCCCGAGGTGTTCGACATCCTGGCCGGGCGCAAGGAAATCGAGGGCTACGGGGAGAAATGGCGCTACTGGCGCGACCCCATGCCGTCACCGCTCGATGCCAAAGCCCATGCCTTTGAGTGGGTGCGTCAGGACCTGGGGCTGTCCAGTACCGATAGCCAAGCGTCCGACGCCGATCAGGATACCGTCGATGATGCACGCAAATTCGACTTGGAATTCCTGCCGCTGCGCGAGGTAAATCCCTTCACGCAGTGGGTGGTGAAGCGCTCGCGCGACCGGCTGGAGGCCGAGGGCAAACTGGTCAAGATTGAGATGGTGCCGCACGGCGATGGCCATCCGATTCTATGCTCGCACAGCATGGGGCAAGCCTTCGAGCTGGCCGAAGACTTTGCCAAGGCGCTGCACCATCGGGTAAAGGCAGGGGGTTTCATCAAGACATTGCTTCAGCGTCGCGTCGGCAGTTCCCTCGCAGCAGGACTGCGGACAGCGGAAAAGATGCTTGCCGGCAAACAGCTGGATGATGACGACGACCCCGACGAGGAAGGCGGCTCAATTTACCCGCTCATGGCCGAAGAGAAGGCTTTACTGCAACGCTTGCGTGATCATCTGGCCAACCACTTGGGGCGCGAAGATGACCCGAAGTTCGAGCGGCTTCGTCATGTGCTGGGTTTGGAATTCGACGGGCAGAAGTGGATCGAGCGCGGTGTGCTGATCTTCAGCCAGTTCTACGACTCCGCTTACGCGCTAGCCGAATTCCTGGTCAAGCATTTTGACGAGCCCATCGGTCTCTATTCAAGCACCAGTTCCAGCAAGCTGTTCGAGGCTGGCCGGGTCCAGAGTGTGGATCGGGAGTTGCTCAAGGAAAAGGTGACGCAGGGTCGCTTGAAGTTGCTGATCGGCACCGACGCCGCCAGCACAGGCCTCAACCTGCAACGCCTGGGCTGCCTCATCAACCTCGATCTGCCGTGGAACCCGACGATCCTTGAACAGCGCAAGGGGCGGGTGCAACGCGGCACGCTGGCCAAGCGCATTCCTTTTTACAACATGCGCTACGACAAAGGGGCCGAGCAGAGACTCTTCGACACGCTTTCCGGCCGGATTCAGGAAATTACTTCCATCTTCGGCACGGTTCCAGACTTCATTGTCGATCAGTGGGTCGCCGACATGCTGGAAAACAAGGCGTGGAATCAGAACACCGTTCTGACCATTATTGCCGAGCGTCGAGAGAATCCGTTCACCTTGAAGGAAACGACCGAATCACTCGATGCCGACTGGGAGGCTACGGCGGAGGTGCTGAACCAGACGGAGGCATTCAGGGAACTGGCTTCCGGCTGGTAGCTTGTGGAACGGCCGCACACGGGAGGGCACCAAGCGCGGTGGCGATTCCTGGTCTTTCGGCGGATGTACAACGATGTCGCTTTCTTGTGCAGCGAATGGGTACAGGAGAAGCATCGTCCATCACCAACCAGAAATTTCGCGATGGCGTACCTCTCGAAACCAAAGCATACACCATCACAAAACCCGCCAGGAGCACTCTAAAACTCACTCTAAAACAACGCCTTGCAAAAAACCGTACCAAATTTGCGAAGTCACGAGGTTTCGAGAGAAATGGCGCGTAAGAACCGAGAAATGACATTTGTGGGGTAGCCGAGGTCAACAGGTATAAACGAAAAACCCCGCGGAACATGGCGTTCAGCGGGGTGTCCGTTTTTTGTCGCAGAGCTTT
>CAZPSQ010000186.1:0-11613 GCA_964588755.1 uncultured Prosthecobacter sp. | reverse complement strand
CCAGCCATCGAGGCCCCAGCGCATGTTGTTGATGACGGCGTGCGTGTCGCGGTTGCCCAGGTTGGTGTAAAGCTTCGTGCGCTTGTCGGCCTTGTCGTCGCCGTTGGTGTCCTCAAAGTACCAGATGTCCGGCGCGGCGCAGACGATGACGCCGTTCTTGTAAAACACGCTGCTGGTGGCCAGCTCGATCTTGTCGGCAAAGACGGTCTTTTTGTCCATGATGCCGTCACCATCCGTGTCGCTGAGGATGGAGACGCAGTCCAGCGGGTCGCGCTGGTACTGGCCCGGCTCCACGGAGCCGGAATCCTTCCACGCTTCCACATTGGCCTGCCGCAGACCGTTGGGGTACTCCGGCGTCTCCACCACCCACAGGCGGCCCTTTTCATCCCAGTCAATGTTCATGGGCTTGTTGATCAGCGGCTCTGCGGCCACCAGGGAAAGATTGAACTCGGGATGCACCTCCAGCGCCTTGGGTAGGTCCTGCGGACTGGGGCAGCCGCCTTCCACGTAGCGCAGGGCGTTGCCGAGTTCATCCGGCTTGCACAGCTCGTCCACATTCTGCCGCTTGCCTGCCCAGGCGATGCCACGCAGGATGGCAGTGCGGATGCCGTTGTGGCTGAAATTTTTGTGCCAGTGGCCGGGGATGCAGGTGAAGGAGCGGTGCTGGTCCTTCTCATAAGTCCACATCTGCGGCTGGATGTCGTAGATGTTCACGGCCTTCTTTTTGGCAACGGCTTCGGCGGCGCGCTGCTGGGCCTCCTTGTTGCCCTTGCCACCGGTGTCGGCCGCCTTCGGCGTGTAGGCGGCGGCCAGGATCTTCGCCTCCGGCAGGAGGTCCATGTCATAATAAATCTCATCGTCGATGTCGAAGTTCGAGATGTCCTTGGTGATGGGGTTCTCCCGGTCCGTGAAGTAGAGGCTCATGGGTGCCTCCAGGTATTTCGTCTGGTTGAAGTGCCAGGAGCCGCCGGTGATGCTCTTGAACCAGTCATGATCCCGGCTGACGGCCGCCGCGTGGATGACCACCAAGCCGCCGCCGCGCGCGAGGAACTCCGCCAAATTTTTGCGCTGCTCGCCAATTTGAATGTTCCCCGCCTCCTGCGCGTGCAGGATGAGCACGTCCGTGTTGTCGAGCTGCTGCTTGGTGGGGAACTCCAGGCTGCCGTCCGCCCTGGCGCCGCGCTCATTGAGCATGGGCACCCATTCCTTCAAGAACTGCGGAAAGTCGTGCGCGCCGGGGCCATGGGATTTTTTGCCCGCGCGGATGAAGACGCGCAGCGGCTCCGCCGCAGATGCCGACGGCGAATGGAGAAATGACGACAGCAGCGCTGCTGCGAAAAGGAGGCGTTTCATGGTTGTGGTGCGATGGTAGTCAAAACCAACGTCCCCTGTGAAGCCCGTTTTCGCACGGGGCACTATCGGAAATGCACATGAAACCGGGGGCAAACTTTGCCCGGGCCTGTGCCGAGGGGTGTCACCATTTGTCCGCAGCCGCCTTTGGACTCCCCCCCGGTGCCGCATGAACGTGACAAATTCTGCCCATAGCCTTTTTCTCGGTCGGAAGACCCCAAGAAGCACCCCCCAGGCACGTCACGCCCAGCCCAGCCGAGTCCAGCAAGCCAAGCCATGAACCAGGAATCTCCCAACCCAGGCGGGCAGACGCCCACCCCTCCTCCTCCGGCGGATGCCGAGGGCGTGCAGACCGTGCCCTTGACACCGCCTCAGATGCCGATGCCAGGCTATCCGGCTCATGGGTATCCCATGCCCGGCTACCCTCCGGGCTGGGCGCCGCCGGGCTTCAACCCCTACATGTATCCTCAGCAGGGCGTGCCCCTGCCGCCTGGCTGGCCGCCAGGGTATCCGCCACCGCAGATGCATGGGTACCCACCGGGCTACCCGGGCATGCCGCCCGGCTATCCGCTGCCACCCGTGGCACCGGTGGCCTCCCCCATGGCGGTCGTGGTGCCAGAGGCCACCCCCGTCGCCGTGGCGATGCCAGTGCCCACGCCTGCCCCGGTGCCGGTGGCCGTGGCCGCTGTCCCAGAGGTGAAACCTGTGCCCCCGGTCGTGGCCCCTGCGGCCAGTCCGCCCAAAGCACACCAGTCAGGCACTGAGGCGGCGGTGCCACCCGCCGTCCCTGCTGAGGCCCCGCCTCCAGCACCCCCTGCCGTTCATGCGGTGACTGTTGAGGAGCCGGGCATGATGCCCATCCTGCGCCTCAGCCCCACGGCAGCGGCCACGACCGGGCAGCCGAACAAGTTTGTGCAGGTGTGGAAAAAAGTCGGCGCTGGCTCCCTCATGTTCAGCATCCTGGTCCACGCCGGCCTCCTGGCCGTCGCCGGACTGGTCGTGTTCACAGCAGCCTTGCATGAGGAGCAGGTGGACTTCCTGCCCGGCGGCGGCACCCGCCAGGGTGCCCAGGCCTCCGCCGCACTGTCCGAACAGGTGCAGGTGAAGCAGCGCAAAAGCCTGAACAAAAACATGCCGAAGAGCCGCCTGGTCAGCACCAGCATCTCCTCCGCCATCACCCTGCCGGAGGCGCCTGTCGATGCGCTGGACGTTCCCGATGTGTCCGCCGCCCTCGGCGGCGGCAGGCTGGCCAACGCGGGATACGGCCTCGGTGGGGCAGGCGGCGGCTTTGGCAGCGGGCTGGGCATGGGCGGCCTCTCAGGCGTCACCTTCAAGCCGCTCATGATGTTCGGCATCGAGCTCAAGGACACTCGCAAAATCGCCGTGGTGATGGATGTGTCCCGCTCCATGACAAAGTACCTGCCCATCGTCGTGAAGGAGCTCGACAAGGTGGCCAAGGGCAGCCCCGTGGTGATGTACTTCGGCTGTGGCCTGGCCAAGCCCCCCCGGCGCAAGAGCGACGTGGACGACAAGGTGCGCAAGGCCGAGGGCGACGACTTCGCCAGCTTCTGGCAAAACTGGGAGGGGGACACCCCGGTGAACCTCCCCATGGAGGACCGCAAAAAGCTCCGCTACGACCCCGCCAAAAAAATGCCGCTGGATGACATCTATCAAATGATGTCCAAGCGCCCCAGCACCTACTACCTGGACTTTAGCGGCATCGGCTACGCCTGGACCGCCCTCATGTCCAACGAGGTCAAGGAGGCCGATGCCGTCTATTGGTTTGCCGATTTTCAGGACCGGGTGGACGAGGAGCAGATGGACGCCGTGCGCCGCCGCTTCAAGGCCCGCAAACAAAAGCTCTTCATCCACGCCTCCACCCGCGGCCGCTTCTTTGAGCAGGTGCGTGACAGCCTGGTGATCCCCCTGGATGGCGAGGTGATCGAGACAGAGCTGCCGAAGAAGTAGGATGGCGGGCTTCGCCGAACGTGGGCACGCCATGAGGGCCGGTCCGGCGCATCGGCCAGCCTCACCCTCACTTCACCGCGCCCACCAGATCCTGGAGGCGGGACATCTGGGCTTTCAGCAGCGCGATTTCGGCCTCCATCCTGGCGCGCCAGTCCGCCTCGGCGGAATCCAGGGTGGGGGCAGGTGAGGGCGCGGTGCTCAGCACCTCCCGGGGTGTGCTGGGGATCTCCCCGCAAAAGAGGTGCATGTATTGCGCCACACGCTGGCCGGGACCGGCGGGGATGCACTGGATGAGCGGGCCTTCTTTGTAGCCGATCAGCTCTGCCAGCGCGTTTTCCACACTGGGCATGTCGGGAAACTCATGCAGCCGTTCCGTGCGCTGCCGCAGTTCCCCGGCGGTCTGCGCGCCGCGCAGCAGCAGCATGCACAGCAGCGCCATGTGCGGCCGCTCCAGCCCGGGCAGGCGGCCTTTCAAATTGTGGCGGTACTTCAGCGCGCGGCCGCCCACGATGTTCACCTCAAAGCCGTACCCGTGGGCCTTCATGCTCTCCAGCGCGCGCAGCACGGTGCGCTCGTCATAGCGGACGACCGGGTCGCGGTTCGTGGTCTGGTTGCACGCCGTCACCAGCGCGTTCAGCGTCATCGGATAGTAGTCCGGCAGCGTGATCTCCTTCTCCACCAGGCAGCCCACCACGCGCGCCTCCTCAGGGCTGAGGGTGAACGGCAGGGCGGCGATGGCGGATTCGGCGGACATGGGGCCGCCACGATGCCGTGCTTCACCCCGCCGTGCAACTTTCTCTGAATAGAGCTTCAGGGGTGGGCGTCGAACCCCGCACTATGAAGCGAAAAATTGTCCAAGTGCTCGCCGCGGTCGTCCTGGTCACCTCTCTTTCCTCCTGCTATGTCTATGACGCTCCCCATGCGTGGCGTGGTGGCTACGCCGCCCCTGTTTACCGTCCCGGCTACGCTTACCGCTCCACGGGATTCCCGGCACGCTCCTATGGCTATCCGTCGCGCGGCCATTCCTCCTACCGGTCGTCCCATCATTCGCACCATCACGGGTCTTCGGGATCGTGGCGCGGCGGCCATTCCTCCCGTGGTCATGGGCACAGCCACGGCCATGCCCACCGCTCCAGCCGCGGCCATCCTCACCGTTGATGGCCTGGAACCGCGCAGGGGCCGGAACCGGAAATGAGGGCCGCCCCCGATGCCGCCTCCCCGTCTTGGCTCATTTCGCTGAACACATTTCAACCTCCACGTTCGAATATCAGATATATGAAACAAAAACTCGTTCTCCTCGCGGGGGCAGTGCTTCTTTCGACAGCATTGACCTCCTGTTACACAGATCCGTTCTACGGCGGGTACAACACGGTTGGGGTCGGGGTCGGCGCCTATCAGCCGTTTTACGGCGGTGCCTACGGCCTGGGCCACCCAGGCTTTTATGGCACTGGTCGGGGCTATTACCCCTCGCGCTACTACGCGCCCATGGGCGTGACATCCCGCTCCTACGGCCACCCGTACCGTTCCTACGGTGTCCCATCGCGCGGTCACAGCCACTTCCATTCAAGCAGGGCCCCTCACCATCGTCACACTTCCTTCTCACCGGGCTTCAACCGTGGGGGCAGCCACTTTGGCGGCGGCAGTTTTAACCGGCCTGTCGTAAGCCCTGGCCGGAGCCACTTTTCGCGTCCCTCCGGGGGTGGCTTCAACAGGGGCAGCATCTCACGTCCTGGCGGCAGCTTCGGTGGCGGCAGTTTCCACCGCGCCAGCAGCAGCCTTGGTGGCCATCGTCACCGCCGTTGACTTGACGGCCTGTTTGCCACCGTGGCTCATGCTTGCGGCAGCATGAGCCACCGGCCCTCCTCCAGGGAGCCTAGGGTGTGCGCGCCGAAGCGCTCCCGGTGCAGTTTCTCCACATGCCAGCCCTGGCTGGCGAACATGCGGCGCACCTGATGGTAGCGGCCTTCCGTGATCGTCAGGCGGGCCGTGCGCGGGGCCACGACCTCCAGCTTCGCGGGCAGGCAGGGCTTCTCCTCACCACGCAGCATCAGGTCGCCTTTGGCAAACACGTCCACAAGCTGCGGCTCCAGGTCCCGGTCCACCTCCGCCAGATAGACTTTTTCCACCTCCGCCTTGGGTGAGGTGAAACGATGCACCAGGCTGCCGATGTCTGTCACCAGCAGCAGGCCGCTGGTGTCCTTGTCCAGGCGGCCCACGCTTGTCACCGCAGGGTTGCGCCGCAGCCACTGGTCGGGCAGCAGCTCATAGATCGTGGGCCCTTCACCGGCATCGTGGGTGCAGATGTGGCCTGCAGGTTTGTGCAGCATGGCCAGCAGGCCGTCCGGCGCCTCCAGCGGCTCGTCGTCGAAGGTGATGGTGTGCGGGTCCACCCTTTGCTCTGCCTTGACCAAGGCGACGCCGTCGCGCTTCACCCGGCCGGACTTCACCAAGGCGGCGGCCTCCCGGCGCGAGCAGTAGCCCAGGGAGGAGAGAATCTGGTCGAGACGGCGCATGCGCGGCAAGGAGGAGGCGTGGATGCTCCATGCTCATGGAGCCATGTCATCCACAATTTGCATCATCGGCGGCGGCATTGAGGGCGGGCTGGGGCCGCCCCATGGCCGATGCGTGGTGTGCATGTGTGTCACAAAAAGCATGAGAGAGGTGACAAAGCGCGTGTGCGCCTTGGTTGAAAGAGGGCCGCGCCCTGTGGACGTTGGCCCCTCACCATGAAACTCCGCCTGTTCCTCGCCTCCCTTGTCGCCTCCCAGATTGCCCTGGCTGCGGACCCTGTGCCCCCTGAAGGATTCAAGGCCATCTTCAATGGCAAGGATCTAGCCGGATGGCACGGCCTGAACCCGCACTCCACCGTCAAGCTCACCGGTGAAAAGAAAGACGCCAAGCTGAAGGAGATGCGCGCCGAGTTCGCCAAGCACTGGACCATTGAAAACGGCGAGCTGGTGAACATGGGCGAGGGGCCCTACGCCACCACCGACGCCGACTTTGGCGACATCGAGTTCCTCATCGAATACAAGACCGTGGCCAAGGCCGACAGCGGCATCTACCTGCGCGGCACACCCCAGGTTCA
This sequence comes from uncultured Prosthecobacter sp., assembly GCA_964588755.1. GTDB lineage: Bacteria > Verrucomicrobiota > Verrucomicrobiia > Verrucomicrobiales > Verrucomicrobiaceae > Prosthecobacter. Next base: position 5,210 of record CAZPSQ010000186.1, on the reverse strand, counting down.
GATCTGGGACAAAAACCAGGTGTTTGACGAAAAGAAGCCCGACCGCAAACCCCACCTCGGCTCCGGCGGCCTCTTCAACAACACTCCGGGCAAGCCCGGTCGTGACCCCCTCGTCCTGGCCGACAAGGAGTTTGGCGAGTGGAACCAGTTCCGCATCCGCCAGGTCGGCGACCGCACCTGGGTCTGGCTGAATGAAAAGCTCGTCGTCGATGGCGCTGCCATGGAAAACTACTGGGACGCCAAGCGCGAGACCCCGCTGCCCGCCAAAGGCCCGATCATGCTGCAGACCCACGGCGGCGAGATCCGCTGGCGCAATCTCTTTGTGCGCGAGATCGGCGCGGAGGAGGCCAAGAAGGTCCTCGCCGAGGCGGAGGCGAAGAAATAGTCCTCTGCCTTTCCAGCGCCTGACCGATCGCCGTGCGTGCGGTCAGGCAGCGGCAAGTTAAGGCACCACAAACAGGCCGTCGGTGTTCCCCTTCACCGGCTCTGGCGGGCCGAAGTTCATCAGCAGGGTGGAGTTGTCCCCCTGCACAATGCGGAAGCCCAGCAGGCGCTTCGCATCCGGGGCAATCTGCATGTCCAGCTGCCGCAGGTATTTCTTGATGAGCAGTGGGCGCGGCGTCATGGCCACCGTGGTGAAGGCCGGGTCCTCCTGGGTGATCTTAAGCGCGAAGTTTTTGGTCAACGACTCCGTGTCCATGTCCCGTCCGCTCAGGAAGCGCATCCACATCCGCACGCGGTTGTCATCCGGCTTCAGGGTTTCCCACGGCTTGTCGGCGCTCTCCTTCAGGCGCACGGCCTGCTTGTCAAAGATCAGAATCATCGTGGCAGGGGAGCCAAGCTCCCAGCGGAAGCGCCCGTCCGCCATCCGCCAGAAGCGGCCGCTGGACTTCACCGGCTCCTTCAGCGCGGGCGTGGTGCGTGTTTGCTGAAAAGCCACCTTGATGTCGCCAATGCCTTTCTGTGCCTCCATCCATCGCTGAAAAATGGGCGGGATGGCCGGCGCCTCGGCTGCGGCAGCCGGCAGCAAAAACAACGTGATCAACAGCGCGCAGATGACCGGGGGGCGTATCATTCATCAAGTGGGACACCAGAAGTGGCTGGCTCTCAAGCCCGCAGCATCCTGGCTGCCATGATTTCCCTTGCCCCTCTGGACAAATCGTGTTCTCTCACCCCTCACCCAACCCCCTTTTTTCTATTTCACACATGAGCGAACGTCGCGTCGTCATCACCGGCATGGGAGCCATCGCCCCGAACGGCAACAACAAGGAAGAGTTCTGGAAGAACCTCCTGGCCGGCAAGAGCGGTATCCGCCGCATCCAGTCGATGGACACCGAGAAGTACGACTGCAAAATCGGTGGTGAGGTGGTGGACTTTGACCCCACGCCTTTTTACAACAACCACAAGGACGCCCGCCGCGCGGACCGTTACTTCCAGTTTGCCATGGCGGCTTCCAAGATGGCCGCCAAGGACGCCGGACTGAACCCGGACAGCCTGGACCCGCACCGCGTGGGCGTCATGGTGGGCAGCGGCATCGGCGGTCTGAGCACCATCGAAACGCAGTATGAAATCCTTTTGAACAAGGGGCCGAACCGCGTCTCCCCCTTCCTGATCCCGATGATGATCACCAACATCGCCAGCGGAATGATCGCGGCGGAGTTCGGCTACATGGGGCCAAACATGGTCATCGTGACCGCCTGCGCCACCTCCAACAACAACATTGGCGAGGCCTGGCGCATGATCAAATTTGGTGACGCCGACGTGATGATCGCCGGTGGTGCCGAGGCCTCCATCCGCCCCTGCGGCCTGTCCGGCTTTGCCAACATGAAGGCACTCAGCCTCCGCAATGACGAGCCCGAGCGCGCGTCCCGTCCGTGGGACAAGGACCGCGACGGCTTCGTCATGGGCGAGGGCGCCGGCGTCGTGGTGATCGAGGAGCTCGAGCACGCCAAGAAGCGCGGCGCGACCATCTACGCCGAGCTGGCCGGTTACGGTGCCACGGCGGACGCCTACCACCTGACCTCCCCGCATCCGGAAGGTCTCGGCGCGGCCAAGTGCATGGAGATGGCCCTGCGCCATGCCAAGCTGAACACCACGGACATCGATTACATCAACGCGCACGCCACCTCCACCCCGGTCGGCGACCTGTGCGAGCTGAGCGCCATCAAGCGCACCTTTGGCGACCACGCCACCAACGGCCTCCTCGTTTCCGGCACCAAGTCGATGACCGGCCACCTTCTCGGCGCCGCTGGCGGTGTGGAGTTGGTCGCCTCCGTCTATGCCATCAAGGATCAGGTCATCCCGCCGACCATCAATGTGGAGAATCTGGACCCTGAGGTGGACGTGGACATCGTGCCAAACGAGGCCCGCCCAGCCAAGGTGAGCGCCGCCTTGAGCAACTCCTTCGGCTTCGGCGGCCACAATGCCGCGCTGCTGGTGACCAAGTTCGAAGACTGATCGGCCGCACTCAAGGTTTCCAGTCCTTCAAGGAATCACGGATCAACTCCCATACCACGGAGTCGGATGACCGCAGAACCACGGTTCTGCGGTTTTCTGATCTCTGGGGTGTTAAATCAGCGTTTCCTCAGACTGTCCCGTCCCTTCGGCCCTTCCGTTCTGTCCTGCACAGGCCCCCGGCTATCTGTCTCTACCCTGCCGCAATGGCGTTCATCCAAACAAATCCATTTGCCCACTGTCATCATCGTCGCGCGGCTTCTTCCGGGTCTTCGACGGCACGCTGGTGGGCGCGGGGACTTCTTTGACGCTCTCGGCGGGCTGGTGGCCGGACTCGAGTTGGAGGAGGACTTCTTTCGCTCTGGCGATGACGTCTTCGGGAAGGCCGGCGAGGCGGGCGACTTGGATGCCGTAGCTTTTTTCGGCGGATCCGGGGAGGATCTTGTGCAGGAAGATGATTTGCTGGTTCCACTCCTTCACGGCCACATTGTAGTTCTTCACGGCCACGCGGCTTTGGGCCAGGGCGGTGATCTCATGGTAGTGGGTGGCGAAGAGGCAGCGTGCGCCGATCTTGTCATGCAGGTGTTCGGCCACGCTCCAGGCGATGCTGAGGCCGTCGAAGGTGGATGTGCCACGGCCGATCTCATCGAGGATGACGAGGCTGCGCTCGGTGGCGTTGTTGAGGATGAGCGAGGTCTCGTTCATCTCCACCATGAAGGTGCTCTGGCCACGGGCGATGTCGTCGCTGGCGCCGATGCGGGTGAAGATGCGGTCCACCACGCCCACCTCCGCGCTGGCGGCGGGCAGGAAGCTGCCTATCTGCGCCATGAGGGTGAGCAGCGCGGTCATGCGCAGGTAGGTGCTCTTGCCGGCCATGTTCGGGCCGGTGATCAAAATCAGGCGGCTTTCTTGCGGCTCCAGCGTGATGTCGTTCGGCACGAAGCGCTCGCCACTGGTCAGGTTCTGGTCGAGCACGGGATGGCGACCATCGCGGATGAACAAATGCCGCGTCTCATTAAGCACAGGGCGGGTGTAGTTGAAGAGGCGCGCAGTCTCAGCCAGGGAGCCTAGTGAATCCAGGATGGAAATCGCCTCCGCCGTCTCCTGGATGTCGCGCAGGTGCTCCAGCACGCGGCCGCGCAGGGATATAAACTCCTCATACTCCAGCGCCTTGCTGCGCTCCTCCGCGCCGAGGATTTTGTCCTCCATGCGCTTGAGCTCGTCGGTGATGTAGCGCTCGCCATTCACCGTGGTCTGCTTGCGGTGGTAGTCCGCCGGGACACTGCCCACGTTCGCCTTGGTGATCTCGATGAAGTAGCCGAAGACCGCGTTGTATTTGATCTTGAGGCTCTTGATGCCCGTGCGCTCGATCTCGCGGTTTTGCAGGTCGGCGATCCACTGGCGGCCCAGCGTGGAGGCGCTGCGCAGCTCATCCAGCGCGGCCAGGTAGCCCTCGCGGAACACACCGCCTTCCTTGATCTGCATGGGCGGCTCATCCACGATGGCCTTCTGGATGTCGGAGCACAGAGCGGTGAGGTCATGCAGGCGAGCGGCCAGGAGGGGGATCATCTTGGTTCCTCCCTCAGACTGGGGATCGGGACGGTCCACTTCCTCCTGGACGAGCTGCTCCAGCGTGGTCTTGAGCGCGGGCACGATCTCCAACGAAGTGGCGAGCATGAGGAGGTCCCGCCCGTTCCCGCTGCCCTGGCTGAGGCGGGAGCTGGTGCGCTCCAGATCGCGCACCTCCTTCAGCAGGGTGCGGATCTGGCCCAGCAAAATCGGCTCCTCCAGCAGCGCGGCGACCATGTCCTGCCGCTGGGTGAGGATCTCAATGTCGCGCAGCGGGTGCAGCACCCAGTGGCGCAGGCGGCGCGCGCCCATGGGCGTGCAGGTACGGTCCAATGCGCTGAGCAGCGTGTGCTGCGCGCCGGAGCCGCCGCGCGCGCTCACCAGCTCCAGATGGCTCTGGCTCGCGGCGTCGATCAGCACCACGTCGCTGGTCTGTGCCACACGCAGGCGCTGGATGTGGTCCACGCTGCGGCGGAGCTGGAACTGCAAATATTGCAAAACAGCCCCTGCGGCACAGATCGCCGACGAAAGGTCCTGGCAGCCAAAGCCGTCCAGCGACTGCACCTTGAAGTGTTGGGTAAGGCTGTGATGCGCCTGGTCCAGCAGAAACAGATAGCTCTCTACCGCCAGGGCCGCAGGCGGCATGCCCAGCGCCTCGATCAGATCCCGCTGGTCGTCGCTGTAAAGCAGCTCGCTGGGCTGCAGGCGCTCCAGCTCATCGGCCAGCTCCACGCTGTCCTTGAACTCCGCCACCTCGAACTCGCCCGTGGTGTGGTCCACACAGGCCAGCCCCAGCTTTTTGCCCTTCCCATCGCGAAACACGGCGGCGAGGTAGTTCGGCCGGCTGGAGTCGAGCAGGTTTTGGTCGCTGATGGTCCCGGCGCTGAGCACCTGGGAGATGGCGCGTTCCACGATCTTGCCCGGCACGGGGTCGCTCGTCTGTTCGCCGATGGCCACGCGCTTCCCTGCCTTGATGAGCTTGGCGATGTAGCCCTGCGAGGAGTGATGCGGCACGCCGCACATGGGCACGCCGTTGCGCTTCGTCAGCGCCACATTCAGCAGCGGCGCGGCGGTCTTCGCGTCCTCAAAAAACAGCTCGTAAAAGTCCCCCAGGCGGAAGAACAGCAGCACGTCCTCCGGCAGCTCCCGCCGCATGGCGAGGTACTGCTTCATCATCGGGGTCGTGG
>CAZPSQ010000185.1:0-11642 GCA_964588755.1 uncultured Prosthecobacter sp. | reverse complement strand
AAAGTTAGCGCAGATAATCTTAACTTTTGTGTCCACCTAAAGGTAGTAACTCCAATCTTGCCGTTATTGTTTTCATCGTGTAAAATGTTTACCGCATATTTTCCCTTAGGTAGATTTTTGAAAGTGATTTTACTCTTACCATTTGCAATTTGGGCTGTTTCTATTTTGAAATAGTTTTTGTAGTTCTCATCAGGTATTGAGCCATCTTTGTTATATAAAGCTACTTGTAAAACGCCTTTTGAATTGCGTAAATTCTCAACTTCAATTGTCAAATTGTATTCTTCTTTTGTATTTGAAAATGAAGAAAGAAATAGGAATGAAAACACCGAAAATAGGACAAGTATTTGTTTCATATTAAATTGATTTTTTGTTACTGAATTTTTCTTTCATTCTATCTACTCCGTAATACACCATTGGCACTAAGAATACAGTTAATACTAATGAAGAAAGTAAGCCTCCGATAATTACCCAAGCCAAACCGTTTTTCCATTCGGCAGATGTTCCTGTGGCTAATGCAATGGGCAACATTCCGATTGCCATTGATAAAGTCGTCATTAAAATTGGTCTCATTCTGCCTTTGCTTGCTTCGATGATGGCTTGACGATAAGGTTTTCCTTCGGCTTTTAATTGATTGGTAAAATCTACAATTAATATCGAATTTTTGGTTACTAATCCCATTAGCATAATCAAACCTAATAAGGCAAATAAACTTAAATGACTTAGCGACAAATTCAAGGCTAAAAATGCACCAATAGCTGCAACTGGGATAGCAAATAAAGCTACAAACGGATAGATATAACTATCATACAAAGCAACCATAATGAGGTAAATTAAAATGAATGAAATAATCAATACAGAACCCAATGCACCGAAACTGTCGTTTTGCCTTTTGATATCGCTTCCCCAAGTCATTTCAATGCCATTTGGTAAAGGATTGTTTTTTACATAAGATACCACTTCATCGGCTACTGTTCCCGAAGGACGACCCAAAGCATCTGCCGTAAGTGTAACAGCTGGCTGTCGGTCTTTTCGCTCTAATAAAGAAGGTGAATTATCTTTTTCGATAGAAGCAAACTGCGAAACTTCAATGGGTACTCCCATAGGATTGACAATGTTTAAGTTATTTATATCATCATAATTTTGACGGCTGAATTTATCTAACCAAATTCGTACAGGATATTCTGTTCCGTTTTCAGTTAGCGAAGCATCATCATTTCCAGAAAAAGCAGTACGCAAATTCATTCCAACATAAGCTGTGTTCAGTCCTAATCGTTGCATTTTATCTCTGTCAGGCATTACTTTTAACTCAGGACTTCCTGCTTCAACGGATAAACGGACATTATCTGCTCCAGGTATTTTTTCAATCACCGTTTTTAAATTTTGTGCCGTTTGCATTACCTGATTTAACTCTGAACCACTCAATGTAATTTCAATTGGTGCTGTTTTAGGAATTAAACCTAATCCACTTATTGAATAGTTAATACCAGAGAATTTCGTTTGCAAATCATTTCGCAAATCGGTCATAAATTTCTCAGTAGAAAGATTATTGATTTCCTTTTTTGGTTTTAATTGAATGGTAAACTCCGATTTATTTGCAGAGCCAACACCCAAACTTCCAATACCAGTACTTGGTCCGCCAACATTACTAAACAAAGTGGCTACTTCGGGTTGTTGCAATATGTAGGCTTCGATTTTTTCTGAAATCAAATTGTTTTGTTGAATGGAGGTGTTTTTATCAAATTCTAATCCTAAGCGAAATTTCCCTTGGTCGCCAGTTGCAATCAGTTCTTTGCCGATAATTCCTTGTTTCATCATTACTGCTGTTCCAATAAAAAGAAAAATCACAAAACCTGTAAATAGAAGTTTATGTCTTAAAACCCAATCTAATTTACCGCCATACCAAGTAATAAATTTATCTAACTGATGCTCAAACCAAAGTAAAAAACGGTTAAAGAAATTGGTAGGTTGAAGATTTTCCTTTTCTCCAATTCGTGAAGCCAACCAAGGTGTAAGTGTAAACCCAACTAACAAACTTGTCAATACGGTTACAATAATTACAACCGAAAACTGCTTCAACATATCTGCTACAAAGACTTGTAGGAATAAAATAGGAACAAAAACAACGACATCAACCAAGGTAATAGAAACCGCAGAATAGCCAATCTCCATACGTCCATCCATTGCTGCCTTTCGCTTGTCTTTTCCCATATCCAAATGGCGTTGAATATTCTCTAAAACCACTGTGGCATCATCTACCAAAACACCAATTACCAAAGACATTGCAAGAAGTGTCATCAAATTAAGCGTATAACCCAATAACCACATTGTTCCAAAAGCAGTGATGAGCGAAGTGGGAATTGCAACAGCAACAATTAATGAATTTCGATAGCTTCTTAAAAATAAAAGCATTACGATAGAAACCAAAAGAACCGCAAGAATTAAATCGAATACAACCGAATTTACAGCTGCAATCGTATTATCTGTACTGTCGTCTGTAACTACAAACTTCACATTATTGGAAGCATTGTGCTTTTCAATAGTTTGAAATTGCTCTTTGATTAATTTAGAAACATCAACGGCATTACCGTCACTTTGTTTTTTGATTAAAAGTCCAATACCATTTTTTCCGTTGTATCTACTGATAGAACTTGTTTCTTTAATGCCGTCCACCACTTCTGCAATGTCTTTCACATAAACAGGACTGCCAGGCATTGGCATTGCAACTTGCACATTTTGAATGCTACTAAGGTCATTGAATTTCCCCACCAAACGCACTGAACTATTTTCTTGGTCGGTCTGAACTTTTCCAGCAGGTAAATCTATTCCCGAACGGTTAATGGCTTCTACCACTTGATACAAAGAAATTTTATAGAGTTTCAATTTATCTTTGTCCACCTTTACCTGAATTTCTCGTTCTTCTCCACCAAGGATTGTAATTTCTGCTACTCCTTTTAGTTTTTGAATTTGAGGAAGATAATCGTCCTTCATTTTTTGATAAAACTCAGTCGAACTTAAATCGCTTGTAACACTTACCGACATAATTGGCAAATCGTTTGGCGAAACCTTACTCATTACAGGATTTTGAATGTCCTTTGGCAAATCCTTTTTGATATTGTCAATGTAGCGTTGTGCATCCTGCATTGTTTTGTCCAAATCTGTTCCATATTTTAAGTTGGCAATAATGATGGAAGCATTCGGTAAAGACTTCGTTACTAAATAATCTACTCCTTCCAAATTAGAAAGAGCATCTTCAATTTTTCGAGAAACAGAAGTTTCTACTTCGTTGGGTTCGGCACCGGGATAAACTGTTTTTATGACCACTACTGGTTGATTAAAATCGGGCATTAATTCATAACTCAAATTTTTAAAACCGATAATTCCCAATAGGGTAAACACGCTGAAAAGGACGATAATCAGCGAAGGACGTTTAATTGATATTTCTGTAATATTCATTCTTCGTTGATTTTATTTAATTAAAATATTCGCATTTTCAAACAGATTTATAAATCCATTTGTAACGATGATGTCGTTCTCCTTCAAACCACTTGAAATAAGTGTTTTATTTCCAATGTTTTTGGAAGTAGTAATCGTTTGCAAAACAGCTTTTCCATTTTTTACGATATATACTTTTGTAATTCCATTTTCTTCAATAATGGCAGATGACGGAATTAGTATGCCTTGTTCTTGTGAAGTAGAAGAAAGGTTTACTTTACCAAACATTCCCGATTTTATAGATAAATGCTTCGTGTTTTCAACTTGAAATTGAACTGGAAAACTATTGCCCATATTCGCTTTGCTTCCTGTCATTATTATTTTTCCAGAAAGTGGAATTTCAGGATAAACATCTGAATTGATGTTGTAAGTTTTGTTGGTTTGAAACTGTACCAAATCTTTTTCAGGAACATTTACTGTAAAACGCAAGGTGTTGATGTCTGTAATTTGCAGTAACGGAATTCCCGGTGCAGCAAAACCACCTTCTTCGTTGAGCTTAGCCGTTACAATACCGTTGAAAGGTGCTTTAATGCTAGTTTTGCTAATTTGCTCTAATAAAGTAGCTCGTTGAACTTTGGCAGATTTTAAACCTAATTTCGCTTTTTCCAATTGTACACCTTGAACAGCATCGGCTTGCGTTAAAATGGTGTATCGTTTTACATCATCTTCCAATCCTTCAATTTGTACTTCAACAGTTTGTAATTGTAGTTTTAACAACGAATTATCTAACTGTATAAGCGTTTGACCTTTAGAAACAGTGCTTCCAATATCTACCAAAACGGCATTGATTTTCCCCTGAATATCCGCACTAATTTTTGTTTCCTTATTCGGCTCAAAAGTTCCTGTATAGTTGCCCGCATCAACAATATTTTGTAGTCGAATGGTATCAACACTTACAGAAATTGGTTTTTCTTTATCGTATTGATACACTCTATTTTCAGTTGTTTTTTTGTTGCTTAAAAGTTTGAACATCATCAAACCAATCACTGCAACACCTGCTATTATCCAAATTATCTTTTTCATTATATCCTTGATTTTTAATTTTTAACTGTCAATTGACCACTAACTTTTTTAAGTTCTAAATCAGCTTTCAAATAATCTATCACTGCTGATAAATAATTTTGCTGTGCTTCACGCAGTGCGTTGTCTGCCAATAAAACATCGGTTAGGCTTGCTGTTCCTTGTTTCTGCTGTTTGATAGTTTGCTCATAAATGGTTTGAGCTAAAGTGATTTGCTTTTCTGTGTTCAATACCGTTTGTTGAGCTACATTTTTTTGCCTTGTACTGTTTTCAATTTCCATTTTATTTTTATCGTTCATCAGTTGAACTTGCAATTCATTATTGCTGATTTCCAATTTCTTTTGGTTGATTTTTCGTAGCGTAACTGTTCCATTAAAAAGGGGATAGGAAAGTTGCACTCCTGCAAAACCGATTGGATAGAATTTCAAGAAATCATTAGGTTTTTTATCATAGCCAAAACCGGTTGTTCCGTAGGAGGCAATCAAATTTAATGAGGGCAAAAAACGAGATTTATTCAGTGTACTTAATTCAGTGTTTAAAAATCTATTTTGAGTTTGAATGAGTTGAATATCCAATGTTGTTTTTGAAGTGTATTCCAATGTTGTTTGAAAAGAAATGGTACTTTCAACGATAATTTCTCTTTCTAAGGCAATACCCATATTTAGTTTCAGTGCATTCAGAATAGATATGTATTTGTTATTCACATTTTCTTTTTGAGTAGCTAATTGTTCGGCTTGTAATTGCACTTTATTTACATCTGTTCCCTTAGCCAAAAGTTGTTCTTTTAGCAATTGCATATTCTTCAATAACTTGTTGGTATTTTCCAAATTGGTTTTTAAAAAATCCAATTGATGTTTCAGGATTTGAGCATTGTAATAAAGTGTTGTAATGTCATACAAAACCTGTTCTTCCGATTTTTGATACTGCAATTGAGTGAGTTCATTTGCGATTTTTGTATTTTGAATTGCTCCGTAAACCTGCGGATTGTAGAGAGGCATTGCTAATTGAATATTTGCATTGATGTTATGAGGAACGCCAAATTGCAAATCTCTAAACTGTCCTTCGGGTGCTTGCGGATTGAGTGCATTCATCGGCATTAATTGCGTAGGCAATTCCATAAAATATTTATAATCGGCATTGGCTGTGATTTTTGGAATAAGGTTAGCTTGTGCTTCTTTTTTCCTCTGCTCACTAATGGAAATGTTGTTGCGATTGATTTGCAATGTTTTGTTATGCATTTCTGCTGTGTCAATACATTGTTTCAGTGTCCAAACTTCTTGAGCTTGAACTGTATTCCACCCAATAATCACTATCGAAAAGAAAATAAGTTTGCGAGTGTTCACTAACATATTAAGGTAAATTTTTTTAGTTTGTTATTCTTTTAATTTTTGTTATAATATAAAGGTTAATATAAACACCATTAAGGCTGTAATAGCTGTATAAAATAAACCAAAAATTGTTGCATAACCGAGCTTTTTATGAATGCTAGAAAAAGTACCTGGTAATTTGGATGATTTATGTTTTTTATTGCTTGCAAATACTAAAATTCCCCAAAGTATATAAGTAATTACTGCACCTATAATATGTGCAAATAAAATAACTTTAAAAAAAGATGTATTCACATAATTGCTTTGAGCCACCAAACTTCCGGAACCTCCTGAAAACCGTATCAACCCTTCAAGTGTAATAAGTGCAATAATACAAGCAATGAAAAGTCTTTTTTGTATAGTTATGTGTTTTTTGTAATCTCCTTTTTTAATAAAAGATACTGCGTAAATCGCCAAAAATGGAGAGATTAAGGTTAATAACAATACACCAATGTTTATTAATAATACCATATTCATATTTTTTAATTACAAAAATTAAATTCAATTAAGTACTAAATGTTAGTTAGTATTCACTCGCAAAGGTAAAACAAGTTTTTTAATTAGCAAAACTCTTTTGAAAAAAATCACAATCTCTCTTTTTTCCTATTCATCCATTTATACCCTTCAAACCATAAAACTGAAACAGAAGCAATCAAAGTTGTTATTCCTAAATCCCTTATATTTAGAGAACATAGATGGAAGAAATTCGCAAAAATGGGGATGTATAATATGGCAAAAAGCAAGATTAATGTAGCACCGATGATAAGAGGAAAAAGTTTGTTTTTGTTCTTTATGCTTTCTAATATACTGTATTTGAAAGAGCGGTTTACTAAACTCAAAAAGATGTTGGAGAAAATTAAAGTAGTAAATACCATTGCTCTTGTATGCTCTTCATTTCCACCAGCTTGAACAGAAAATTGGTAAACAAATAAAACGCCTAATGTGATGATTATTCCTTGAATAATACTCATGTTCAATTCTTTCCAACTCAAAAATGTTTCTGTCATTTTACGAGGCTTTTGCAACATTGCATTTTTTTCTATGGGCTCATTTTCATAAACGATAGAACAGGTTGGTCCCATAATTAATTCCAGAAAGATAACATGTACAGGAGTAAAAATAGTTGGATAAACCCAACCTAAAAATAAGGGTAGAGAAACCGTTAATATGATTGGAATATGAATGGAAATGATATACTGTACCGCTTTTTTAATATTGGTATAAATTCTTCGACCTGCTTCAATTCCAATAATTAATTTGTCCAAATCATCATTCACAATCACTAAAGCAGCAGCAGCTTTGGCTATTTCAGTTCCTTTGTTTCCCATTGCCACGCCAATGTGTGCTGCCTTTAGTGCAGGTGCATCGTTCACGCCATCACCTAACATAGCAACCACTTCACCATCTTTTTTAAAGGCATTCACCATTGCTAATTTTGCTTCTGGAAACATTCTTGTAAATAAGGTAGTCTCTTTGGATAGAGCAATCAGTTCTCCCTCATTATGATTCATAATTTCGATTCCGTTTACCGCAGGTTTAGTGTTTAATATTCCTGCTTGTTGTGCAATTGCTTTGGTTGTATCAGCATTGTCGCCAGTAATCACTTTGACTTTTATTCCGGCATCGTAAATTTTTTGAAATACGTTCTCGATTCCTTTTTTGGGAGGGTCGTAGAAAACAGTAAATCCCAAAAATTCAAAACTAAAATCCTGTTGCTTTTCTGGGAAATTAGTTCCAACAAAGTTAGATTTTGCCACCCCTAAAACACGATAACCTTGTTTTCCAAAATCTTGAATATGCTGACGCAGTTTTTCTTTTTCATTTTCAGAAAGATTGGAAACAGCAAGAATAGCTTCCGGTGCACCTTTGGTAGCAATAATTCGTTCGCCAACTTTATTTTCAAAAATATGCGTCATCATGGGAGGCTTTCCTTCCAAAGGATATTCGTGTATCATTTTAAAATTACTCCGCTGGTCATTTGTTTGAGTTTGTTCATAAACTTTGTGAATTGTTTTTTCCATTGGATCAAAGGGTACGGGTTCACTGCTCCACATGGCAAACTGTATCAATTCGGAAAGTTCATGCGTATTAAAATGTTGTTCATCAAAAATTTGGTTGGATTTGTAATTGAAAAGTGTATGCAACTGCATTGAGTTTTCGGTAATCGTTCCTGTTTTATCTGTGCAAATAACCGTAGTGCTACCGAGTGTTTCTACTACGCTACTTCTTTTGATAATAACGCCTTGCTGCATCAATTTCCACGCACCAAATGCCATAAAAGTAGTAAAGGCAACGGGTATTTCTTCGGGTAAAATAGACATAGCTAAAGTGAGAGCCGTCAATAAACTTTCAATGCTATTCTTACTTTGTAAATAGCTAAAAATCCATACCAATAAAAAAACAACAATGCCAATAATCGCCATCCACTTCACGAAATTGGCAATCTGAATTTGAAGTGGCGAACGTTCTTCTTTTATTTCCAAAACGGATTGACCAATCTTACCCAGTTTAGTCTGCGAACCTATTTGTTTCACTTTAAAAACTGCTAAACCCGACACTACCAAAGTGCCACTAAATACTTTTCTGTCCTCGTTATCTACACTTTTAAAAACCGAAAGACTTTCTCCTGTAAGTGAGGCTTCATTCACAGAAAAATCATTGCTATGCACAATTTCCCCATCAGCATTAATCATTTTCCCTTCTTCGATAATACATAAATCGCCAACAGCAATTTCGTGTGTAGGGATTTGTATCACCTTTGAATTTCGGATTACAGTACTCAAAGGTTCATTTAACTTCTCAATGGCTTCCAATGCTTTTTTGCTTCGGTTATCCTGATAAAAAGAAATCCCAGAAACGGCAATGATTGCCCCCAACATAAACAGTGCTTCTGAATAATTGCCCACGATGACATAAATAACGGTTACCGCTATCAACAATAATAGCATAGGTTCTTTCAGAATATCAAGCAGCATTATATACCATCTGCTTTTTTTGGCATTGATATTTTGATTGTACCCATACTCACTACGAGCTTTTTTGAGTTCTTCATCAGTTAACCCAATTAGGTTTTTAGGGATGTTATAAGCCATTTTTTTCTATTAAATTATTCTTCAAGTTTAATCTCCTCCAATCATTTTGGAAGTAATGCCTTTTTTGCTTGAAAATTCAATCAATACAATTCCTACTAAATGCAGTAAAATGAAAATAGGGAACCAATAAATTCCCCACTTATGTACGGCTTCAATTTGTTCGTGGTAAGTAGAGAATAACTCTTTTTCAATACAAACGCCTGTGAATGCAGATATGAAAACAAAAAGATAAAAATAAACATAAGTAAAACCCTGTAAGCGTTCTTTCAATGGTTGATTACTCTTGAAAGGGTTGGGAAAACGAATGCCTTTTACAAGCATATAAATAATTCGTGCTAAAAAAGCAAAAATCATTATATGAGCAAATAATTCGTGCCATTGCCACATAGGTTCTCTAATTGTCTTGGCAATGTCGGCCATTTGTTCCTTTGGAATTGCCGATGTCTTACTTTCAATAACAGCAACAATGTTATTTTTATTCATCCAATACATTCTCAAAAAACCTGTAATGAATAAAATAGGCATTGCAATTGCCATTATCCAATGTAATAGCCTGTGAAATAAGGTAAATTTCTTTTGTGTGTTCATATATTTATTTTTCAATCATTTTTAAAATTCCGTCTAAGACCGTTTTTCCGTCTTTAACAAGGTTTGATTTATGTCCTGATAATTTCCATTTTAATACAGTCATTCTCATTCCGCCTATTACGATGGTGGTAAGTGTAGAACTTCCAATTAATTTATTGTATTGACCTTTTTCTTGACCTTTTGAAATGTTTGCCTTCACATAATCCTGCATCATATCCATAATTTCAGCTACTTTATTGCTCAAACTTTCATCAAAATGGAAAATGCTTTCCGCAAAGATGACACTCACAATTGCAGGTTTGATTGTAAAAGTTTGTAGTTGAGAATTAAAAATCGCTCTTAATTCGTCTGCGGTAGTGTCGGTAGGTTTATAAGAAATAGACTGAATACGAGTTTTCATTTCTGTTTTAAAATACTCTAATAAACTCAATAGTATTTCATTCTTTCCTTTGAAATGTCGGTACAATGCAGGTTCTGATAAACCAATGTCCTCAGCTAAAGTTTTGATTGTCAAATTCTGAATACCATATTTTGAAATACGGTTGGTAGCCGCTTCCATTATTTCTATTTGTCTGTCTGTAAATTGTTGCATACTTTCTTTTTAATGTTAGTTAGTATTCACTCACAAAGGTAAACATACTTTTTTAATTGACAAATAAATTTCAAAAAAAGTTTTGATTTGTTGTTTCTTCTTTCTGTGCGTAGGCAAAAAAGTGGCTCTTTTGGTTTTGCGAAGCGTTGGCACAGTGATTTCTGAAATAAGATTTAAAGTTTCTCCCTCGAATTCTCTTTTAGGGTGAAGTAATAAATTAACTTTAATATTTAAATACATTAATTTTTGCGCTGAGACAGCCTTATGTCAGGGGTCTGAAAAAATTAGTGATACCTGTCAAAATACTCTTGCAGGGTCATTCCGTGCGGTTCAAATTTGTCGGTAAGGACTTCCAATTTTTTAATTCTGTCCAAACGGAAAAAACGAAATTCTTTTCGCAAACAACAATAAGCAACTAACAGCCAATTTTCTGTGCTTAATAACGCAAACGGCTCAATATGTCAGCTCCATTTTTACCAACCAAGGCGACTGTCGAGCCTAAAGGCTTTTTAGTAAGATTAATCTCCTTTAGATTAACCGTTTTGGTTTCTCCCAAGGGTACTTTTATTTTCGAAATTCTCATTTTCCTATTGTTCAGTTCTTAATAGTCTGTATTCTTAAAATTGCCGCTAACGGTTTTCGTATTGGCGATGGGCGGGATTTTTAGCACTAATGTTCAATTGAAGCACAAAAGCTGAATTTTGCACTTCTATTGATACGAAGCCGTTCAGCCTGCCTATTGCCAATACGATGTTAGTGGCAGCCCTGCTGTCTACCTGAAGCTTTTCCTTTCTATATTTGCTCAAATAGTTATAGTTACATTTATTCATTTATCCTTGTATTGAAAGTTTTCAAACCGTGAATTATCAACCTCATACGTTTGCTTCTTTGTGTTGTAATTGTACTTGATAAAACAGTCAAATTGATGAGCTAATCCGTTTGAAAATGTTACAAAAATGAATTCTGCATTGTCAGAGTTTACCCAACCAATTAGATTGATGTAAAAAGACGACTTGAATACAGTCTGTATTTTCGTACCTTGCTCTGGACTTATAAGTTTAATGCTCGTATTTTCAATTATAGCTGGCAATTCTATGTCTGGAAAGTCGTCAGCTTGTCCAAACTTATACTTGCCAAAAAATAAAGTGTCAAAAGTGAGATTATATTCTTTATTCACAAATCTTATGTAGTCGCCAATTGCTTGTGAATAGACTTTTGCCAAGTCAGGTTTTGGATTAACGGTGTCTATTGTCAGTTGAGTAGTTGATGATGAACTGTCCGAAGAAACTTTCTCTGAATTAGAACTGGATGTTGTCCAACTTGAACATCCTAACAAAGTCAATGAAATTGTCAAACTGAGAACGATAATTGCCAAAAAATATGTTGTTGTTTTGTTCCTATTCATTTCTTACTGTCAATTTCGTCTTAGGGTTGCCACTAACGGTTTCGGGCTTGGCGGTCGACGGAAACCAAATGTTGCTACCGAAGCCA
>CAZPSQ010000184.1:0-11706 GCA_964588755.1 uncultured Prosthecobacter sp. | reverse complement strand
CGCGGCGGCGCTGGCCCATTGCTGATGCAGCGCGTTAAATGCCAGCCAGCCGAAGCCGGTGCTGGTGGATTGGAGGATGTGGCGGCGCGTGTTCATAAAAATGGAAGGTCACGTGTTCGTGTCCACCTCTGAGTAGATTTCGGCATAGCCTTGCAGCCAGTTGAAGGCCTTGTGCCGCTCCATGGCAATGCTGGTGGCCAGACGCAGGATGTCTGCGGGCGCTTTGGCGATGGGCTCCTCGCCCAAGGCCAGATCGTTTTCCCTCAAGGCGATGTTTTCGATGTTGAGCGGACCAAACCAGGCAGTTTTGGCGAACTCTGCAAAGTTCAACGGCGCGTTGGAGAGTGAGAACTGCCGCAAACGCCAATGGATGGCAAAGGCACGGGATGTGGCGGCTTCAATTTCTTCCGGGCTTTTGAGCTGCCCTTCGGTGTGAAGGTCTGCCGCCTCCGGGTGGAGAAAGTCGAATGCGGCGGACACTTCCTGTGGATCCGCACACTCATCATGGGATGGCAGATCAAAAAGGTCCAGTGCCCATGCAAGCACCGCGAGCCCCTCGGACGTCCAGGTGGCGTTGACGCGAACCTGCGGGTCGAGCGTGCCGAGTTCTGCGTTGAGGCAGTCTGCCTCCCACAGCTCCAGCTCAACCTCGGCACCCACTTCGGCCAGCCAGGTTTTGATGCGCGATTGCAGTTTTTTGCACTCATCATTGTCTGGCTCATCAATAAATGAGCGGCAGACCAGCGCGGAGAGGCAGTGGGCGCGGCGGATCACCCGGTCGAGGGTCGGTGGGACGAGAGGCGGATCATCATCCTCTGGTTCTTCGTTTTTTTCAGGCTCCATGACGGGCGATCTAAGGTTTTAAAAAATGTATCTGAATTCAGCAGTGCCTAGCAAGCTTTGCACAAGCGTCTCAGTTCCTAGCTCACGCGCCAGTTCTTCAGCATCGTGTGCTTCCTCAATGCTCGGCTCGCGCCCAAGCACCGCACGGTAAATCTGCTTCACGTCCGTTCCGTCTTTCGTGGCTATCGCTGCTGCGAGCTCTGCCACCAGCTCATTGTTCATGAAGAAAAGGGCCTGCGGGGCCACGGTGGTCACGTCGCGCTGGCCTTTGATCTGCGTGGGGCCGGGGAAGTCGAAGGTGTTGAAGAGCTCCGGCACGTTGTCCCGCACCACGGGCAGGTAGATGGTGCGGTAGCCTTCCTCCACGCTGAGCAGGCCGCGCGTGCGGCCGTGGTTGCCCTTGCCACCGGTGCCCGCCACCTGGATGCCTTCTGGGCGCTCCAGCTTGAGCTGGCCTGCCAGGTCCAGCAGCGTGTCGCGAAGCGGCTCCAGTTCCAGGCGCTTGGGATTCATGCGCCAGCGGAGTTTGTTGCCGGCATCAATGTGGTTCACATCGCCCGTGGTGGCCAGGCGATAGGTGCGGCTCAGCATCATGGTGCGGATCATCTTTTTCACGGACCAGCCGTTCTCAATGAACCGCACAGCCAGGTGATCCAGCAGTTCCGGATGTGTGGGATCGCTGCCGGTGATGCCGAAGTCATCCACCGTGCGCACGATGCCCTCGCCAAAGAGATGCTGCCAGAGGCGGTTCACCATCACACGTGCGGTCAGCGGGTGGGTGGGTGATGCCATCCATTGGGCGAGCTCCAGACGACCGGAGGATTTGGGCGGAATGTGGGGCAGGGGAGGCAGGCTGGGCATGTCCATCTTGCCACGGTCTGGCGCGCCCTTGCGGTCAAACGGATCTCCACCCACAGCCAGCTCGCAGTCCTTGATTTCGCCCTCCACCACGCCCATGCAGAAATGCGGGTCCATGTCGTAGCGAATGGTGCCTTTGGGATTTCCAAGAAGGCGGATGTCATCCATGGAGTGGATGCCCTCTGGCAGCTTTGTGGGAGGCCCCACTTTTTCATCCAGAGCGGTGGGCAGGTCCACCAGCATCTCGGGGTCCACATAGCCGGAGCCGTTCATGTCGCTGCGGTTTGCCTGGCCGGGCAGGGTGCGGCTGCTGTAAAAGATGCCCGCGAGCGCATAATAATCCTTTTGCGTGACCGGCTCTGTCTTGTGGTCATGGCAGCGCGCGCAGCTCAGCGTCAGGCCCATGAAGGCGCGGGAGGTGACGTCGATTTGATCATCCACCTGGTCCAGGACGAACTGCTCATAGCTGCCCTCCTGCAGGTTCATGCTGCCCAGGGCCAGCATGCCGGTGCCCACGATCTGGTCGCGCCGCTGGATCACTGTCTTCGCCGGAAGCAAATCTCCTGCGATCTGTTCCGCCACGAAGCGGTTGTAGGGCTTGTCGGTGTTGAAGGAGTCAATGACCCAGTCCCGGTAACGCCATGCATAAAGAAAGGGCGCATTCCACACGCGGCCCACACTGTCCGCATAGCGCACCACATCCAGCCAGTGGCGCGCCCAGCGCTCGCCGAAGCGCTCGCTTTGAAGAAAGGCGTCCACCACTTTGGCAAAGGCCAGATCATCCGGCGCGGCATCCCGCACAAATCGGTCGATCTCCTCCTGGGTGGGAGGCAGGCCGCGGAGGTCAAACGAGGCTCTGCGGATCAGCGTGAGGCGTGGCGCATCCCCAATCGGGTGCAGGTTTTCTTTTTCGAGACGTGCCAGGATGAAGCGGTCGATGTCATCCCGCGGCCATGCTGCATCCCGCACTGGCGGGGCAGGGTAGCGTGTGACGCGCTTGTAGGACCACGGCGTGGGGTTTTCGTATTTCTCAGCAGCAGGCGCGGCGGCCACGGCCGTGAGCAACACGGCAGCCGCAAAGAGAAGATGGGAGGAGGTCATGACGGCGTCTCAGCTGAGGTGGGGAGTGTCAGGAAGTGGGCAAGCCATGCGTCGAAGCCGTCGGCGATTTGTTCCTCCGTGCCGAAGTCGTGGTCGAAGAACCAGATGGGAGAGTCTGCGTGCGGCTTGGCCTGGATGGCCGTTCTGCGGAAGCAGAAGAGGTTCCCCATGCAGTCGCTGGCAAAGGGGATCATCTTCTGGGACATGCCGCCTTTCCAACAGACCCGGGCGGCATCGATGAGCTGATCTCCCTCCGTGAAGTGATGCAGGTCCGCCAGGTCGATGTCGTTGTCCACCGTCACATGCAGGATGGACGGTGTCCGCACCGCGCCATGCCGGAGGGCGAACTCGCGATAGGCGGAGGGAAGAAACACACGGAACTCGCGCTCCATCAGGTCAAGATGTGCCTCAGTGATCTGCGGTGCGGGAGTGGTGGAGGCCTCGCTGAATCTCTCGACAAAAGGGTGATGAATGGAGGTTTGGTTCATGGTTGGGACCTTCAAAATTGGCAGGTTCGATGATAAAGAAAGCGGGTTGCAAGAGGGTAGCGCTGGCGCGCTCTTGCATGCGGCACATGTGGACGTGAGCTTTGGGCATGGCGCGCACACGGCTTGCGCCAGCTTTTGGAGTGCGCCGGTCCTCCGGTGCTTTCGTGGGTCACAGGTCGTTCGAAAGCTCCAGAGGGCTGGCGCACTCCAGGACACTCGCGTGCTCTTGCATGCGGCACATGTGGACGTGAGTTTTGGGCACGGCGCGCACGCGGCCTGTGCCAGCTTTTGGAGTGCGCCGGTCCTCCGGTGCTTTCGTGGGTCACAGGTCGTTCGAAAGCTCCAGAGGGCTGGCGCACTCCAGGACACTCGCGTGCTCTTGCATGCGGCACATGTGGACGTGAGTTTTGGGCACGGCGCGCACGCGGCCTGTGCCAGCTTTTGGAGTGCGCCGGTCCTCCGGTGCTTTCGTGGGCCACAGGTCGTTCGAAAGCTCCAGAGGGCTGGAGCACTCCAGGACGCTGGCGCGTTTTTGAGCGCCCTGGATGGGGCGCGGTATCACTGGGCACCTTCATCGTGCCCCTCCCTGCTGCTTCGCCTTGAGCCACTCACTCAGCACCTTCACGTTTTGAACAAAGTCCAGGCTGTAGAGCACCCCGCCTTTGGGCTTGGTTTTCTTGCCGCTGGCATCGCGCATCATGCCGCGTTCGTCGTCGGTGGCGGTCCAGGATCCATCGGGCCGCATCTCCTTCAAGATGGTGGCCACGTCCTTGTCTGTGGGCGGCCAGTCCCAGCGTTCTTTCTCCGTGCGGGGAAACACGACGCGCTCCCCGCGCGCGATTTTGCTGCCGGTGGCCTGCAGGGCGTCCAGCTCGCTGTCCCATGCCCAGCCGTAGTTGGAGGAGGCCTTCTTGTCCGAATACGTCAGCTCAAAGCCCTTGCCGCCTTCGCCGCGCTCAAAGTACAGCGGCTTGTTGGTCTGCAGCTCGTAGAAGCGCGCCAGCTTGTCTCCCGGCAGCAGCGACCTGCGCAGATACGGAATGGCCTTGGCCACGGGCGGCAGGTACTTCTTGTCGCCAGAGGCAGCGGCCAGTTTCAGCAGCGCCCACATGGCGGCCTGGCTTTCGCGCCCGCTGATGGAGCTCGGCTCGAAGGCGCGGCTCCATACGGGCTGCATCTCCGCATTGTACTGCTGCCCCCAGGCGGGCTGCGGCTCCGGCATCTGCGCGGTGATGAGGAAGTCTCCGCCGCGCTTCGCCGCATCCAGGTACTTCTGGTCTCCGCGAAGCTGCCAGGCCAGGATGAGCGTGCCCATCAGCGTGGCGTGCGTGTTGTCATTTAGCACGTAGCAGCCGGTGAAGTCCTTCGGCCATTTGCGTGGCCAGTCGGCGGGGTAATTGCCCGCCTTGATGGGATACATGCTTTCCTGGGCGGGGGAGGAAGGATAGGTGTCAAAGTTCGCGCTCCAGCCGCCTGCCGGATACTGCGTGGCCATGATGACCTGCAG
This sequence comes from uncultured Prosthecobacter sp., assembly GCA_964588755.1. Classification (GTDB taxonomy): domain Bacteria; phylum Verrucomicrobiota; class Verrucomicrobiia; order Verrucomicrobiales; family Verrucomicrobiaceae; genus Prosthecobacter. Next base: position 6,909 of record CAZPSQ010000184.1, on the reverse strand, counting down.
CGCAAAATCCGCCGCCTCCTTGATCTCCGCATCCTTGCCTCCCAGTGCGTGGTCCACACGCAGCAGCAGCCGCGTGGCGGCCTGGGAAACATCGTCGTCAAAGGTGCTGTAATTGTTTTTGTTTTTGTGCGGGCGCCACACATGCCAGCCTGCCTCGCCCTCCGGCACCTTCTTGCGGTCGATCAGCTTTCCTTCCGCATCGCGCCGGTAGAGCTGAGCCTCGCGGTGCTTCACGTCAAAATGCCCGGAGTAGTCCCATCCGCCGGAGGCCAGCTGCGTGCGCGCCACGGCGTGCGCCGCATCCACTGCGGCAGTGAGAGACTTCTCCTCCTTCGTGGCCTCGAAGGCGTCCAGCATGGTCATGCCCACAGCGGGTGTGCCAGGCGGCTGGATCCAGATGGTGTCCGGGCCTGGAATGCCTTCGGCCTCCCGCAGCGTGAAGTCTGCGCTGTAGCGATACACATAACCGCCGTGCGAAGCGGCTTTCTGATGATAGAAGGCGACGGCCTTGCTCAGTGCGGAGGAGACTTCGCCCGGTGTGGCTGCGTGGAGGCAAGCACTGCCGAAGGCAAGGCTGAGGGCGGGGAGAAATGCTCGGTGCATGGTGAGATGGGCAGTGCTGGGTCCGACCTCAGGCAAAGGCGCAAGGCCGCCAAGGGGAGCTGGAGGTTGGAACTCTGGGGCTGTGCGAGATGCGGCAGCTTACTCCGACTTGATCCCGACATTCTTGTTCCCGTTGTCGCGCACGGCATCCACCGTGTTGTGCAGCGCACCCAGGGGCACGTCAGAGTCACCGGTCACGATGACCTTCGCGCCGGGATGCTCCGGCAGAAGATGGCTGAGGTGACCGCGCAGGCGGCCCATGGCGATCTCTTCTTCACCAATGCGCACCACCTCGCCGCTTTTGGTGACGTGCAGGGTGATTATTGCACCTGAGGTCGAGGCGGCCACCGCTTCGCTGGCACGACCTTCGCGGGGCTTGCCATCGCGCTCACCAGTGCGGGGCCGTTTACCATCGCGTTCGCCGGTGCGTGGTTTTTCACCCTCACGTTCTCCCGAGCGGGGGCGCTCGCCATCGCGCGTTCCAGTGCGTGGCTTCTCACCGTCCCGTTCTCCGGAGCGTGGGCGCTCACCATCACGCACGCCGGGTTTGCGTTCACCTTCGCCGTCATACATGCCGGGTTTGCGCGCGCCGTCTTCATCTCCGCCTCTCTTGGCTCCGCCATTGCCTTCACGCATGCCCGGCTTGCGGGTGGCGCCATCACCTTCGCGTTCGCGGTCGCCGGGTTTCTTCACTCCGTCCTCGCCTCCATTGCCCGGCACGATGGTGGTGTTGCGCCCGCTGTCACGCGTGCGGATCTTCGGCGGCACTTCCTTCTCCTGTGCCCGGGCCGTGGTGGTGAAGGAGTAGCAGACGAGCCCCCCCAGGGTGACGACGAGGAGCGCCTGCAGCCAGGGCTGGCGGGTGGTTGGGGTGGCGATCATGAGGATGCGTTGGCGCAGGGTGGGGTGGTTGCGCACGCATGGGGCCAACCCTGCAATGGCCGGGGGTGCGGAAAAGGTCTCCTGAATGCGCAGCAGCGTGTGGCCGTACTCCAGCCGTTCTGTCGGTGCCAGAAGCGCCAGCGCGCCCGCGTCGCAGCGCAGCTCGCGGTCGGCCTGGAAGCGCGAAGCCACCAGCCACACCAGCGGGTTGAACCAATGGACCGCCTGCACGGTCAGCGCGATCCAGTTCCAGACCAGGTCCCCCCGCTTCACATGAAACAGCTCATGCGCCACCACATGGCGCAGGCTGCGTTCATCAAACCTCTCCTGCCAGTCTTCCGGCAGCAGCAGTGTCGGCTGGCGTATGCCCACCATGGCAGGCGCGGTGCCTGCGGGCATGAGCACGATGCGCACTGGCTTCTTCACATGGGCCCGCTGGGACATCCGCGCCACCAAGGTGATGAGATGCGGATCCGTGCCCGGCCTGCGTGTGCGTAGGATCTTGTCAAAGCGCCGCTGCCGCACCAGTGCCACCAGCAGGATGCCCGCCGCCCCGGCCAGCCACACAAACGCCAGGGCGCCCCTGGGCGAGAAGGCCCCGTTCCATGCCATGCGGCCATCCGCCTGCGGCACCTCGTTCAGAACGAGCACCGCCGTCGGAATCTGCTCTTCGGGCGCATCCTGCTGGAGCACTGTCGGTGTCACATTCATCTCAGCGCGTTTCATCCACGCCCCCAGCCCAAAGCCTGCAGGCACGAAGGCGGGGAGCATCAGCTTCGCGCCCACCAGCATCCACAACCCGATGCGCCACGCCGGGCTCAGCCGCTGTCCCAGCGCCCAGCGCAGTCCCAGCACCGCCACAATAAGGATGCTGGCCTCCAGCGAGGTTCGCATGAGCCAGTGAAGGAGAGAATCCGCATTCATGGTGGTGAAACAGCTGGTTGGTTAAAAACTCTCTGAAAAAAATCCGACATCTAGCCTCCAACTTTTGACCTGTCCCTAAAACCCTGACGCCCGGCTACTTTTTAGCCCGCTTCTCCGCTTGCTCCAGCACCTCGCGCAGCGCGGCCAGTTCCTCTCGCGAGACCTCCTCACGCTCCATGAGTCCGGCCACAAACGGCGTCAGGCGGCCATTGAACACACGATCTAGAAAGCTGCGGCTTTCCTCATGCTGACACTGATCCTGGGCCACGGCAGGGCTGTAACGGAACTCGCGCCCCACGGCCTCCACCGCCAGCGCTCCCTTGTCCGTCAGGCGGCGTATCAGCGACTGCACGGTGCGCGGCTTCCAGTGCAGCCGGCCTTCCAGGTCCCTCACCACCTCGGCCAGCGTGCTGGTGCCACGCTCCCACAGCACCTTCATCACGGTCCATTCGGCGTCCGAGATTTTCGGGGAAGGGGACGCCTCATCGTCGGCGGGCGGAGGGTTTGCGTGGCGTGCCATGGTGGTAGGATTACAAACGTGATCCATGGATTACATGCGTAATCCAAAATGAGCAAGTCTATTTTTTCCAGCGCATTTTCTCATGTGTCGCGAACTACCGCTTGCCCGTGCGGCTTTTCGCAGCACAAAGCCTTCAATCACATCATGGAAAAACTCATCGTTCACGGCGGAGCCTCATTGAAAGGCCGCATCAATATCAGCGGCTCAAAGAACTCCTCCCTTCCCATTCTCGCCGCCACGCTTCTCACCAAGGACACCTGCACCATCCGCCGTGTGCCGGACCTGAGCGACACGAACTACATGCTGCAGATTCTCGGCGAACTCGGTGCCGAGGTGGAACGCGCCAGCGGCGTGGTCGTGGTGAAGGCGGAGAAGATCAAGTCCGTGGCCCCGTATGACCTCGTCCGGAAGATGCGCGCCTCCATCTGCGTGCTCGGCCCGCTGACTGGTCGTCTGAAAAAATGCGTTGTTTCCCTTCCTGGCGGCTGCGTCATTGGCGACCGCCCGGTGGACCTTCACCTTAAAGGATTGGAGGCCCTCGGTGCGCAGGTCACTGTGGATGGCGGGGACATCAGCGTGAACGCCAAGAAAGGCTTCAAGGGCGGTTCCATGAACCTCATGGGCAAGCACGGCTCCACCGTTTTAGGCACAGACAATGTCATGATGGCTGCCGTTCTGGCCAAAGGAACCACCATCATCGAAGGCGCTGCCGCCGAGCCGGAGGTCGAGGATCTTGCCAACTTCCTCATCGCCATGGGGGCAAAGATCGAAGGCGCGGGGACCAACCGCATCACCATTGAAGGCGTGAAGGAACTGCATGGGGCTGAGCATGTCGTCATTCCGGACCGGATCGAGGCGGGCACCTTTCTGGTGGCCGGTGCCATGCTGGGCGATGGCGTCACGCTGAAGCGCGTCATGCCCGAGCACATGAAGACTGTCACCGATGCCATGATCAAATGCGGCTTCCCGCTGGAGATCACCAAGGACAGCATCAGCGTGAGGCCGAACCCGAACGCCAAGGGTTTCGACCTCACCACCCTCTGCTACCCCGGCTTCCCCACGGACATGCAGGCGCAGTTCTGCGCGCTGGCCACCGTCATCAATGACACCAGCAGCATCACCGAGACCATCTTCCCACAGCGCTTCATGCATGCCGCGGAGATGAAGCGCATGGGCGCCAACATCGAGATCCAGAACGCCACCGCCCGCATTCGCGGCGGCACGCCGATGAAAGGTGCTCCCGTCATGGCCTCCGATCTCCGTGCCTCAGCCGCCCTCGTCCTCGCGGGCCTCGTCGCCGAAGGCAAGACCGAGATCAACCGCCTCTACCACATCGACCGCGGCTACGAGCATCTGGATGACAAACTCGCCGCGCTGGGCGCGCATGTCGAGCGTGTGCGGGGCTGAGAACTGCATCGGCAGAGGGGCGGCAGCCCAATAAGAGGCGGAATGACGCGGCGACGGGTGACGTGCATTGGAATCATGGAGCAGATCTTATCTGCGGTTAATCGATGCCGAAGGAAGCAGCCACGTTTTTGCACCAACAGCCTCTCCGCTTCCCAGTGCCTGACGGGAGATGATTCTGCCTTTGGACCAGCCGTCCCCATCGTCCAGCTCCTCACCGTCCTGCCAATGGCTCCTGCATGACCAGCCTTAGCAGTGCCTGCGCTGCTGGCGACAGATGGCCGCCTTTTTTCCACACCGCGGCGATCTGCCGCTGCATCTTTGGCTCACGAATCCTCACCGCTTGAATCGTCTTGGGCAGCTCATGGCTGGCCAGTTCCGGCACCACCGCCACGCCCAGGCCTGCGGCCACCAGCGCGCGGATTGTCTGCAACTCCCCGCTCTCACACGCGATGCGCGGCTCAAAGCCCGCCTTGCGGCAGGTTTCCTGCGCCATGTCACGCGCACGACCTTTGTAAAAAATAAACGACTCACCTGCGAGCTGCCTCAGCGGCACATCCTTCAGCTTCCCCACCGGATGCGACCTGGCCGCCAGCAGCACAAAGGGTTCCGTGATGATTGTGCGTGTCTCAAACGTCCGCTGGCTCACCGGCAGCTGCAAAAATCCCACATCAGCCATCCCGGACTCCACGCTGTCCGCCACCCGTTCTGAGCTCTCCTCGATCAGTTGCAGCTGCACCTGCCCATGCAGTTTTCCAAAACCCCGGATCACCTCCGGCAGCAGACACGCGCTCACACTGGGAATGGCCGCAATCACCAGCCGCCCTCCGCGCAGATTGGCCACGTCGGACACGGCCAGCTTCGCGGCTTCTGCCTGGGCCAGCAAGGCAGAGGCCTTCGGCTCAAACGCCTTTCCCTCCGCCGTGAGCTGCGTCTCCCGCCGCCCGCGAATGAACAGCGCCGCCCCCAGCTCAGCCTCCAGGTTTTTCATCTGCTGGCTTAGCGCTGGCTGCGCCATGCGCAGATGCTCCGCCGCGCGGGTGAAGCTGCGCTGCCGTGCGATCTCCAGGAAGTAGCCCAGCTGGTAGAGTTCCATGAAAACATCATTATTTCCTATTCGAAGCATCGTAAAATAATCTTTTTCTTATCGTTTGGAATGCTCATCATCCTCTCATGCCAGCCACCAGCCGCCTCTGTGTCCACACCATCACCACCAAGCCGCTCAGCCTGGAGCAGTGCCTGGAGGAGTTTCCAAAACGTGGTGTTTCCGGTGTCACCATCTGGCGGCAGGCGCTGGAGGGGCAGGACCTGCCCACCGTGGCGCGGCAGACGCGGGATGCGGGGCTGGACATCGTCAGCCTCTGCCGTGGCGGCTTCTTCCCGGCCACCACTGAGGCGGGGCGGCAGGCGGCCATCGATGACAACCTGAAGGCCATCGAACAGGCGCATGCCATCGGTGCACCGCTCATTGTGCTTGTGTGCGGGGCTGTTCCCGGCCAGTCGCTCGTTGAATCGCGCAAACAGATCACCGATGGCATCGCCGCCGTCCTTCCTGCGGCTGAGAAAGCGGGTGTGAAGCTGGCGATCGAGCCGCTGCACCCCATGTATGCGGATGACCGCAGCGCTGTGAACACCATGCGTCAGGCACATGAGATCTGCGACGCCCTCGGCTCGCCATTATCTGTCGGCATCGCGGTCGATGTCTATCACGTCTGGTGGGACCCGGAGCTGAAGTCGCAGATCGACCTCGCCGGTCAAACTGGCCGCCTCCAGGCCTTCCACATCTGCGACTGGCGCACGCCCACCATCGACCTCCTCAACGACCGGGGCCTCATGGGCGAAGGCTGCATCAACATACGTGAAATCAGCGACTGGGTGGATGCCACAGGCTTCACCGGTTATCGCGAGGTGGAGATCTTCTCCAACCGGCTCTGGGCCACGGATCAGGGCGGGTTTTTGGACAAGATCCGCGACAGTTATGCGGCGCTTTATGAATGATTTCGGAATGGGGAGTCCGGAATATCAGTCCGAATTCCAACAAGGCGCCCAACTTTTCACCTCTAACTTCTAACCTCTAACTTCACCTCAACCACGCTTATGGAAACACGCAGAATCGGCATCATCATGAACGGCGTCACCGGACGCATGGGCACCAACCAGCACCTCATCCGCTCCATCAACGCCATCCGCGATCAAGGCGGCTTGAAAGTGAATGACGACCTCACCCTCATGCCGGACCCGATTCTCACCGGCCGCAATCTGGACAAGCTCAAGGCTCTCGCCGCGCGAACCGGCGTCACCCGTTATACGACCGATGTGGATGCGGCCTTGGCAAACAAGGACGACGAGATCTTCTTCGACGCCTCGGGCACCCTGCAGCGCGCGGGTTTTGTGGAGAAGGCCGTGGCGGCCGGCAAGGCCATCTATTGCGAAAAGCCCACCGCCGTCGAAACCAGCGAGGCCCTGCGCCTGGCGAAGCTGTGCGAGGACGCCGGCCTGAAAAACGGCGTGGTGCAGGACAAGCTCTGGCTCTCCGGCATCCGCAAGTTCCGCACCCTGCGCGACCAGGGGTTCTT
>CAZPSQ010000183.1:0-11708 GCA_964588755.1 uncultured Prosthecobacter sp. | reverse complement strand
TGAAGCGCATCTTGGAGCAGAGCTGCCCGGCCTGCTTGCAGCGGTAGGCAAACTCCTGGGAGAGGTCTTTGTTGAAGAACACCACGGCCTCGGTGACGGCCATCCCCAGTTTGGTGCCGCCGCAGCACAGCACGTCCACGCCAGCGCGCCAGGTGATGTCCGCTGGGGCACAGTTCAGGCCTGCCAGCGCGTTGAAGAAACGGGCGCCGTCCATGTGAATGGCCAGCCCGTGCTGCTTTGCCAAGGTGCCGAGGCCCTTGACCTCTCCTGGGCGGTACACCGTGCCCAGTTCCGTGCTTTGGCTGATGCTCAGGGCGCGCGGTTTGGGGAAGTGCACATCGGTGCGGCTGGTCACGATCCGCTCCACATCAGCGGGGTCCAGCTTTCCCAGCGGGCTGCGGGCGGTCAGGATTTTCGATCCGTGGCTGAAGAACTCTGGCGCGCCGCATTCGTCCGTCTCCACATGGGCCTCCTGGGCCGTGATGATGCTGTGGTAGCTTTGGCAAAGGGTGGCCAGCGACAGGGAGTTCGCCGCAGTGCCGTTGAAGACGAAATACACGTCGCAGTCCGTTTCAAAAAACTGGCGGAAGGTCTCACATGCGGCGGCTGTGGTGGCGTCGGACCCATAGGAGGGCTGGTAGCCCAGGTTCGCCTCTGCCAGGGCCTGCCATGCCTCGGGACAAACGCCGGAGGTGTTGTCGGAGGCAAAGTGGTATTTGATTTCGACACTCATGCGGAGGCTTGTGTTCGTGCTTTGGACCTCCCCTGCCAGACCAGGACAATCCCGGCTGCCAGCAGCAGGAGATCACGAACGATCAGGTCACGGTAGCTCGAGGTCGCATCGGAATGACCAAAGCAGCCACAGCGGATGTCGATGCCACGCCACCAGGAGATGAGGATGGCGGCGAGGAAAACGAGGAGCGAGGTGTTCAGGATCATCATGCCGCCGGAGCGCAGAAAGCCGCTCATCACCGCCAGTCCGGCCAGGATCTCCAGCCACGGAAGGCCCATGGCCACCCAGGCCGCCCAAGGATCACCCAGCAGGTCGAAACTGCGGATGTCATCCAGGAACGAGATGGGGTCCATCACCTTCAGCAGGCCGGCGTAGACAAACACGCCGCCAAAGAAAAAGTGCAGTAGCAGTCTCAGCATGGGTGGGGGCAGGGGATCAGACTATGGCACCAGTTCAGCCATTGGCAGCAGGCAGATGACGAGTTTTTTGTCTTCATGGTCCTCTTCCGGCCGCGGCATGCCGCGCACATCCAGGGACCGGCCCATCAAGGTGCTGAACTGCGTGGCGAACCCGGCGCGTGGCTCCCTGCCGCCACCACCCAAGCTCATGCCGGGGTCGTCAAACACCCGCATCAGGCTGCCACCATGCAGCACGATCGGCGACTTTGGGTCGGGATCTATGCCCTGAATGGAGATCAGGCTGGCCTTTTCGGTGCCGAGAAGATTCGCGGCATTTTGAGGGTCGAGCCGCAGCGCCAGGTCTCCAGCGGCGGTGTGCTCCAGAAGGGTTGCATTGATGAGGGGGGTCTCGGTGTTGCCGAGCCGTGGGAACTTTTCCCGCACCTGCTTGTTCAGTGCCAGGGCGACGGCCTTCATCGCTTCCGGCGTCCAGTGGCTGTCCTGGGAGAAAAACGCCTGGTTCCGTTCACTGAAGTTCCACAGGGCATCTGTCATGTCCAGCACATCGGCGCCTGCCGCCTTCAGCTCCTCGATCCTGGCCGTTTCCTCTTTGACCCGCACCGGGCCCGCATACTGGCCGGAGCGGATTTGTTCTGGGTAAATGGCCACACGATCCGGAATTAGAACGATCATGAGCGCTGTTTCCTGGGCTTTCAGCCGGGCTGCCAGCTTGAGCATGTCGGCATGCAGCGGGGCGTCGCCACGTTTGGCCTGCACCACCCGGTCAATGGCATGCTGCTCGAAGAGCCAGCCTTCGCGCCCCAGGTAGATGAAGCGGTTCCCCTCTCCCAAGAGGCGGGTCAGCACCCACTGCATGCCGCTGCGGACTGTGCTGGCTGCAAGATTGGTCTTGGAAGGCGTGAACCATGCGGCGATCTCGAAAAAAAACGGCACCGCCAGCATGCAGGCGAAGACACGCAGGATGTTCAACGATGCCTTTGGGGAAAGCTCTGGCGGAGGCGGCACGAAGGTGCGTTTGCCGGGGTCGATGGGGCGCTGCGTCGGCTTCATGGCAGGGGGGCGTTGCGGGTCCATTGAAGGGCGACGGCAAACGCGAAAACAAGCAGGCAAACGGCCGCCTTCCAGGATGCCTGGGGCTGTGGAAAGTCGCGTGAATGTGGCAGGCCGAACAGGCAGGTCAGCGCGCCAAGCATCGTGAGCATGTGATAATCTGCCCACGCCCGGACCTCCTGGATCGCAGTGGCCACCGTTTTTGGCTGCTTCTCAAACAGCGCCTTGATGTGCGCCCAGCTTTCATCCAGCGGCAGGCTCTGCAACACCGTGCCGGCCAGGGCCAGGACGAGCAACAGGGGAATCAGGCGGATGAGGCTGCCCTTTGTGAACCGGCGGAGGGTGAAGATTTCCTGCACGGAGTCCGGCACCTTGAGCCCCAGCATCCCGCCGAGCCCGGCGAGGAGGTCTCCCGCGCCCGTGAACGCAAAATGCAGGACCAGCATGAGCGCCAGCAGGCCGATCCAGGCCACCCCCACCGTCTGGCTTTCCGGTCCTCCGTTCAGAATCATGCGGTGCAGATGCCACAGCGGGATCACCAGCAGGGCCGTTTTGGCAAAGCCCATGCAGAAGCGCATCATGCCCAGCGCCACCTGCACCCTGTCTGGTCTTGGCTTGATGGCCAGACGCGCCGCGAGGGCCAGGGGCAGGAGCACAAACAGAAGATGGTGGACGGTCGGAAACACTGCGTATTGCAAATGGCGACGACTACACGCCAGTCAACGGCAGAATCTTGGGGCGTTCGAATGACAGGTTGCGTCTTCCGTCATCGTTTCGGGGGCTGCCATGCGCTCCATCGCCGCCCTCCTGCTTGCCTTCGCCTTGTCGGTCACAGCCGCCGAGAAGCCCAACATCATCTTCATCCTGGCGGATGACCTGGGCTGGGGCGATCTGGGCTGTTATGGAAACCGGACCATTCAGACGCCGAACATCGACCGCATGGCCCGTGAGGGCACGCTGTTCACCCAGTTTTATGTGAATGCCTCCGTGTGTTCGCCGAGCCGCTGCGCCTTCTTCACCGGCCAGTATCCTGCCCGGCACAAGATCCACGGACACTATGCCACAGCCCGGCAGAATGAGGCGCGTGGCATGTCCAACTGGCTGGAACCGCAGGTGCCCAATGCGGCACGGCTGATGAAAGCCGCCGGTTATGCCACCGCGCATATTGGCAAGTGGCACCTGGGCAATGATGCGGAGGGTCCGCCGGTGCGGGACTATGGGTTCGACTTTGTCGGCACACCTGAGAAAGGCGGCCCAAACAGCCCGGTGGGGGATCCCTACTTCCGCGCCAGGTCCACAGCCCTTTTCGTGGATGAGGCTTTGAAGTTCATCGAAGGCGCCAAAGACCAGCCGTTTTACCTGCAATTGTGGACCTTGGTGCCTCATGCCACCTTGAATCCCACGCCGGAGCAGATGGCGCGCTACGCCCGCCTGCGCGCAGGCGGCAAGGACTTTCCCCATGCCTCGGCCATGCAAATTTTTGCCGCCAGCGTGACCGACCTTGACGCGCAGATCGGCCGTCTCCTTGAGGGCTTGAAGGCGCGGGGAAAGGACGAAAACACACTGGTCTTGTTTAGCAGTGACAATGGCCCGGAGGACATCCATGTCGTCAACGCAGGCCATAGCGGCGTCGGCAGCGCGGGGCCGTTCCGCGGCCGCAAGCGCAGCCTGTATGAGGGCGGCATTCGGGTTCCGGGGATCGTCCGCTGGCCGGGGAAGATCCCCGCGGGCCGCATCGAGGACAAGGCGGTGATGGCAGGCGTGGACTGGCTGCCAACCCTCTGCGGCATCGCCGGTGTGAGCCTTCCCGTGGGGCATCATCCCGATGGGGAGGATGTGGGAGATGTGCTGCTCGGACAATCCCGGCCGCGTTCAAAGCCTCTCATGTGGGAGTGGCGCTTCAACATCGCAGGGGAGCCTTTTCATCACAGCCCGGAGCTGGCCATTCGTGACGGCAGTTGGAAACTCCTCATGAATCCTGACCGCAGCCGGGTGGAGCTTTACGACGTCACCCAGGACCTTGCCCAGCTCAACAATGTGGCGGGCCAGCACCCGGACGTGGTGGCCAAACTGGCCGCCCAGGTGACGGCCTGGGCCAGGACGCTGCCAGAGGGGCCGCGTGATCCCAGCGCCGGGAAAATGCACGTGGGCATGCCAGGAAAGCCGGACGTGCGCCCGGTGAGGGAAGGTGGAAAGAAGGCCAGGGAATGAACAAAAAGACACCAGTCGATGCGTACCCTTCTCATGCTGCACGACGTCGATCCCAGCCTCCCTGAGCCCCTTGTTCGCCGCGATTTCCTGAAGAAACTGGCGGCCGCAGGAACCGCTGCGTGGATGACCGGGGAGCCGCGTGCCATCTGGGCAAAGACAGGGGCGGAGGTGACGCACCCACCGGCGAAGGCGGATGCCTGCATCCTGCTGTGGATGGCAGGCGGCATGGCCGCGCCGGAGACGTTCGACCCCAAGCGCTATTCCGCGTTTGAGAAGGGGCTGGAGGTGAAAAAGATGCTCAGCACCTTTCCGGCCATCGGCACTGCCGTCGAAGGCCTGAAAATCTGCCAGGGGCTGGAAAACATTGCGCAGGTGATGGACCGGGCCACGCTGATCCGCAGCGCGGTGCAGCCGGACCTGGGCAGCATCCTCCACTCCCGGCATCAATACCACTGGCACACGGGTTATGTCCCGCCGCAGACAGTGGCATGCCCGCACATCGGCGCCTGGATGGCCAAGGTGCTCGGCCCGCGTAATCCGGTGATGCCTGCCTTCATCAACATCGGCCAGCGCCTGGAGGGCATTGGCGAAAGCGAGGAGCTCAAGGCCTTCACCACCGCAGGCTTTTTCGGCAGCGAGTTTGGCCCCATGAACCTGCCGTTTCCCGAGGAGGCCGCCCAGTCCGTGAAGCCGCCGAAGGGCATGGACGCCAGCCGCTTTGCCAACCGTGACCGCCTCTTCCGCAAGCTGGTGGATCAAAATCCCAACCGTGATTTCATGAGCGACTACCAGCAGGAGTCCATGCTGCGCAGCATGGACAATGCGTATCGCCTGCTCAGCGCCAGGGAGCGTGAGGCCTTCGACATCACGCTCGAGCCGAAGGAGAGCCGGGAGAAATACGACACGGGCCGCTTCGGCCGTGGCTGCCTGCTGGCGCGGCGGCTGGTCGAGGCCGGGGCGCGTTTTGTGGAAGTCACCACCGAGTATGTGCCTTTCCTCCACTGGGACACCCACAAAAGCGGCCACGAAACCCTGGACGGCCTGCACAAGGAGATGGACAGGCCCATCGCCCAACTGGTGCTGGACCTGGAGGCCAGGGGGCTGCTGGACCGGACGCTCATCATCATCGCCAGCGAGTTCAGCCGGGATGCCTTGATCGAAGGCAAGCCCGGCTCCACCGCCAGCGACCAGGCCACGTTCAAGGTGGACACCATCAGCGAGATGCAGCACTACGGCCTGCATCGCCACTTCACCGGCGGCACCAGCGTGGTGATGTTTGGCGGCGGCACCAAGAAGGGCTTTGTTTACGGGGAGACTGCAGACGAGCGCCCCCTGGTCGCCACGAAAAATCCGGTCAGTGTCATGGACCTCCACGCCACCATCATGACGGCCATGGGCATCAGCCCGAAGACGGAGTTTGAGATCGAGGGACGCCCCTTCTACGTGACCGAGGACGGCAAGGGCAGGGCGGTCATGGACATCTTTGCATAAACGATTGCTTGCGATGCCCTTCTCGGGCCGTTTGAGATCACATGATGATGAAGCGCTTTAACCTCAACCGTTGTCTGGCCTGGCTCACCGCCATGGGATGCCTGCTTTGCGTGGGTGGCGTTGTGGCACAGCAGGAGGCAGGCTGGGGCAGGGTGGCCCAGGTTGTCTCGGGAATCCAGGACCCAAAGCCCGAGCCGAAGACGCGGGAGGAGTCCATTGAGATCCTCACCAAGGGGCTGGTGGCTTTTGATGCGGCCTATGCCGTGGCCATGAAGGAGGACCCCGCAAACCCCGGGCGCTGGGAAGCCGCGCTGTTTGACGCCATGACCCGCCCTTCACGGCAGATCATTGGGCTGGCCCCCCCCCAACACACACACATCACCCTCAAAGACATCCTGGCAGCGCCGGATGCGCCCGGCGCCGTCAAGGCCAGGGCCAGCTATCTGCACGTCATGAACGAGGCGGATGCTCCAACCACAGACGTGGCCGCGTGGGTCGTGATGGCTGAGAAGCATCTGAAACAGTACCCGCTGCTGGAGTCGAACGAGGAGGTCCGGGGCAGGCTGGCCCAGTCCAGAATTTTGCTCAAGCTTGCCGAAAAACCCATGGAGCTGAAGTTCGTCGCCACCGACGGGCGGGAGGTGGACCTGGAAAAGATGCGCGGCAAGGTGGTGCTTCTCGATTTCTGGGCCACGTGGTGCCTGCTGTGCGTGGAGGCGCTGCCCCGGGTGAGGCAGCTTTACAAGGAGCAGCGGGCCAACGGTTTTGAAGTGGTGGGCATCTCGCTCGATTCGGACAAGGAGGCGATGGACGCCTTTGTGAGGAACAACGACATGCCGTGGCCAAACCACTTCGACGGCAAAGGCTGGGAAAACAAAATCTCATCAGACTATGGCATCACCTCCCTGCCGGCCATGTGGCTGATCAATAAAAAAGGCATGCTGTCCAGCACCCAAGGGGAAGCGGGGCTGGCAGAGAAGGTGGGTCAACTGCTCAAAGAATAACTCCATGTATCATCGCTTGTTTTTCATCGCGGCCTTTGCCGCCACGTCTCTGCATGCCAAGGAACCTGCGGCCGGCGCCAAGGCTGATGTCGAGGTTCAGAAAAGTGTGATGGTGGCCATGCGTGATGGTGTGAAGCTTGCCACGGATGTTTATCTTCCTGCGGGAAACACCGGGAAGCTGCCTGTCATCCTCACCCGGCTGCCCTACAACAAGGACGGCGCGAAAAGCTTTGGCGAATACTTTGCCAAAAACGGCTATGCCTTTGTGGCGCAGGACACGCGTGGGCGCTATGCCTCTGAAGGTGTGTGGCACTGGATGACCGATGACGGGCGTGATGGGGCCGACTGCGCGGCCTGGATCGCCGCCCAGCCGTGGGCGGACGGCAAGATCGGCATGGTGGGCACCTCCTATGTGGGCGGCACGCAGCACGCCATGGCTTTGGACAAGGTGCCCCAGCTCACCACGGTCATCCCGGTGGACGCGGTCTCCAATCAAGGGCGGCAGAGCGTCCGGAACGCGGGGGCGTTTGAGATGCGTTTCTGGAACTGGATCATGCTCAATGCCGGTCGCGGCAGCAACGCGGCCCTTGATCCCGCCACCCAGGCGGAGCTCAAAGAAATGGCGGACAACCGCTGGGACTATCTGAAACTCCTTCCGCTGCGCCCAGGCGCCACCCCGCTGAAGCTCGCGCCTGAATATGAGGACTGGCTCATCAATGCCATGCGTCATGGCAAGGACGACGACTTCTGGGCGCAGAACAACATCCTGGCCGGTCCATCCCGCTACAAGGACATGCCCGTTTATCTTGTGGGCGGGTGGTATGACTCCTGGGCGGGCAACACCACGGCCAACTTCACCGCCCTGTCCAAGACCCTGAAGAGCGACGTGTATCTCATCATGGGGCCGTGGATACATGGCGCGCAGACCAAGTCCGCCCATGGACAGGTCGATTTCGGCAAGGACGCCGCCATCGCGGACCAGCTTGCCTGGCGGAAGGAGTGGTTCGACCATTGGATGAAAGGCGCTGACAACAGCGTGGGCAAGGCCGCGCCCTTCGCCACCAAGGTGCGGGTGTTTGTGATGGGAACAGGCGACGGTGGCAAGACCCAGGAGGGCCTGCTCAACCATGGTGGAAGCTGGCGGGATGAAAACGAGTGGCCATTGGCCCGCGCCAAGGCCACCCCCTATTACCTGCATGCCGACGGCCGTCTCAGCGACCAAAAGCCCGGCGGCAAGGCCGCCTCAACGAGCTACGATTTTGATCCAAAGAACCCCGTGCCCACGCTTGGCGGAAACATTTCCTCCGGAGACGGCATCATGCAACAGGGCGCGTGGGACCAGCGCGGCGGCGAGAAGTTCTGGAACTGGCCCAAGCCCATTCCGCTTTCGGCCCGTGGTGACGTGCTGGTCTTCCAAACAGAGCCCCTGGCGGAGGACATGGAGGTCACTGGCGAGATCGAAGTGAAGTTGTGGGCCTCTTCTTCCGCCCTGGACACCGACTTCACAGCCAAGCTTGTCGATGTTTATCCCGCCAGCGCCGACTGGCCGCATGGCTTCGACCTCAATCTCCAGGACGGCATCATCCGCGCCCGTTTCCGCGACTCGTTGAAGGAGGAAAAGCTCATGAAGCCGGGTGCGGTGTATCCCTTCACCATCAAGCTTTACCCCACGAGCAATGTCTTCAAGAAGGGGCACCGCATCCGCGTGGACATCAGCAGCAGCAACTTCCCACGGTTTGATGTGAACCCGAACACCGGCGAGCCGTTGCAGCAGCAGCGCCGTGCCGTCATCGCCACGAACACCGTGTGTCACGACAGCGAGCACCCCTCCCACATCGTGCTGCCGCTGGTGCCGAAACAGTGAGGTTCAGGGGGGCAAGGCTTCGTGGGCGCGCCTGTCATCACGTGGCAAGAGCTTTGCGGAGGATGCCCATGCTTGCATTGCCTCCCGTGAGCACGCAGGCCACACGTCTGCCCTGCCACTGATCAGCTTGTTTCTTCAGCGCTGCCAAGGCCAGTGCCCCGGCGCCCTCGGCGATGTGATGGGTCGCCTGGATGATCTCGCGCATGGAGGCCAGGGCTTCGTCATCATTCACCGTCACCACATCATGCGCATGATGCGCGACGTGTTCGAGCGCGTCCCGGTCCGGCGTCTTGCACGCCACGCCTTCGGCCACACGCGTGGTGCTGGCCTGCTCCACAAACTGCCCCTGTCGGAACGACAGCGCATAGGCTGGCGCATGCTCCGACACCACGCCGATGATCCGCGTCTTCAAGCCCAGCGCCTCGCGCGCGGCGGCAATGCCGCAGAAACCTGAACCCAGCCCGATGGGCACAAACACCGCATCCAAATCCGCAACGCTGCGAAACATCTCCAGCGCATACGTGGCCACGCCGCGCACCAGCCAGGGATGGAAGGATGGGACGGCGTGGAGGCCTTCCTTGGCCGCCAGCTCGCGTGAGAACTCCAGGGCTTCCTGAAACTCCGCGCCGTGCTCCACCAGCTCCGCGCCGAGTGAGCGCATGGCGTTGTTCTTTTCGGGGTTGTTCCCGTGCGGCACCACGATCACCGCGCGCAGGCCGCTCAGGCGTGCGGCAAAGGCGATGGACTGGCCGTGGTTCCCCGTGGTGGCCGCGATGACGCCGCGCACCCCCGGCTGCTGGCGTTTCAGTTCATCCAGGTAAACCAGGCCGCCCCGGATTTTGAAGGCTCCCACAGGCGTGTGGTTCTCATGCTTCATCCACAGCTCGCAGCCCAGGACCTGCTCCAGCAGCGGCCACCGGTAAGTCGGGGTGGCCGGGATGTGCGGGCGGACCAGTGCAGCCGCAGCTTCAATTTCGCGGAGGGTTGGCAGGGGCTCCATCCGGCATGGTTGGGCATGAAGTTCGGAAAGGCAAGCCTGCGGCCCGCGTATGAGTCGCACCATGAAGACCCAGACACCCGCCACTTCCCGCCGTCGTTTTCTTCAAACCTCCCTCGCCGGGGCCGCCTCCATTTCACTGCCTGCCTGGGCCGCGCCATTGGGGGCCAATGGGGATGTGCGGGTGGCGGTCATCGGCTTTCGCGGTCGTGGCGGCGGTCACATCAAAGAGCTGCTGAAGATTCCTGGCGTGCGCCTGGCGGCCCTGTGCGATGCTGATTCCGCCGTCATTGACAAGAAGGTGGCCTCGCTGGCCAAGGACGGCATCAAGGTGAAAACCTACCGTGACTTCCGCGAATGCTGCGCGGACAAGGACATCGACGCCGTCACCATCGCCACGCCGAACCACAGCCATGTGCTCATCGCCCTCACGGCCTTGCAGCACGGCAAGCACGTGTACGTGGAAAAGCCGGTGAGCCATAACTTGGTCGAAAGCGCCAAGCTGATGGCCGCGGCCACCAGGGCGGCAGAAAAGGGCATCGTGGTGCAGCACGGCATGCAGCGCCGGTCCGATCTCGGCTGGGCGTCCGCCATGCAGTGGGTCAAAGAGGGGCACATCGGCAAGCCGCGGCTATCCCACGCGCTTGTTCATGGCCTGCGCATGAGCATTGGCAAGGTGGACGGTCCGCAGCCGCCGCCCTCCACGGTGGACTACAAGCTGTGGTCCGCGCCGCGGCCGGAGATGCCCGTCATGCGCAGGCAGTTCCACTACGACTGGCACTGGCAGTGGCCGTATGGCAATGGCGACATCGGCAACCAGGGGCCGCATCAATACGACGTGGCACGCTGGGCGCTGGGAGATCCCGACGAGCTGCCGAAGCGCGTGATGAGCTTTGGCAACCGCTGGGGCTATGTGGACGATGGCCAGAACGCCAACTGCCAGATCGCCTTCCACCCGTATGAGCCCGTGCCGCTCATCATGGACAAGTTCGGCCTGCCCACGCGCAATCTCGATGAGAAGTCCGGCGAACCGCCCTACAAGGGCATCCGCACCGGCAACCTCATCCACTGCGAAGGTGGCTACGTGGCCGAGGGCAAGGCCTATGACAACGAGGGCAAGTCGATCATGAAGTTTGAAAACTTCCTGACCGGCCCCGACCACATGAGGAACTTCATCGACTCCGTGCGCGCCGGGAAACACACCAAGGACGTGCTGCACATCCGCCATGGCCACCACGCCGCCTGTCTGGCCCATCTGGCCAATGTCTCCTACCGTCTGGGCAAGACCCTGAAGACGGGGGAGGTCAAAGAGCGCCTCCAGGGAGACAAATATGGCCAGGAGCTGTTTGGGGAGTTCCTCAAAAACCTGGGCAACAACGGCATCAACACCGAGGAGCAGCAGATCATCGCAGGCCCCTGGCTGGACTTTGACCCCGCCACCCACCAGTTCACCGGCGAGTTCGCCGCCGAGGCAAACAAGCTGTGCCAGGAGGAGTACGCCGCCGGGTTTGAGCTGCCGGAGGTGTGAAACAACAAAAACGGGCCGGGAGATCATCCCGGCCCGCGTTAAATCAGCGCTGTCTTCCGCCTTACTTGCTCGCCTCGGCAAACTGCGCGTCGAAGATGATCTTCGAAGGCGGGAAGTCAATCTTCTTCACAAACGCGGCGGACTCGGTGGCGCCGAACTCGCGGTCCATGGCGCCGTCTTCCCACTCGACGCTGAGAGGGCCGCCGTACTCGATCTCGTTCAGCGCGCGGATGATCTTCTCGAAGTTGATGTTGCCGCGGCCCACGGACTTGAAGTCCCAGTAGCGGTTGGACTTGTGGAAGTCCACATGGCCGCCGAAGACGCCGGCGTCGGTGCGGGTGTCGCTCCAGCTCACGTCCTTCATGTGCACGTGGAAGATGCGGTCGCTGAACTTGTGGATGAACTTCACAT
>CAZPSQ010000182.1:0-11744 GCA_964588755.1 uncultured Prosthecobacter sp. | reverse complement strand
TGTGGGTGTCCTCCAGGCCGAAGCCGCTGAGCTCGACCTCGGGTGTGTCGGTGTCCGGCTTGGCGTCGAAATCAGCATCAGGATAGCTGAGGAGGTAGGGCGGGTTCAGCACCCAGATGCGGCCCATGCCGTGCAGGGCGGCGCTGGCGATGTTCAGGCCGGTGATGACGTCCTCATGCCTGTCAAAGAAGCCATCGCCATCGGTGTCCTCAAAGACGGTGATCTTGTCAGCGCCTTTCTCCCCGCGCGGTGGCGGCAGGGGCACTTTGTCAAACTTGGCGCGGAGGTGCTGGTCATAGCTGATGATCTTGAGGCCGGCGGGGAACTGGTACTGACGGTACTGCGTCACCCACATGCGGCCCTTGGAGTCCCAGCTTGCGTAAAGCGGCTGCTCCACATCCGGCTCGGCCGCCATGAGGTCGATGGCGATGTCGCTGCGATGTTTGAACTTGGCCAGCGCCTCCTTCGGGGGGGTGGGCGGGGTGTCGTCGGCCATGACGCCGCGCCCGGCGCGGGTCTCCATGATCTTCTTCACGGCCTCATTGCCTGCCACGGAGTCAGGCTGGACGTTTTTGTCGGCCGCCAGGGCTGTTGTGGTGCCGAGCGCGAGGAGCAGGAGACGGGATTTCATGTCTGGGTGAACAAACTTGTCCCGAGGGGGGCTTTCTTGCGGACTTGTCGCACGTTCCGGTACTTTCGTGCGTTCGTGGAAAAGGTTCGACACACGGCCGGCTTTCGGCTTCTAAGCGCAGCAATCCGTCCCACCCCCTTCCACCCATGTCCGACACCTACACTGAAGTTTCCCACCAAGGCTGGTTCAGCCGCATCGGCCAGTCCATCAAGGGCATTTTGTTTGGCCTTGTGGTGATCCCCCTCTGCATCATGCTTCTGTGGTGGAACGAGGGTCGGGCGGTGACGACGGCCAACAGCCTGAAGGAAGGCGCGGCCGCCGTGGTGAGCGTGCCTGCGGACAAAGTGGACCCGGCCCATGAAAAGAAACTCATCCATGTGACCGGGGAGGCCAGGGCCGCAGCGAACGTGAGCGATCCTCTGTTCGGTGTCAGCGCGGCCGCGCTGCGGCTGGTGCGGAATGAGCAAATCTACCAATGGACGGAGAGCAGCAAGAGCGAGAAGAAGGAGAAATTTGGCGGAGGGGAGGAAACCGTGACCACCTACACCTATGACAAGAAATGGGTGGATGAACCGGTGAACTCAGGACAGTTCAAGCAGCCCAACGGGCACGCCAACCAGGGCGGGCTGATCGGCGGCAACGACAGCTTTCCCGCCGCCGAGGTGAGCCTGGGCGCATTTCAAGTACCGCCGATCTTTGTCCGGAGCATTGGAAGCCCCACGAAGCACCCGGTGGCGGAGGCCGACCTGGCCCGACTGCCCGCCGAGCTCAAAGAGAAGGCCCGGGCCCAAAACGGCGCGTTCTATTTCGGCCAGGATGCCGACGCCCCGCAGATCGGCGACAGGCGCGTGTCCTTTGAACTGGTGAAGCCGGGCCCCTTCAGCATTCTGGCCGCGCAGGTGGGCCGCACCTTTGCCCCCTACCAGACCAAGGCGGGCGATGCGATCAGCTTCGTCGAGGAAGGCGCGGTGAGCTCCGAGACGATGTTCAAGAACGCCAACCGAGCGAACACGTTCATGACCTGGCTGGCGCGGCTCGGCGGCTTTCTGTTCATGAGCTTCGGCTTCATGGCCATCATGCGCCCGCTCAGCGTGCTTGGCAGCGTGGTGCCTTTCATCGGCAGCATCATTGGCATGGGCACCGGGGTGATCGCCTTTCTCCTGGCGGCCATCATCTCCCTGTTCGTCATCGCCATCGCCTGGATCGTGGCCCGTCCCATCCTCGGCATCATGCTGCTCATTGCGGCCGTGGGCGCTCTGATCGCCCTGCGCAAAATGGCCTCCGGCAGCCAAAGTAGCCTTGTTGCTGTGCACCAAGGAACGCCCCGCCTCGCCCCAGACTCTTAAGAACGTAGAATTAAGACAAGGTCCAGAACGTGACGTGGACAGTTGCTCCCACCGCCGCGTGTGTCACAGTACCGACACCCAACCTCATGAGTCCCTCCCAGCCCCACGTCCCCCCCCCGGTGGTGGCACGTTCAGCGCCTCCCGACCCGGAGGCGCTGTCGAAGATGATGCCGCTGGGGCGTTATTCCGTGCAGGTGCGTGTGGGTGTGGGCGGGATGGGCGCGGTCTATCGCGGCACCCAGCTCAGCCTGGGGCGGCCTGTGGCCATCAAGGTGCTGCGGGTCAATGACGGCCACGACTTTGCCTTTGAGGACCGTTTCAGCCGCGAGGCACGGGCCATGGCCACGCTGAACCACCCAAACATCGTGGCCATCCATGACTATGGCCACCTGGGCAGCGAGTACCTGTATTTTGTGATGGAGTTCGTGGACGGCACGGACTTGGGCGAGGTCATGAGCCGCGGCCGCATGACGCCGGAGCTCACGCTGCAGCTCATGCCGCAGATCTGCGCCGGACTGGAGTACGCGCACTCCCGGGGCATTGTGCACCGGGACATCAAGCCGGCCAACATCATGCTGACCCGCCAGGGCGAGGTGAAGATCACCGACTTTGGCCTGGCGAAGGATGTGGCGCGCTCCAGCAACCGGCCCACGGAGACGCACATGGTCATGGGCACGCCGGAGTATGCCGCGCCGGAGCAGTTCAACGCCCACCGGGAGGTGGACCACCGCGCGGACATTTACTCCCTGGGTGTGATGATGTACCAGATGCTGACCGGGGCGCTGCCACGCGGTGCCTGGCATCCGCCGTCCATGCTGCGTCCGGGCATCGACCCGCGCCTGGACCCCGTGGTGATCCGCGCGCTGATGCCAGACCGACAGCACCGCTTTCAATCAGTCGGCGATTTGCGCCAAGCCATCGAGGCGGCGCTGGCACCCGTAACGGTTCACAACGCCGGCGCTCCCTTGCAGCCTAGCGCTCCCGTCAGTGCCGGACGCATCTTGTTGCTGGAGGACGACCTGATGGTGCGTGACCTCATGCGCCGGGCGCTGGAAAAGCTCTCCTACGAGGTGGTGGAGACCGGGGATGGCAGGGACACAGTCCGGCTTTATCAGGAGGCCGCGCAGCAGGGCCGCCCGTACGACCTGGCGATTCTGGACCTGACCATTCCCGACGGCATGTGCGGGCGGGAGACCATGCTGCACCTGCGCCGCTTTGACCCGCAGATCCTCGCCATCGTCTCCTCCGGCTACCGCGACGATCCGGTGATGAAGGACTGCGGTGCCTACGGCTTCGCCGCCGCCCTCCCCAAGCCCTACCAGGTGGAAAGCCTCCTCCAGATGGTGAACGGCGTGCTGGCGGTGGGGCGGAGCAGGGCTGTATGATTTGACTTCAACCAATGTGACCCCGGTCTCGCTCCAGCGATCTCCAGGAACCCGTGCGCAATCGGGTGGGCGGTTCGCTGTCAAACATTCCCCCTCTGAAACGGCTGGAAATGCTGCGTCGCAACGCCCTGATGCTGCGCGGCGGCGTCTGGCAACCTCCTCTGGATGATGGAACCCTCGTTCGAAAAGTTGTTGGCAAAACTCGCTGCGGCGGGCGTGCTTTTCATTGTTGTCGGTGGTGTCGCCGTCACCTTGAATGGCTATGCCAGACTGACTGAAGACGTGGATGTGCTGGCCGAAGGCTCACGTGCCAGATCGATATTTTCACCCGCATGACCGGCCTTCACTATGAGGATCTCATTCAGGACGCAGGTCATGTGGGGATCGGCGGCAAAGACGTGCGCTATGCGTCCAAGGCCGCATTGATTCGCCTCAAGTCGGCTTCGGTGCGGGAAAAAGACCGGCTGGACGTCCTGGTGCTTCAAAAGCTCCAGAGCAACCCGCGCGCGCTCGACTAGCCTACACCACCCGCACCGCCGCCTGGTTCTCCATCGCCTGCCACACGGCATGGACCACGCGCATGTAGAGCATGCCTTCGTTGAAGTCGGGCTTGGGACGGGGTGCTTTGGGATCGCGCACGGCGGCGATGAAGTCCTGCTCCACGGTCCAGCTCCGCTGCATCTCGGAGGGCACGGGGATGGTTTCCATTTTGCCGCCGCGTTTGCCGAGCTGGATCTCGTCGGTGACGAAGTCGTAGCTCAAGGTGCCTTCGGAGCCGAAGAGCCAGAGCTTGTCCGTGGGCGCATGCGCTGCCACACCACTGAAAAGCATGGTGGCCTCCAGCCCGCCACGGAATTTGGCGAAGACATTGACGAAGTCCGGAATGTCCACCTCGACGCCCTCGCGCTCGGGGATGACGACGTTTCCGCGGGCCTCCACCTCGACGATGTGGCCGAGCCAGCGCTGCAAGACTTCGGTGTAGATGCCGAGGGTAAGAATCTGAATGCCGCTGAGATCCGACTGCTGGCGCCAGTGGGCGGGCTTGGAGGCGTCCAGCCAGGCATCATTGAAACTGTGAACCAAGGCCTGGTGCGGGGTGCCGATGGCGCCTTCCGCGAGCAGTTGCTTCACCAGTTCTCCGCCCTTCATGCCCTGCGGCGCGGGGCAGATGGCGGTGACGAGCTCGGGATAACGAATCGAGGCCTCCCACATCTGGCTGGCCTCCGGCATGGAGGAGGCCATGCGGGCCTGGGTGAAGACGTGCTTCCCATGCTGGAGCGCATAGCAGGTCATCTCCGCATGCATGTAAGGGTGCGTTCCGATCCAGACGACATCGACCTCGCGGGAGGAGGCCAGCTCCTCCCAACGCTCCACCGCCTGCGCCTCGGGGGCAAACTCACGGCAAAACGCCTCCGCGCTGGCCAGGGAGCGGTTCGTCACCTGGACAATCTGCACGTCCGGGCAGGCACGCAGACCGGGGATGTGGCGCTGTTTCACAATGCCGCCGGCCCCGATGATGCCGACGCGGATAGGTTGCTGTGTTTCGCTCATAGACGTATGCATCCTGGCACGTTTATCCGGTCCCGCCACGCCTTCATGCGCATCCTGCATCTCTACATCTCCCCTGAGCACAACTACTTCGGCCATCACGGGCAGCCTGCGGGCACCGCGCCGATGATCGAGGTGCCGGAGGTGGAGTGCGTGGCCGGCACTGGCCTGCGGGGCGACCGCTTCTTCGGCTGGAAGGAGGACTACAAGGGCCAGATCACCTTCTTCGAGCATGAGCAGTATGAGCGCCTGTGCGAAAAGTTCAGCGTCATGGGCATCCCGCCCTCCGCCTTCCGCCGCAACGTGATCACCAAGGGCGTGGACCTCAACACCCTCATCGGCACCGAGTTCGAAGTACAAGGCGTGCGTTTCCTGGGCATGACTGAATGCACCCCCTGCTACTGGATGGACCAGGCCTTTGCCGAAGGCACCGAGGCCGCGCTGAAAGGCCACGGCGGCCTGCGCGCCAAGATCCTCACCACCGGCATCCTGCGCGCCTCATGACTCCCCCTCCCTCCTTCGCTTTTGCCGCCGCCCTGCTGGCTGGCGGCCGCTCCACCCGCATGAAGCAGGACAAGGCCCTGCTGCACTGGCACGGCCAGGACCTCTGGCAGGCGCAGATGCACAAGCTGCAGTCCATCGGCGCGGAGCGCGTGCTGCTTTCCTGCCGTGCGGAGCAGCCGCTGTTCGCCAGCGATGGCGTGGAAACCCTGCACGATCCCGAGAGCGCCAACGACGGCCCCCTGGGCGCCATCACCCGCTGCCTGGAACAGGTGCGGATGCCGCTGCTCGTCCTGGCGGTGGACATGCCCTGGATGACCGCCGCCTTTCTGCGCGAGCAACTGCACCAGCACACCGATCCCCAGAAAGGCTGGTTCTTCCGCGGCCCCCATGGCGATGAAACCCTCGCCGGCCTCTACGTGCCCGCCATGCTGCCCCAGATGCAGGAAGCCCTGTCCAAACAAGACCTCAAGCTCCAGCACATCGTCGAAACCGCCGTCCACTCCGGCCTCGCCATCGCCCACCCGCTGACCGACGAGCAGATGCCCTTCTTCCACAACGCCAACACCCCGGCGGACCTGAAATAGACCGGTTCTACTTCTTGAGCTGCGCCGTCAGATACTCACCACACGGCGTTTCCTTGCCATCCTTGAACCGGATCACGTACGGCTTGCCCGTCGTGCCCGACGCGGTGGCCACCTTGGCAATGAACTCCGCCGCCGTTTTGACCTCCTTGTCATCCCGCCCCCACTTGGCACGCAGAAACTTGCCGGCATTGGCCGCGCTGTAGTCTTTGCCATTCCGAATGAAGCTGGCGCTGTCCAGCCCTTCAATGTGGGAGATAAGCGCCTCGATCTTGGCCCTCTCATCCCCCGCCGCCTGCGCCGGAAGAATGGCAGTCGTGCCCAGGAAAAAACACAGGAGGCACAGGGCCTGCAGAATGGTTTTCATAAAGTACTGGTTAAACGGATGACACAGAGCCGTCGGATGGCCTCAACGCAGCTCATGCCCCAGAATCGCCAGCGTGGCGATGGACGCCGTCTCCGCGCGCAGCACCAGCGGCCCCAGGGTGATCGGCAGGAACCCCGCCCGCTGCGCCAGCTCTTCCTCCGCTGCGGTAAAGTCCCCTTCCGGCCCGATCAGCACCACCACACTCTTCGGCCTCTCCACCGGCAGCACCTGCTTCAAGGTGCGCGACTGCTCACTGAGCGCCGGGATCAGCTTTAAATCCGCCTCCAGCCCAGGCACCGCATTAGCAAACGCGCGCGGCGCCTCCAGCCTCGGCACAAACGGCGTGTGGCACTGCTTCGCGCTTTCGATCATGTGCCGCCGCCACTTCACCAGCTTCTTCTCCGCCTGTGCCCCATCCAGATGCACCACGGCACGCTCCGTCATGACCGGCTGCACACTCGCCGCCCCCAGCTCCACCGCCTTCTCCAGCATCCACTCAAAAGCCTCTCCCTTGATGAGCGCGGGCACCAGATGAATCGCCGTCGAAAAAGCGGCCGTCCTCTCCTCCGAGATAACCTGCGCCTGCACCTCCGACTTGGAAACCCGCGTGATCTCGCACACCGCCACCCGTCCCTCCCCATCAAAGACCTCAATCTGATCACCCGCCTCCTTCCGCATCACACGGCTGCAATGCTGCGCCTCGTCCTCGCGAAGAGTAAGGTTGGGGGTGGCCCAGGCGGCGGCCGGAACATGAAAACGGGAAAGAGACATGCGTTATCTCCTCTGCATCAGCGCCTCAATCTCATCCGCCTCGATCGGGATATGCGCCATGAGATCCGTGTTGCCGTTTTCGCCAATGAGGATGTTGTTCTCCAGCCGCACCCCCAGCTTCTCCTCCCGGATGTAAATACCCGGCTCCACGGTGAAGACCATGCCCGCCTGCACCGGCTTCCAGGTGTGGCCCACATCATGCACATCAATGCCGAGGTGGTGCGAGGTGCCGTGTGGGAAATACTTTTTATAAGCGGGCTTGTCGGGGTCCTGCCTGTCGATGTCCTCCTGCGTCAGCAACCCAAGGCCTAGCAGCTCCTTCTCCATCAGCCTGCCCACGTTTTCCTGATACTCGCGGATGATGACGCCGGGCTTCAGCATCTGGCAGCACTGGCGGAAGACGCGCAGCACAGCGTCATACACCTGGCGCTGGCGGGGTGTGAACCTACCATTCACCGGGATGGTGCGCGTGAGGTCGGCGTTGTAGTTGCCGTAGTTGGCGGCCACGTCCAGCAGCAGCAGCTCACCATCCTGGCACTGGCAGTGGTTGGTGATGTAGTGCAGCACGCAGGCATTGGCCCCGCTGGCGATGATGGGCGTGTAGGCAAAGCCGCGTGCGCGCTGGCGGATGAACTCATGCGACAGCTCCGCCTCGACCTCAAACTCCTGCACGCCGGGCCTCACAAACTTCAGCAGGCGGCCAAAGCCATCCCCCGTGATGCGGATGGCCTCGTTCAAGGCGGTGATCTCATGCGCGCTTTTCACACAGCGCAGGCCGTGCATGATCGGCGCCAGCCGCTGGTAATCGTGCAGTGGATACTCCCGCAGGCAGCGCTGGGTGAAGCGCATCTCCCGCGTTTCCGTGGGAATGGTGGCACGCGGGTGCTCGTTCGAGTTCAGATAGACGTGCTCCGCCTGGCACATCAGCATGCGGAAGTTGGTCTCGAAATCCGTCAGCCAATGCACCCGCTCGATGCCGCCGCGCTCCTTCGCCTGCTGCTTGGTGAGCTTCTCACCTTCCCATACGGCAATGTGCTCGTTCGTCTCCCGCACAAAGAGCAGCTCCCTTTGCTTGGGGTCTGGCGCATCGGGAAACAGCATGAGGATGGTCTCCTCCTGGTCGATGCCGCTCAGATAAAACAGGTCGCTGTTTTGCACAAAACCCATGGAGCCGTCCGCATTTGTCGGCAGCACATCATTGGCATTCAGGATCACCAGGGAGCGCGGCGGAAGCTGTGCATACAGGCGCTGGCGGTTTTGCGTGAAGAGTTCGGCGGGAAGCGGCTGGTAGCGGAACATGGGGTGAAGTTGGCGCGACATGTCTGCAAAGTCGAGTTTTTGGCTCATTTCGCAGAGTTTCACCACGAATCGGCCCACCGACTCCATGCTCAGTGGAGAGCTTACTCCGCCAGCACGGCCTTCGGCGGATGGCGGTCGTCCTTCATCCAGCGCTGCGCCTCGGTCCAGAAGGCTTCCACCGGGAGCGCAAAGGTGGTCACGCGGTCCACGCGGGCGATGTTGATGGCGACGACCTTGCCCTCCAGCGTGGCCACGGGGCCGCCCATGTCGGTGGGGAAGAGGGGAATGTCGTGCTGCAGGACCTCCGGAAAATTGTCGCTGCGCAAGGAGATGCCGCCGTTGGCGAAGTCCTCCCCTTCCCAGTTTTGCAGCACCTTCGTCCGGCTGGCGAGGCGGACGCGGCAGGTCTCCTCCTTGTCCTTGCGGCGGAAACGCACCTCGATGATTTCTCCCGGCTGGCGCTTTGAGACAAGCTCATGCACCCGGCGGTATTGGGCCACGGCCTCGCCCGCGATGTTGATGAGGACATCCCCCTCATGCAGGCCGGCGGCCTCGGCCGGGCTTTCACTGGCAATGCCGACGATGCGCACGCCCTTGAACCCCTGCGATGTTTTTTCCTCCATGCGGATGCCCAGGGCGGCACCGGTGCCGGAAATGCGGCGGCTGCGCGCGCTGACAATGCCGATGCGCGGCGCCTGCCCTTTCTCCGCCGTGCTGCACAGCCACTGCCCCAGGGCAAGCGGCCTGGCCTCGCCGACGGAGACCGCACGAAGGTTGCTGACGCCCACTGCCTGCAGCAGCAGCAGGTCGAAACGCACCTCACGCCGCACCTCGCGCAGGGAGGCGTGGCGGCCGTCGGCAAAACGGACCCGTGCCTTTTCAATGTCCGGCACCTCGCTGGCCTTCGTCAGCAGGTAGCCATCCTCCCCCACAATGGTGGCGGTGCAGACGGCGTCGCCACCCCGCACATTTTCAATGCTGGCGGTGCATGCCGTGGTGAGCGGCCGCAGCCCGGCCACGGCTGCCAGAGTGTGCCGGCCGTTGGTACGCTGCTCCGCCGGCAGCGTTGGCCGGGGGGCCTCCGCCTGTGCGGCCACGGCGGCCAGAAACATGCCGGAAAGCATGGAAAGGGCTGAAAAGCGACGGTTGCTCATTGGCTTTCCTCCTGCGGGCGCTGGGCAAGCTTGACAGGCACCACACGTTCCTTGCCGTTGCTGCGCAGCTTCAGGGTGATGGTGTCTCCGGCGGCCTTGGCACGCACGACGGCGGTGAACTGCTGCTGGTCGGTCATGGCGTCCTCATTGAGGCTGACAATGACATCCCCGGCCAGCACACCGGCCTTTTGGGCGGGCGAGCCTGCGACGACGTCCGCCACCTCCAGCTCCACATTGTCGCTCATGACGGTGGCCACGCCCAGGTAGCCGCCCGCGCCGGTGCCCCACACCTTGATGACCTGGGACTTCTGCATCGCGTCCCAGGAGCGGAGAAAGGGGGCCATGGAGACATGCACGTTCTGGTCACGGCCCTCCCAGATCTGGCTGTGAATGCCGATGACATCGCCGGAGAGGTTGAAGAGCGGGCCGCCGGAGTCGCCCCCCATCAGCACGCAGTCGCTGTGCAGGCTGTTGGCGGTCTGCTTGATGATCCTGCCCACGCGCAGCACGGGGCCGCGGCTTTTGTCATAGCCGCCGGGGTGCCCCAGGGCGAAGCACCACTCGCCCGGCTGGGCCTTGATGACCTCCCGGCTGAGATGGACATAGGGCCAGGGCTTGCCCCGGTCCTTCAGCCGCGCCAGCGCCGCGTCGGTGGTCTTGTCCAGGCCAAGGGATTTTGCCGTGGTGACGCTGCCGTCCTCCAAAACGACCCGCATGTCCTTGCCCGGCTCGCCCGGGACATGCGCGGCGGTCAGCAGCAGGCCGTCGGCGGAAATGATGACCCCGCTGGCCGTGCCGCCCCCGCTCTGAATGGCCACCAGGGCGGCCCGCGTCCTGGGCAGCAGCTTTTGGACGTCATCCTGGATGCGCAGCAGCGCGGCCAGGTCTGTCTTGGGCGCCGCTTTTGTTTCGTCGGAACGCTCCGCCGCCCGAACCTGCCCTGCGAGGAGCAGCATCGAGGATGAAAGGAGCAGAAAAGAAGCGCGCATGTGAGGCAGGCAGAATACCAACGGAGTGACGCTTGGAAAAGTTGCCAGACAAGGGCGTTCAATTCAAGCTCCGTCTGCCGGTTGTCGGACGGCTTCTGCGAGGCGCGTTGCTGATTGGGGCAGATCACGGACAGCTTTTGGGGATCTGTGATCCCCCCGCTCACACCATCCGGAAAAAATCCCGCCCAGGGAAGCCTGATTCCCCGGTTGAACATCCCTCCGGCCTGCGCTTCTCTCGATCATTCCAACTCCCAAATCACTACTCACATGAACTACGACCTCATTGTCATCGGCGGCGGGCCTGCGGGCTACGTCGGAGCCATCCGCGCAGCACAGCTTGGCAAAAAAGTGGCCTGCGTGGAAAATGACCGTGCAGGCGGCACCTGCCTGAACTGGGGCTGCATTCCCACCAAGGCGCTGCTGAAGAACGCGGAGCTGTACCACACCATCACCCACCGTGCGGAGGAGTTTGGCCTGAAGCTCGAGGGCATCAGCTACGACTGGAGCAAGGTGATCGGCCGCAGCCGTGGTGTGTCCGACAAGCTGAACAAAGGCATCGAGTTCCTGTTCAAGAAGAACAAGGTGGACTACATCAAGGGCACCGCCAGCATTCCCGCCGCAGGCAAGGTGGAAGTGACCGCCGCAGACGGCAAGCAGACCACCTATGACACCGCGAACATCCTCATCGCCACGGGCGCGAAGAGCCGCGACATGCCAGGCTTCCCCTACAACGGCACCACCGTCATCGGCAGCCGCGAGGCCCTGACCCTGGAAAAGCAGCCGAAAAGCGTGATCGTCGTCGGCGCGGGCGCCATCGGCATTGAGTTTGCCTATTTCTTCAACGCCTACGGCACCAAGGTGACCGTGGTGGAAATGATGCCGGACATCCTCCCGGTGGAAGACACCGAAGTGTCCAAGACCCTGGAAAAGAGCCTGACGAAGGCTGGCATCCGCATCCTGACCAACACGAAGGTCACTGGCACCTCCGAGGACGGCAAGGGCGTGAAAATCACCGTGGAAGGCGCTGCCAATGAGACGCTGGAGGCGGACATCGCCCTCGTCGCCATCGGCGTGAAGCCCGTGCTGCCCGGCGGCATCGAGATCAAGCTGACGGAGCGCGGCTGGCTGCAGACCGACGACCGCTACCAGACCAGCGTGAAGGGCATCTA
>CAZPSQ010000181.1:0-11755 GCA_964588755.1 uncultured Prosthecobacter sp. | reverse complement strand
TGGATCTGCTGAAAAATCTGCGTGCTGGCGGGGGCGGACGGCGGCGCGTAGGAGGCAGGCTCCTCCAGGGGCGGGGGCTGCGGCGCGTACGGGCTGGCGGGTTCTTCGTTCGGGATCGGGTTCATGGGATCAAGGACGGCGGTGGATGAGGTCAAAGGGAGCGGCGAATGGTCTGCAAATCACGCATCAAGGGGACAAACTGATGCGCCCCGGCGGGCGCGGGCATCTCGAAGGCGGCGACCACGCGTTTGACGGGCAGGCCGCTGCGGCTGGCGATGGCCTCGGCCAGGACGTCGTTGATCCGGCGGCTGCCGTCGTCCAGGGAGCGATGGCGCTCGCGGATCAGGGACCACACAGCCTCACGGGCGGAGGTGACAAGGACGGCCCCCTGCCGCATGCGCCAGAAAAACTCGCCCAGCGCGCCGACATGGCTGGCAAAACGGCGCGTGGAGTCCAGCTCCACCTCCTCCAGCGGGCCGAAGCGCGGCATCTGCCGCCACAGCCAGAAAATCAGGCAGACGGCGAGGGCCAGGACGGCCATCCACGCGCGCTGCCACAGCAGGCCAAAGAAGCTGCCGGTGGCGGCGGCCACCCACAGCACCTGGTCGTCGCCCCCCTCGCCAGCCAGTGCCGCAAGCCATCGTGCGTGGTCGCGCTCTCCCACCCAGCGGTTGCGGAAAGGGCGTGCATGGGCCAGCACCGTCACGCGGCCCATGCCGTGCTGCAGATGCAGTGCCAGGGACTCGCTTTTGGGTCCGGCGGAAAACTCGTCCCGCCCCAGGTCGCGCCCGAGCATCAGATGCTGATGCCCGCCGAGGCTGAGCTCGAAGGTGTCTCCCCGCCATTTGACCTGCTGCACGGCTTCCAGCCAGGAGTCGTCCTCGGCTTCGTCACTCTCCTCTTCTCCCTCGTCTTTTTTTTCCTCCGCCGGGGCTGTTTTTTTCTCCTCCGCCCCTTCCCCGCCGAGGTGTTTCATGGCCTCTTTGACCAGCTTTTCGGCATCCTCGGTGGGGAAGCGTTTCTTCACGTCCACGCCGACCTGCTCCAAAATGGGGTCTTTCAGCTCATCTTGAAACAAACCCTTAATAAATGAACCGAATGAAACATCAAAATCGTTGTATGGACGTGTGCCGCCGAGGCAGTAAACGAGGTGGCCGCCGCTGTAGGTCCAGCGCAGAAGCTGCCTGGCCCGCCCTTCCGGCAGGACGCCTTCCCCCGAGAGGAAGATGACAGAGTCATGCGGCGGCAACTGGACCAGGGTTTTCACATCCTTTACCTCGTGCCCCATGTTCTCCAGCATCCGCTGCGCGGCCAGGAAGGGATTGGTCCGCGCCTTGCCCTTGTAGCCGATGATCTTTTCATAATCCTCCCACCGGCCCTTGCAGCCGCACAGCAGCAGCGAGACGCCAAGCAGGAAGAAAAGCCGGGCCAGGAAGCTCATGCCTTCCCTCCTTTCTCCACAAATGGCCAGGAGTCACACAGCGCCTCCATCTCCGCATTGGACACGGGGAGCAGGGCGTAGGCGGCCTGCACCCAGGCAGCGGTGAGCTGGCGGAAATACTCCGCCTCCACCTGGGGTCCGGCTGTGATCACCTGCGTGAGGCATTCCTCCTCGGTGTCGCTATCACTGATCGGCACGCGCCGGCGGGTGACCAGCCAGGAGAGGGAGCCACGGTAGAGCAGGCTGAGCGCCTCCTTGAAATCTCCCACAGCCCAAGCCGCGCGCGCCGCCGCGACGATGTCCGCCGGCAGGCTGGCGCGCGTGATGTTCATGCCCATGATGACCGTGGGCGCGACGACTGCGGCCTTGGGGACGCGCCGAACTGTGAACAGGTGGCGGTTTTTGACCAAGTACCAAGCCAGCCATGCCACCAGCCCGCCAACAAGCCCCCAGAACAAGATTTTGCCACCCGTGTCAATGAAGCCAAGATGCCACCGCTCCCGCTCCGATTTCTTTTCATTTTCACTGGGATCAAACTCCGGCACCCAGCGTCGGGATTGAATTTTATGGACCTCGAAATCCGGTGATTCCAGGACCTCCTTCACCGCCTTGTCCGCCGCCCCGCCGACGCCCGCCAGCGCGGGCGTGCCCACGCCGAGCAGACAGGTGAACGCCAGCACCCATGCGGCCACAGCGGGCGCCAGCCGCGCGCCCAAACGGCGGAAGGCCAGCTCCACATCCCAGCCCTCCACACGGGTGCGGCAGTTCAAATACAGGCCAAAGCCCGCGCCCACGTAAAACGGCTCCACCAGCGTGACCACCAGCATGTAACAGACGGCCATCCACCAGTACAAGCCGGCAGGCAGACTTTCGAAGTCAAAGGCCGTGAAGGCAGCCTGGAGGGCGCTGGTCTGGGATTCCGGCAGGAAACTGTAGGTGCCCCACAGCAGGGCCAGGAGCAGCACGGACTCGATCTTCAGGAAAGCGTAGGTGATGAGGACGCCGGAGCCGCCGCCATCCAACGCCAACGCCTTCACCCGCCGCTTCACGGCTGAGCCGCGCAGCCCCTCCAGCATCTGGGCGGGAAGCGCAAAACTGCGAATGAAGGACAGCCGCCGCCACAGCAGCGCAGGCAGGAAGCCGGAGAGCCACAGGCGCGGCCAAGCCTTCCAGGTCTGGGCAAAACCTGGCCTCACGCCGAAGGCTGAGCGACTCAGGAAAAACAGGGGCACGCGGTCGTAGAGCGGTTTCAGCCACCACACCACCAGGGGTATCCATTCCGGCGCGGAACGCAGCAGCACACAGATGCCGAGCCACACCGGAAACACGGTGGCGGACCAGAGCGCCAGCAGCCGGCCAAAGTCGCGCCGCACCAGGGCGCAGCCGAGGTCAACTGCCTCCCACGGCTGGCGCGGACGCAGTGTGACGGTCACATCCTCCAACCTCATGCGGCGCGCTGCTCCCTTCCGCTAAAGATTAAAAAAACGGCAACGAGCACCCAGCAGACACCGCCAGCGGTGAACTTGATCAGCGGGGGCAGGTCCAGGGGCGACCAGAACCCCTCAATGACCGCCGCCAGCGTGGTCATGACCGCCGCGCCGATCAGCAAGGGCAGCGCCTTGCGCCCGGCCAGCACCAGAGCCGCCCGCCTTTCCAGCCTGCCGGGGCGCAGGACCGACAGGCCGACGCGCAGGCCTGCCATGGCGGAGATGACAATGCCGGTGAGCTCCGGCGCGCCGTGGGCGATCACCCAGGTGTAAAGGGTGAGCGGATTGCCAGCGTGGTTCACGTAGCCAAACACCGCGCCGAGGTAGAGGGCGTTGAACAGCAGCACAAACAGCGCCCCGACGCCGCCGAGAAGGCCGCCGGCGAAGGTTTTGAAATCAATGCTCACGTTGTTCCAGATGTAGAAGCAGAAGGCCGCGAAGCCGGAGCCGAAGCTTTCCCGCACGTAGTCGCCAGGCTTGCTGTCGGGTCCATACATCGACTCAATTTTCAACATGCCGTCCGGGCCGAGCAGAGCCATGGCCCACTCTGGGTAGTAGGGGGTGATGATGGCAAGCAGCAGCCCGGGGATGTAAAACAAGGCGGTACACCACCAGAAGAGCCGCCATTCCGCGCGCACCGACTGGGGAAACTCCACCAGCAGGAGCCGCACAAAGGACTCCCAGCCGCCCGCTGTGCGCCGCTCCAGCACGCGGTAGCCGCGCAGGGCCAGCTCATTGAGGTGCTGAACGATGCGCTGCGGACTCATGCGATGCTGCGCGACGCTGAGGTCATGGCACACCTGGCGGAAGGCGCCGGGAAGCTCGGCCGCGTCCTCCTGCGGCTTGGAGCGCTCCACGTCCGACAGCAGCTTCTCCAGCTTCTGCCAGCGCGGCTCGATGTGCTTTTCAAACTGGGCCGGGGTCATACGTGGACGGGCGCTGCTCCTTTCAGCGGGGGTGGCTGGAGGTGAGAGGGGCGTTTTTCCTCGGGGTCCTGCAGCCACAATGCCATGCCATAGAGCCGCCACAGCCCCTCCATGCCCTGGGCCCGTGTCAGCGGCTCCACCAGCGTGGCGAGTTCCACCCGCCGCTCATCCGCCCATTGCGGTGCGCGCTCAATGAACTGCAAAAGCGCGGCCTGCTCCTCCCGAGTCAGCACGACTGAGGGAGCACGGCGTTCCGCCAGGATCTCCGCCTTCTGATGCCGCACCGGCGGGGTGTCTGCATAGGTGACCACGGTGTTCGCCACCAAGTCCCCCAGACGCTGAAATCGTTTGGTGAACAACATGCAGACAATGCCGGTGAGGTACATGGCCGGCATGAAATCCACCACCCGCAGAAAATTGCGCATCACCGCCTGTGCCAGCGTCACTGGTCCACCGGTCATGCTCATGACACGCAATTTCATGGCCCGCTGCCCCGGCGTGGCACCGCGCTTCCCGGCCTCGAAGATGACATTGTAAAACCACTCCATGAAAAACATGAAGAGCAGCAGCAGCCCTATGGTCATCTCCCCGCCGATGGAAGGCTGCACTGCAAAAGCCAGGAGCAGCCCCACCCCGACATACAACGCCAGCCGAACCAAAAGATCGATGGCATAGGCCATGCTGCGCACGGCCGGCCCCGCCACCCGCAGATGGATTTCCACCCCGTCCGCGAGTTCGATAGATTGCAAGGTGTCCGCGCGCGCTGCCGCCATGTGTGACACTAATGAAGCGGTGGCGTTTGGTTTTGACAACCACCGAATTTTTAACGTAGCCTCAAACAAATTCTGGGAACCGCCTGGAATGGGTCCTGCGATCAACAATCATACAAAAAACGCGCCATGGAAGCCAACCCTTACTCCACCCCCACCGCCAATGTTTACGGAACCAGCAGCGGCGACGCCGTATCCCCAAGCACGATCGCGCAGCTTGCAGGAACCAAGCCCTGGGTTCGATTCATGGGTGTCATCATGTGGATCTCCATCATTTTGATGATCCTCGGCGCTGTGGCGATGCTGGTGAGCAGCGCCGCAGGCATGGGCAAGATGAGCGGAGGGACCGCCGTGGAGGCGGGCATGCTGGTCGGCATGGCGGTTTACTATGGCGTGCTCGCCTTCGTCATGATGTATCCAACCATCAAGCTGTGGAAGTTTGCCAACTCCATCGGCCGGCTGAACGCCTCCCACTCCGTGGCGGATCTGGACGCCGCGCTGACCGAGCAACGCCGTTACTGGAAGTTTCTGGGCATCATGATGATTCTCTTCATCTGCCTGGCTCTTGTCGGCCTCGTCGCCGCAGTCGCCTTCGGAGCCTCCATGGCCAAGGCCGCCAGCGGCATGTGAAGTGAGCTGATCCGCCCCCCACCCGCAGCAAGTCTCTGGATTCCCCGCGAAGGCTGCGATAGGCTGCGCGCGCCCCATGCCGAAGCTTTTTCCCGCCCTCCTCGCCGCCGCCTGCACCCTGCCTGCCGTACTCCCTGCGGCAGGGCTGGATGAAGCGCCAGAGTTCGTCGCGGCGCAGCAGGCCCTGGCTGACGGCCTGCCGGGGGTGGCCGCAGTGAAGGCGGAACGCCTCCTACAGCAGGGCAAAAACTGGTCCCCAGCGGAGACTGGCAGGCTGGCCACCTTTGCTGCCGAGGCTTGGACGCGCGCCCAGTCCGGGGCGGCCGTCCTCAAGCTGGTGGAGGCGTATGATCTGGATGACGAACCGTTCTGGCACGCGCGGGGCCTGACGCTGACCGGCCATCTACAGGCGGCGCGCAAGGTCCTCACAGAAGGCGATGAAGCACAACGCGCACCGCGTGCCGCCCTGCTGCTGGGGCAGATCCTGGCCGCCAGTGGGGAGCCTGTGGCCGCCCGAACGGAGGTGACGCCCCTGGCCGCCAACCCGGCCGACTCGCAGCTCAGCCAGCAGGCCAAGCTGCTGCTGGAGGAGATCAGCCTCGATGAGGGTTCTCCCGTGAACATTTCCACGACCGGTGTCCGAGACGAGGCTGCTGCCCGTTACCTCCAGGTGCGGGCGCTGATGCAGGCCGGGAAAATCGACACCGCCCAAGGCATCCTGAACGAATTACTGGAGTCCACCCACGGCGGTGAACGTGTGCGCCACGCTGCGGTACTGTTGCAGGCGGAGATCTTACTCCAAGAAAAGCAGCCTGATGCAGCGCAGACCCATCTGATCAAAGTTCTGGACGCGATGGCCGAGTGCAGCGTGTGGCCGGAGGCGTTTGACCTGCTGGACCGGGCGCACATGGCCCTGCAACGCCCACGCCTGCTGCCGGAATCCGTGCTGCGCTGGATGTCCTCCGGCAACACGGCCCAGCAGCAGCCGGAGCCCTCCCCTGCTCTGCTGGCCGCAGCGGAGGAACTGCGCGGTCATGCCACCTACTTGATGGCGCGCTGGCTGGCCGCAGAAAAACGCCCGGTCGAGGCCACTGGCCTGCTAGAGGGGCTGATACAAGCCTGGCCAAACCATCCACGACTGGGTGATGCCATGCGCATGGCCATGGAACTACACACGGACCAAGGAGCTGATGGGCGCGTGCTGGCGCTGACGGAAGCCTGGCACAAACGTTTTGGAGACTCCTCCGCCGCCGTGGACACCGCAGCGGGCCGCATCTTCTTCCAACGGGGCGAGCACTGGCAGGCACTGCAAGCCTTCCAAAACGCCGCGAACATCGCGGCCACGCTCACGGAACGTCGGCGGGCGATCTTCAACGCCGCGCTCACAGCGGTGCAGGCAGGCAATCTGGCCCTGTACCAGACGCTTCTCGGCCAACTGGAGGTGGTGTCCGGCTCCGCAGCAGCGGCGAAAGACAGCGCGGACTCCGCCGCGACACTGGAACTGGAAAAGGCGCTGTTCCTTGCCGCGCAGCGCAAGCCCGAGGCGGAGGAGAGCCTGCGCGCCTTTGTGCGCACGCACCCTGCCCACCCACGGTTTGCGGATGCCTGTGTGGCGCTGGCGGAGTGGATGCTGATGGCCACGCCGCCGCGAGTGGAGCACGCACGCACCACGCTGGACATGGCCACGACCGCCACGCTGACGCCGGAACAGCACCAACGGGTGGACTGCACCCGGCTGTGGCTGCGCGAGGCCTCGGGCGACCTGAAGGGCCTCGTCACCGAGGGGGCAGCCTTTCTCAAAGCCTGGCCCAAGAGCGCGCTCATTCCCGAAGTGCGGCTGCGGATCGCGGGGGCACACTACCGCCTGGAGGACTATGCCAACGCGCGCACGGAGTTTGAGATCATCGCACGGGACCACCCCAGCACGCCGCATGCGGAGACGTCCTTGTATTTTGCGGCCATGTCGGCCTCCTCCGTGATGAGCACGGAGGGCCGCAAACGCGCCCTGGTGATCTGGGAGGAACTGGCGTCCAAAGGCGGGGCGCTGGCCGTGGCGGCACGCCGGCAGCAGGCACTTTCCGAGCGGGCGCAGGGGCATCTGGTGGAAGCCCTGGCCGCGCTGGACAAGCTGCTGGCGCTGAAAAACCTGGAGCCGGAGCAACGCCGCATGACGCTGTGTGAAAAGGCCGAGGTGCTGCTGCTGCTGGGGAAGAGCGAGCGCGGACGACTGGCCGAGGCCGTGACGCTGCTGCAAGAATTTCTGTCCGCCCCTGCCCTGCCGATGCTGTGGAAGGCACGCGGCGGCTTCACCCTGGCCACCGTACACCACGACGCCGGACGCGACACCGAGGCCCTGGAAGCCTGCTACGATGTGCTGCGTGCGGCCGACACGACCCCGCCCGCCAGCCCGGCGGATTATGTCTGGTTCTCCAAGGCCGGTTTCTTCGGGGTCGACCTGCTGGAGGCCGGACGCCAGTGGGAGCCTGCCGCGCGGCTGGCGGAGCAGATGGCCGAGCGCCCCGGCAACCGTGCCACGGAG
Organism: uncultured Prosthecobacter sp.; assembly: GCA_964588755.1. Taxonomy (GTDB): domain Bacteria; phylum Verrucomicrobiota; class Verrucomicrobiia; order Verrucomicrobiales; family Verrucomicrobiaceae; genus Prosthecobacter. The sequence goes on along the minus strand of CAZPSQ010000181.1, from coordinate 3,962 downwards.
GCGCGCGAGCGCGCCACCAAGATACGGCTGGAGCACTTCCTCTGGGACGGCCCAGCCCCGGTGCCGCCCAAGGAGCTGAAGCTGGACGACAAGGACGAACCGCAGGCCAAATCCCCCGCCAAAGGCAAGGCGAAAGGGTGACCGCCACAGGAGCGGCAGGGTGTGCCCTGTGAAAAACCTCTTGCCAGACGGCCCCATCTCCCTCACACTTCCGGCGTTCCAGGTTCTCTCAACCTGGTGAACACTTGGTGATGTTCCCGGCAGGATTGCCGATGTTTCCCCAGCCTTGGCGCTGATGAAACGCGCCCACGCCCCCCAATGCGTGGCCGTCATTCCTTCTGGAGCACACCGCGGCAAGGCCGCTTTTTCTCCCCACATTCCCCCAACAACCCACGCACAGATGGCCGCTGCCAATGGCAGTGCCTTCCGTCGCCTTTCAACTGACATTGTTCCCATCATGGCAGGCCACAACAAATGGTCCAAGATCAAGCGCGGCAAGGCCATCACAGACGCCAAACGCGGCAATGCCTTCAGCAAGCTGGCCAAGGAAATAACCCTGGCGGCCAAGCATGGCGGCGGCAGCCCTGACACCAATGCCCGCCTGCGCAGCGCGATCCTGGCCGCCCGTGCCGCCAACGTGCCGAATGACAACATCGACCGTGCCGTCAAAAAAGGCACCGGCGAGCTGGCAGGGGCGACGCTGGAAGAAGTGCTCTATGAGGCCTACGGCCCCGGCGGGGTGGCGATGATGATCGAGATCGTGACGGACAACCGCAACCGAGCGGCGAACGACATCCGCACGCTGCTTTCCAAAAACAATGGCACCTTTGCCGACTCCGGCAGCGTGGCCTACATGTTCCAGCGCAAGGGCGAGATCCGCCTGGACAAGACGGCGGCCAATGAGGACCAGATCATGGAAGTGGCGCTGGAAGGCGGTGCTGATGATGTGCAGGAGGAAGGCGATGAGTGGGTGGTCTTCACTGCCACAGACCAACTCTTCAACGTGGGCGGCGCGCTGCGTGAAAAAAACCTCACCTTCCGCAGCCAGAAGCTGATCTACCAGCCGCAGACGACGGTGACCGTGAGCGATGTGGACACGGCCAAGTCCCTGATCCGGCTGTACGACCTGCTCGACGACTACGACGACTCGCAGAACGTCCATGCCAATTTCGAAATCGACGACGCGATCGCCGACAAGCTCGACTAACCTTTTTTTCTCCCGTTTGTTTTATGTCCGAAGAATTCACCCTTGAGGTCGAAGAACCCAAGCCGAAGCGCAAGGCCCCGGCCAAAAAAGCCGCCGCCAAGAAGGCTGCCGTCAAGAAGGCCGCAGCGCCCAAGCCAGCGCCAGCGCCAGTGCCTGAGTCTGAACCTGAGCCCGAGGTCACTGCCGTGGTGGTGAAAAAGCCGGCACGTAAAACAGCCAAAAAGAAAACGGCTGAAGCCGCCGCCCCACCGCCTGCCGCTGCCGTGGAAGTGACGGCCCCGGCCGCCGAGGCCGCAGTGATCTCCGAGCCCGTGGTGGCCGTGGCTGCGCCTGCTCCCGCGCCGGCCCCAGTCCCTGAACCCGCCCCTGCGGCGGAGAGGGTGGCGGCACCTGCGGCAGAAGCCGCCGCGCCAGCCGAAGTGGCAGCAGCGCCCCACACCCCCGAAGAAGCGCCTGCCACCGCTGGCGAAGGCCAGGCACCCCGCAATGTGGTGGTGGACGAAAACGGCAACCAGCGCCCGATGACGGCCAAGGAGCGGCGCAAAATGAAGTTTGAGCGCTGGAAGCAGCGCCGGGCGGACCGCGATGCGCAGCGCCGCGCGGAACGTGGTGGCGGCGGCGGCAGTGGTGGCGAAGGCGGCCACCAGCGCCAGGGCGGCCATGGGCAGAACGGCTCTGAGCCGCGCGGCGGAGGCGGCCAGGACCGCGAAGTGGAGCCGGAAAAGCCGCTGGGCCCGCCAGAGCCTGCGAACGGCATCCTGGAGATGTCCCCCAAGGGTTACGGTTTTCTGCGCCAGCGGGACCGCGCCTTTTCCCAGCATCCGCAGGATGCGTTCATCGCGCCGGAATTCATCCGCAAATACGGCCTGCGCGAGGGGATGCACATCGTGGGCGTGCAGTGCAAGGGCCACCGTGGACCGCAAGTCACCGAAGTGACGGAGGTGAACAACCGCGCGCCTGAGGCGATGCGGGAGATCCCCCTGTTCGAGGAACTGAAGGCGGTGAACCCGAACAAGCGCTACCAGCTTGAGACGGGCAAGGACCGGCTGACGACCCGGGTGATCGACCTGATGTCCCCGGTGGGGCGCGGCCAGCGCGGCCTGATCGTGGCGCCGCCGCGCGCGGGCAAGACGACGATGCTGCAACACATCGCCGAGGCGGTGACGGAGAACCACCCGACGGTGCATCTGATGATCCTGCTGGTGGACGAGCGCCCGGAGGAGGTGACGGAGTTCAAGAAGATCCTGCCGCGCGCGGAGATCTTTGCCAGCAACAATGACCAGGACCTGAAGAGCCACACGCGCATCTCGGCCTTCGCCATCGAGCGCGCCAAGCGCCTGGTGGAGTGCGGGGAGCATGTGTTCATGCTGATGGACTCCATCACGCGCATGGCGCGTGCCTTTAACAACACGGCCAAGAGCGGCGCCATCATGAGCGGCGGCGTGGGCGTGGGGGCGCTGGAGATCCCGCGCCGGCTGTTCGCCGCGGCGCGCAACACGCGCACCGCAGGCTCCCTGACCATCCTGGGCACGGCGCTCATCGAGACGGGGAGCAAGGCGGACGAGCTGATCTTCCAGGAGTTCAAAGGGACTGGCAACATGGAGCTGGTGCTGGACCGCCGTATTGCGGAGCAGTTTGTCTTCCCGGCGGTGAACATCTTCAAGTCCGGCACGCGCCGGGAGGAGCTGCTGCTGCAGCCCTTCCAACTGGACAAAATCCACATGCTGCGCCGGGGTCTTGCAGGACATAAGCCCATCGAGGCGATCCAGCGCGTAATATCCCTGCTGGAACGCTACCCCAGCAACGCGCAGATGCTTGTGGATCTGCCGAGCAAGTCGTAACGCAGCACCTCCTTCCCCACCTCATCCACCATGGCCGCCCCCAAACGTGACATATCAGTGGATGAGGTGATTCCGCCGGCGGGCCATGTGAACCCCATCGCCGCGCGGCTGGCGGCGAGCAAGGACCCGGCCGACCAGGCCAGCGCGCGCATCCTGGCCAAGTATCTGGATGAGCTGATCCGCGTGCCGGGGACGAATTTCCGCGTGGGGCTGGACCCGATCCTGGCGCTGATCCCCGGTGTGGGGGACACGGTGGCGTCTGGTGCGGGTGCCATCATCATGCTGGATGCACTGCGCAGCGGGGTGCCGATCCCGGTGTTTATGCGCATGGCGGCCAACATGGGCATCAATTTTCTGATCGGCCTTGTGCCGGGGCTGGGCGCGGCGGGGTCGGCTTTTTTCAAGTCGAACTCGCGCAATCTGAGGCTGCTGACCCAGTGGCAGGCGGGAAACCGGGACAAGATCCAGCGCAGCACTTTCCGCTTCTTCGCGGGCGTGGTCATCCTCATCGGCCTAGCCGTGCTGATGATCGTCGCGGCGTGGGTGTTTTATGTGTGGGTTCTTTACAAGGGGTTTCAGTACCTGAGCCTGGGGCAGACGGCGTAGCAGGGCGATCACACCGCGATCTGGGCCTTGATGGCGGGCCAGGGCTCGTAGCCTTCGAGGGTGAAGTCCTCATAGCGGAAGGCGTCGATTTCCTTCACCGCAGGATTCAGGCGCATGACGGGGAGGGAGCGTGGCTCGCGGGAGAGCTGCAGCTTTGCCTGCTCCAGGTGGTTTTTGTAGAGGTGCAGGTCCCCGAAGGTGTGCACGAACTCGCCGGGCTGGAGGTCACACACCTGCGCGACCATCATGGTCAGCAAGGCGTAGCTGGCGATGTTGAAGGGCACGCCGAGGAAGAGGTCTGCGCTGCG
>CAZPSQ010000180.1:0-11763 GCA_964588755.1 uncultured Prosthecobacter sp. | reverse complement strand
GGAAGCGGCCAGTATGGGCATAGCAAAAGGGAGACGCTGATTGATGCGCCTTCGCCTATCTTTCTCCCGCCTCTTACCCATGCTCCTTCTCCCGGAATCAGGGAGCCAGAAGCCAAGACCGCCGGGAGGAGGAGTCAAAGTAGGAGGAAGAGAAGGATCACCAGCTCGGTCTAGATTGAATCAGTCTTTCCCTAGCTCTCTGAGCGGCAGGGAATCAGGCCATCAACAATCAACCATAGACCATCAACTCCGTTTTTGGGTTCAATGCAAGGTGATGACCTGACCATCCGCCAGCAGCCGGTCGCGCAGCGCCGCATACGACACCTCCTGCACCGTGCTGCCGTGATCGATGGCCTCTGAGGCCGCCACCGCGCAGGCCTGCCCCAGCGCCATGAAGGTAAACTCGATGCGGATGGCGCCATAGGCGATGTGGCTGGACGACGGGCAGGTGGGTGTCAGCAGGTTGACAGCCTCGGCGGCCTTCGGCACAAGAGCGCGATACGAAATGCCAAAGGGGATCCAGTCATTCCCGCCAAAGACGAACCCCTCATTGTACGCATGCCCGTCTTTGACAAGGGTCCGCACGTTGTGCACATCCGGCGGCCAATAGGCCATGCCCACAGAATCCTCCACCGGCGTGGGCTTGTCCTTCCTCACATGATGCTCCGTAATGACATAATCCGACACCATGCGGCGGGCATCCCGCACGTAGAAAACGCGGGGCCAGCCGCCGTTGTCGGTGAACTCATCCTTCGCCAGCCCCCAGCGTGACCACTCCCGCTGTAGATCCGGCGCAAGCCGGCCCACCTCCGGGTCATTTGCCAGGAAGTAAAACAGGCCCTGGGTGAAGTCGCGGTGATGGTCGAGAATCTGGCGGCGCTCGGCAGCGCTGCCTCCAGGATAGCCGTGGTTCATCCCATTGAGGTTGTGGGACACGTCGCTGCCGCCGTTGAAGTCGGTCTTTTGGTTCGGCAAGGCTGCCCTGGGCCGGTAGATCTTGCCCCCCGCCCTGAGGTAGCGCAGGTGCAGCTCGTAGCTGGCACGGTCGTAGTTGGCCGGCTTTGGCAGGGGCAGGCGGTTCTCCTCTTTGTCGGTAAGACACACGCGGTAGCAGTACGCCTGCAGGCGATGGTCTCCCGCCCCCGGCTCTCCGAAGGGCTCATCCACCACACCGGCAAGGGTGCCGCTGGAGGCATCGCCAGGAACACGGTAGGGATCGACCTTCACCGCAAACTGGCAATGCGTGGTGCTGCCACGGATGCCGTTCTTGGTTTCCTGATAGACGGCGTTCGCCTCGCGTCCGATCACCGTGGTCACGCCGGCGCTGGCCAGCAGGTCACCCTCGATCGTGGCATCAATGAAAACCCTGCCTTCAAAGTCCCCCTTGCTGGTGGCAATGGCGGTCAGCTTCGGCCCTTCCTTGGTGACACCACCCGGGCCTTCCTTCAGCACGGCTCCCGTCACAAGATCGATCGCATGCTCCTTGAGCCAGCCCAGGATCACCGCCTCGGCGGCGTGCGGCTCAAAGCGCCACAGGGCAGGCGCTTTTTCACCCTTCGCCAGCATGGTTTCAAAGGCGTCTCCCTTCCCATAATGCCTGGCGATGCGCCGGTAAAACTCCAGTGCCAGACCGCCCACCGCCGGGCTGTTCTGAAACTCCCGGTGGTTGTCAATGTCCGTGCCGCCAAGACCCTCGACATTCATGCCCCCGATGTGCCCGGCGGGCTCGATGAGCACCACCGTCTTGCCCAGCTTCGCCGCCTGAATCGCCGCCGTGAATCCTCCCGACGAACCGCCATAGATGACAACATCATAAGACTTGCCGCTGACCCAAGCCGTGGGCAGCAGCATGGAGAAGACCAGAAAAAGCGAGCGCATGGCCATGGAGGGGGGGTTACGCCAGCGCCTTCTGCAAGGTGGTGAACTGCTCCTTTTGTTTCGCCAGCACGATCTGCCGCGCCTTCTCCGCCTTGGCCTTCGAGCCAGCGGGGTCCTTGGCAAAGGCCAGCACCGTCTCCGGCAGTTGCTTCAGCCGCGCCTCGTCATCCATGGTGAAGAGCCATTCATCGAGGCCGATGTCCCGCCACATGAAGCCCTTGTTCGTCTGCTCATCCCAGCGCCCGACCACGGCGGGGATGCCGTTGGCGATGCACAGGATGGGGCTGTGCATCTCATTGCCAAACAGGCCCAGGCTGCGCACATAAATGCTCAGCGCCTCATCCGTCAGCCAGTAGCTGTCCCGCCACACCACATTCTTCTTCACGTCCTCCGGCAGCGGATCGTACAGCACTTCCTTGCCGAGTTGAATTTGAGTCTGGTCCTCATGGGTGACGAGCACCTTCACCCCCGCCTCGCGCACAAGGCGGATGATCGCCTCGCGGTGCGGCGCGTGGTCATGCTCCTTCATCTCCTCGCTGCGCGCCAGCTTCACCTTGTCCACCGCCCGGTCCTTGTGCAGCGTCCAGAAGGGCGTCCAGCGGTAGCGCGGGATGCAGCAGAGAAACTTGCCCTCCTCCAGCCCGTTCGCCTTCAGGTACGCCGTGGCCTTCTCCTCATTGCGCAGCTTCGTGATGCCAAACGCCGTGTCCGGTCCCCAGCCCATCGCCGGCGGCGTGGGGATGCCAAATTCCTCGCTCGCCCGCTTCGCCGAAACGCCATCGCGGAAGTACACAAACTGCGCCTTCTTCAGCGTGGCCAGCAGTTGTTCCCCCGTGTCCGTGAGGGACACACCCATCACGCCAAACGGCTTGCCCGTCTCCTCATGCCAGCGCTTTGCATCCTTCCACGCGCCAAAGCCGGAGCTGGAGCCATGCAGGAAGAAATCACACTCCTTGAAAGCCTTTTCCACGCTCTCCTTGTCCTGGCTCTTGAAGACCGGCACCTCCGGGAAGTGCTTCTGAAACAGCTCCCCCGCCCCGTTCTCCATGTTGTTCGTCCAGAAGCGCACCTCCGCATCAATGCCATGCAGCTTCAGCAGCTCCATCATCCCCATGTAATGCGCGATGTCCCCAATGTTCTGACTCTGCCACCCATTGCGCAGCAGAATGCGCGGCCGCCGCCCCCCACTCTGCGCCATGGCCGGAAGCGCGGCAGCCAAGCTGGAGGCAAGAGAGGCGTGAAGAAAATGACGACGACGCATAAGGCAATGAGGTTGGCTGTTGGGTTGGGAGGGTTGAATGGATCGACGCACAAGGCCTGACGGCCTGCAAATTGGACAACGAACTGCCATCCGCAGTCAATATCGGTTTGCCCGCACTTCAGGTCACTGGTCCCTCCTTCGCAAACGGCAGTCGCATCCAGCCAGCCACAGCACCGCCATGCCACCTCATGCGTGGCCACGCCGGGAGTGAGCGGCGCGATGCCACCCAGAGACCATTGCCTGCCGGCATGTCATCCGGCCGTCAATCTCAGACAATCGGACCAAAGCAGGCGCACACTGGTCGAACCACCCTCGCGCCGTGCCTGCATCCGCGCCCTCCATCTCTTTCCATCATGTCAACGCGCACGTCCGCGCATGCGCAAACTCCCCCGGCTGAAGCTCTGACCGCCGCGCGTCATGTCGGTTCGAAGCGTCATCTTCTGGATTCACCTCCTCGCGGGGCTGACCGCCGGCGTGGTGATCTTCATCATGTCGGTGACGGGCATCGCCATCGCCTTTGAGGAGGAAGTCCTGGCATGGCGGGATCGGAAGGTGAGCCGCATCAGCACCGTCGGCCCCCCACGGACAATCGCGGACCTGACACGCAAGGTCGAAAAAGAACACCCCGGCTTTCAGGTCGCTTCCGTGGCGGTCTTTCGTGATCCCCTCCGCGCATGGGAGTTTTATCCGGACGAGGGAGCCTTGCTGTATGTGGACCCGCACACCGGCGCCACGCAGGAATCTCAGGCGCAGACTGTCCATGAGGTCTTCCACAAGCTGGAGGAATGGCATCGCTGGCTGGGGGCCTCGGACGGGCCCACCTCCACAGGTCGGTTGATCACCGGCATCAGCAACCTCGCCTTCGTCGTCCTCTGCGTCACCGGGCTCTATCTCTGGTTTCCGCGCAAATGGAGCTGGCGCTCCCTGCGGCCGCTGCTGGTGCTAAGACGTGGCTCCAAAGGCAAGGCCCGCGACTACAACTGGCATGCCGTTTTTGGGTTCTGGTCCCTGCCAGTCCTCCTGGTGCTCACTGCGGCGGCTGTGGTGATCTCCTTTGAGTGGGGGCATCGGCTGGTGTTCCTGGTCGCTGGCGAGGAACCCCCAAAGTCGCGCGGCTACGGCATGATGGCCGTGCCTCCGCCAGTGCTCCCAACGCCCGCGCAGGATGCCCAGCCGCTGCCGCTGGAGCAGGTGATCGAGCCGGTGGCCAAGGCATACCCCGGTTGGGAATCCATCACCCTGGAGGACCTCACACCCGCATCCGGCGCGCTCCAGCCTCTGGAAATCGGGGTCACATTGCCGGACTCCATGCCCAGCCGGGCCTACATACCGGTGAAGTCCGACCCCTACACCGGGGCCATCCTCCAGGCGGTCCGCTTCCAGGAACGCAGCCCCGGCCTGCAGGCGCGCATCTGGCTGCGCTTTCTGCACACCGGCGCCGCCTTCGGCCTGCCGGGGAAGGTCATCGCCACTCTCGCGACCGTGGCCGCCGTCATCCTGGTCTGGACGGGCTTCTCCCTGAGCTGGCGCCGCTATGCCGCCTGGGCTGGCCGCACCGCCCGCGCCACCTCCGCCTGAAAACACTTTCTCTCCCGAGATTCGCCCATGAAGCACCAAACAAAACAACGATACCCCCGCCTGTCCACCTTCATCGCCAGTTGTGTTCTGGCCATCTCCGACGGCCTGGCGCAAACCGCGCCAAAACCTGAAGAGTCCAAACCTGAGGCCGCCACCACGCTGCCCGAGGTCGTCGTCACCGCCGAAAGCCCTGTCCGCTATCAGGAGCGTTCCTCCTCAGCCGCCCTGTTCACGGATACCCCGCTCATCGAGACGCCCTTCAGCGTCAGCGTGTACAACCAGGCTTTGATGGAGGACCAGCGCGCCTTCACCCTCAAGGAAGTCCTGCGCAACGACCCCAGCATCGCCACCCAGATGCCCGGCGGCTACTACGGCGTCCAGAACTTCTCCATGCGCGGCTTCCGCGTGGACAACTTCAACGGCTACCGCATCGACGGCCTGCCCATGATCCAGACCATCTCCCCTGTCCTCGACGACAAGGCCCGGGTGGAGCTGCTCAAAGGCCCCGCCGCGCTGCGCTTCGGCTTCATGCCTCCCGGCGGTGCCATCAATCTCGGACGCAAGCGTCCGACGCCGGAGTTCTCCGCCAGCCTGCAGTTCGACGTGGACACCTTCGGCAGCCTGTATTCCCAGCTGGATGCCAGTGACACCCTCGCCGGAGGCAAGTTTGGCTACCGGCTGGTGCTCGCTGCCGACGAGTTCGACAGCTTCTATGACAACGCTGGCGGCGACCGCCAGATGGGCTCTCTCTTCGCCCAGTGGAAGCCGGTGGATGAAGTCACCTTCTGGAGCTCGATCTCAAGCCAGACCATGACCCGCAACGGCTACTACGGTCCCATGATCACGACCAACGGCCAGGTGCTGGACACCGGCCGCAGGACCAACATCATGCAGAACTGGGCCCGCAATGACCAGGACCTCTTCGACGTGTCGTTTGGCGTGGACATCGACTTCAATGAGAACTGGAAGCTGCGCGCCTCCTACAACTATCAGGACACCAAGCGTTACTCCCAGATCACCGCCCCCTACGGCGTCATGGACAATGGCGACTTCACCGACGGCGCGCTGCTCACCCGCGGTGCGGTCGAGTGGCAGTCCTGGGGCGCGCATGTGCATGTTGAGGGCAGCTTCAACACCGGCTTCCTGGAGCACCAGCTTGTGGTTGGCACCCAGTATCGCACCTACGACTCCTACGGTCAGCGGAGCTTCCCCGACGTGGGGGCCAGCAATGCCTACAATCTGGCGGATCTCCCGATTCCCACAGGCGGCCCCTGGCGCACGATTGGTGGCGGATACAGCGAATGGGGCTTCTTCGCCACGGACACCGTCAAGTTCGACGAGCACTGGTCAGTGCTCGTTGGCGGCCGCTTCGGCAGGTTTGACAACACCTACCCGCAGGACCCCGACTCTGACGACACGGTCGATTCCTTCTCCCCCACAGCCGCTTTGATGTTCTCCCCCGTCAAAGGCGTTCACTCCTACTTCACCTACACACGCGGCATGCAGGATGGCGGCACGGCCCGCGCGGCCGCGGCAAACCGCTTCCAGCCCCTCGGCATGCAGCGGTCCGAACAGTTTGAGCTCGGCGTGAAGACCGAGTGGTTTGGCGGACGCCTCTCCGGCGAGCTGGCCCTGTTCCAGATCGACCAGGACCTCGCCGTGATCGATCCCGCGTCCGGCATTGACAAGTTCTCCGGTCTCCAGCGCCATCGGGGCCTTGAGCTGGCCCTCCGTGGCAAGATCACCGACAGCCTGCAGGCAGGCTTCGCCACCATGTTCCTGGATGCCGAGCAGGTGGACACCGGCTTTGCCCAGTTCGACGGCCGCCGCCCGCAGTATGTTCCCGAGTATCAGGTCAATCTCTGGGCGCAGCTGGACATCCCGCAGGTGCCCGGCCTCTCCCTGACCGCCAACGCCCGCTTTGTGGACAAGCAGTTCCTCGACCAGGGCCAGCGCTTCGCCACCGACATCTACACCGTGGTGGACGTGGGCGCCCGCTACCGCTTCAGCACACCCCACGCAGACTGGACCATCCGCCTCGGCATCCAGAACCTGCTGGATGAGCGCTACTATGAGTCCGGCGAAACCTTTGACCTCGGCACAGCCTGGGGCGGCGGTGCCGTGGCTTACGGTGCGCCAGTCTCCGCCGTTTTCTCCGTTCAGGTCGAGTTCTGATTCGTCACCAACACATTGCCCCCACATGAGCTGCGGCGCTCGGATTTCCCGGGCGCCGCAGTTTTGTGCCAGACCGGTTCTCACCTGCCCTTTTTGCCCCATGCATCCCTTCACCCGATCCCTCTTTTTCCTCCTTGCCGCCGTCCTGCTCACCCCCGCCTCCGTTGCCGCGCAAGACAGGGAGTTCAGCTGGCATGACAAGGACATGACGCCCTACATCGCCAGCCAGGTGGATCCCCGCTTCTCCTACATGCTCTACATCCCAAAGGGCTACCAGGAGAACGGCACAGACACCTACCAGCTTCTCGTCCTCGTCCACGGCACGGAGCGCCGGCCCGATGTTTACATCGAGCACTTCAAGGACTTCGCCGACAAAAACCGCGTCATCCTCCTGGCCCCCCTTTTCCCTTTGAACACCCACGGCCGCCAGGACTTGGAAAACTACAAGCTCATCGACTACAAGGCCACCCGCTACGATCTCATTCTCCTCAGCATGGTGGATGAGGCCGCCTCGAAATACCGCCTCGCAGGCAGCACCTTCGCCATGCACGGCTTCTCCGGCGGCGGCCACTTCACCCACCGCTTCTTCTACCTTCATCCCCACCGCCTTGGTGCCATCTCCATCGGCGCCCCAGGCCTTGTCACCCTCATTGACAACACCGCCGACTGGTGGGTCGGCACCCGGGACCTCTACTGGCGCTTCAACGTGAAAATGAACCTGCCCGCCATGCGCAAGGTCAGCGTCCACATGGTCGTCGGGGCCGGGGACACCGAAGAATGGAACGAGCCCATCACCCGTGGCTCCGAATACTGGATGGGCGAGGGTGTGAAAGGGGCCGACTACAACACCACCGGAAAGAACCGCATCGAGCGCCTGGCAACCCTCCAAAAAAACTACGCGCAGCACGGCATCAAGGTGGCCATGGAGGTCGTCCCCGGCGCTGACCACGACGAAACCAAGCTCTTCCCCGCCGTCCGCAAATTCCTCGAAGGCGAGCTCACCAAGTAAAACGGGGAGGCGTTCATCACGGTCCCCGTCGTCACCTCGTATCAGACCAGACACGCCCCACGCCTACTCCACCACACCCGTCTTTCGTTTCTTCCGCCCCTTCACCTCCGGCCTGAACTTCCGCAGAAAACGCTCCTCCGCCTGGATGGTGCCGACCAGGAAGATGCGTCCCTGCTCTGGCAGCTTCTGATCCGCAGGTGGGTTCACGACGCGCCCTTCCTCCCCTTCCACGGCAATGACGCTGCAGCCCGTCTCGGAGCGCACATGCAGCTCCCGCAGGCTCTTGCCGGCCATGGAGGGCGGGATCGCGGCCGGGAACACATTCACACCCTCAGCCAGCAGCAGGTGGTCCGAGCCACGCAGCACATTCAGCAGCGTGTTGGCCCCCATGGAGGCATAGGAGAGCACCAGGTCCGCCCCCGCGCGCAGCAGCGTCGCCACATTGCGGTCATGCGTGGCACGGGTCAGGATCTGCCAGGACGAGCGCAGCTTTCGGAAGAAAATCGTCAGCGCCACATTCAAGTCGTCGTCATGCGTGGTGATGATCAGCGTGGTCGCCTCGCGCGCGGAGGCCTGCTTCAGCACCGCCATGTCCATCGCGTCGCCAATGACGGCATCGGGGAGGTCCTTGATGCGCTCCGCCGATTTTTCGATCAGCACCGTCGTGCAGACACCCAGCTGCTCCAGCGCCCGGTAGGTCGCATGCCCCACACGCCCGCCGCCGACGATCACGACCCTGGGCGGCTCCTTCACCTGCGTGGTAAAGGCCGCATTGAAGGCCTGGATCTGCTCCGCCGTACCCGCCAGCACAAAAATGGTGCGCTCGGTGATCAGCAGGTCCGGCGGCGCCAGCACCAGCGCGCCCTGCTCCCACGTGCCGATGACACTGACCCCGGTGCGCACACGAATGCGGCTCTCCGCCAGACGCAGCCCAACGAGGCCGGTCCCTGCGGCCGAGGACTCCGCAATCAAGAGCCCTCCCAGCCGGCCGATGACATGCGCGTCCGAGTCACGAATGCTCACCCGCCGCGCCAGCGCCTGCCCCATCATGTCCTCCAGGCGCAGCACCAGCGTGGCGCCGGCCAGCTCCAGCACATCCCGCGCCACCGCGCTGCTGGCGGAGGCGACCACAGGCACATGCTCCGCCAGTTGATGGGAGGTGAACGTCACGTTCGTGTTCACCGCGTCGGTGCGGGTCGTCACCAGCATGGAGGCCTGCTGCAGGCGCAGCTTCCGGTAGGTTTCCGGATCATCCAGCTCCCCCACCGCCACGCTCAGATCACGATCCGCCAGCTCCAGCGCCTCCGCCACGGTGGGGCACAGCACCACATACGGGTGGTCGTAGTGCTTCAGCATCGGAATCAAGGTGGCGGTGACGGGATCGTAAGCCGTGAGGATGACGTGCTGCCGCATGTCCTCCGGCAGCTCCCGCGGCGCGCGCGCCGCCGCCTGCGCCCGCATCCACGGCGCGTAAAAGAACTCGATGAAGGTGAAGGGCAGCAGCACCAGCAGATAGATCACCCCCGTGAGCAGCACGACGATGGAGAACAGCCGCCCGGGATCAGAATGGAACGTGATGTCCCCAAAACCCAGCGTCGTCATCACCGTCAGCGTCCAGTAAAAGCCGGTGATCCAGGAATGGTTCTGCCCCTCCCACGCCATGAGCAGGTGAAACACCACGCTGAAAAGCACCACAAGAACCGCCAGCACCCCCACCAGGCGCAGCAGCGAATGCAGCTTGGACCGGCTGGTACGGTCTTGCAGGATGGCTGCCAGAATGGAAAAAAGTCCCTTCATTCCCGCCAGCCTTGCGCGGGACGGACAGCCTTGCAATGCAATCACGCACGCCGCGCACCGGGACCGCGTTGCGGCTCAACATGATCCTGGCACGCCCACACTCCTACTGTTGCTGCGCACCACCACTCGGAGCCGGAAGCTCGGAAACCAGCACTGCCGTCTCCGGAGCCTTGCCGGAGTAGAACGACAGATAATGCGTGTCCCCGACCACAGTGGCGTTCACATTTCCCGCGTCAAAGGTGGACTGGCTGCCCACGGCCACGACCTCCGAGGCCGGCCACCGGCCCGCATGCTCAAAGATGCTGTTCGGGTCCACCACACGGCGGCGCAGCAGGCCCTTGCCGCGGTGGTAGTAGTAGCAGCTCACCAGCCCGGTCCTGGCATCCAGCACAAGGTTCGGCGTGGAGCAGAAGACATCGCTGATGTTGGTCTGCACGCGCTTCCAGGTGGCGCCGGAGTCGGTGGAGGTGAGCTGGAACTGAAACGGGCCCGTCTCCGTGCGGGCGACAGCCAGGATCTTCCCACCACCCAGATGGACGGCGGCGGGCTCGGTGGGCCACTCGTTTTTGGTCAGCCCGGACTCGATGGTCGTCTGCGTCCAGGTGGCGCCGTTGTCGCTGCTGGTCACGGTGCCCCAGGCATTGGTCGGCTTGTTCCCATAATCCCCGGCAAACCACAGGGACATCAGTCCCACTCCTGGCACGGCGAAGACGTCCGTGATCTGCATCGGCCTCACTTCGAGTTTCGGCGTCGCCACCAGCGTGAAGGTGACGCCGTCCGTCGTGCGGTAGAGGTCCTGGTGCCACTCCTTGCCCACGCGGCGCAGCCAGAGCAGCATCGCCCCATCCGCATCCAGCCCCTTCCCCACCGGCACCTCGCCGTAGTCAGGAGAATTGGCCACCACGGTTTCCGCCGTCCACGTCTTGCCACCATCGCTGGAGGTGCGCGCATAGGCATCGCGCGCGCCCTCGCCGATGGTGTGCCCCTTCCCCCGCGTGTACACGCACACCAGCTTGTCCCCAATGGCCTGCAGCATGGGCCAGGAGTTATAGCCGTTCCCCTCCTGCACCACATGGGCCTTCGCCGGAGCCTTCACAGGCGTCACCTTCACCATGGCAAGCCCCGTGGGGCGGATGAAGGTGTCCGCAGCATCGCCCGGCTCCCGCTGGATGCGCACAGACAGCGGCACGTCTGGCACGACCTCATAATACGACTCCAAGGTGATCGTCCGCGTGTGCAGCGGCCCGGCAGGCAGCGCGGTCCGCACGGGCGTCCCCTGATAGTTCCGCGCCGTGAACGGCTCCCCCTCCACCATCTGCGACAAATGGACGCGATAGACATCCTCGAACTGCGGGCTTGTCGTCTCGTCCGTCGAGGTCACCACGATCTCCACCTTCACCGCCGCGCAGTCCCGGGGCAGCCCGCTCACCAGACCCGCCACCGACTGCCCCACCGTCCCGCCCGACAACGACCACACCGGGATGTGCGTGGGGCCGTTCGACATCATCACCAGCGAAGGCTGCCCCGTTGCAATCGACATCTGGTTTGCGCTCAGGCAGACCGGGGCGCTCTCCGCCAAGGTTGAAACGGCAGGGGCGAGCAGCGCAAAAGGAAGCAGAAAGGTTCGCATGGTGGCCGCCAGCATGCGCGGCCAGCACGTGACCTCAATCAATCTCGAAGCGAAACTCCAGGCACTTGCCCTCTTGCCCTGCCGGGACCGGCTGGCAGCCACGCAAGAGCGGCACAGTTTTCTCTCGAATCCCTATTGTCATCTCCGGCCCGCCCGCTACATTTTTCATGGGCACCACAAACGGGGTTGGAAATGAACAGTCATGACCGGTTCCGGGGCGACGCTCGCAGAATCGATCAATTTAAAGTTTGTCTGTTTTTATGGGGCTGTTCTCTCTTCCGGCGGTGAAAATTGGGTCAGTGACCATGGATGGCACGGAGCCGGTGTTTATTTTGGGTCCCTGCGTGATCGAGAGCGAGGCGTTCATCTGGGACATGGCCGAAAAACTCGGCGCAATGGCCCAAAAAGGCGGCTGGCGCTGGATTTTCAAAGCCT
>CAZPSQ010000179.1:0-11851 GCA_964588755.1 uncultured Prosthecobacter sp. | reverse complement strand
TGCGCTTTGACCTCAGCTACATCGGTCCGGACAACAAGCCGCACCGCCCGGTGATGATCCACCGCGCGCCGTTCGGCAGCATGGAGCGCTTCTGTGGCGTGCTCATCGAGCACTTCGCCGGTCACTTCCCCGCCTGGCTCGCGCCGGAGCAGGTCCGCATCCTCACCATCAGCGAGAAGAGCGAGGAGTTCGGCCAGGAGGCTCTCAATCAGCTCAAGGCCGCCGGTCTGCGCGTGACCCTGGACAACGACGCCGGCAAGATCGGCGCCAAGATCCGCAACGCCCAGCTCGACAAGATCCCCTACATGCTCGTCATCGGTGAGAAGGAAGCCGCTGAGAAGAACGTGGCCGTCCGCCACAGCAAGAAGGGCGACCTTGGCGTGAAGCCGCTGGCGGACTTCGTCGCGGACATCACGGCGGAGGTGAAGGAGCGGAGGCTGTAAGGCTCTGATCTTTCGTTCATGCGGTTCCATTGCTTGAGTTCCCCAGGTCAGGATTTCGGTTCGTTTTTGGTTCCGAATTCGAAGCTTGGGGGGACGGCCTTGGGCTAGGTCTCGATTGTCATTTGCGCGAGGAGAGTGCTGGATAGGCCCTCCGACAGAAAGTCTTTTGGATCGAGCAAGGCGGATTCGAGCTTTGAGTGAGGAAGTGTCATCACTGCCAGCAGGCTTTCTGGTCAACTCACCTGAGCGCTGCTTTGAGGTGGGTGGCGATCCTGATGGGCATCGCTACTTTATCTCTGCTGATTCGGGTGAGATCTATGTGTGGCGGCATGATCCCGATGAGGTGACGCAAATCGATGTGATGCCGTTTTCCATCGGAGAGCTTATCGAGTGGAGTCTCCGGAGAGATTCGGCTTATCCTGGCGATAGGCGCTGGAGCACCTTTGAGGAAATAGGTGCTTCGACAAAGATCGATATCAAAGGCGGCGCTGGCTCGGCAATACGCCTTCCGCCAACGAGGTCGCTGGTCTTTGGACATTCACGGGAATATCCATTCGTTAGGATTTGCGAGCGGCTGGCTGTGTTTGGAGATTTTGAAGAGCAGTTTGAGTCCGATCAGGTGCTGGCATTGCTCCAGCCTACGCGGAGTTTCCTGGTCGAGATGACTCACCAGCTGCGTGGTCGTAGATGCCAGCTTCATTTGGTGGCCAATGAAGCTTTGGTGTCGGACGCCATCTTTGTTGAACAGACTTGTCAGTTGGATGCCTGGCTGAGAGTTGAAGGATTTTGTGATGTTGATGATCCTGCGGTGATGATGCCCGAGGAATAGTCATGGTTGCAGCAGGCCAGGGTGATGACACAATCCCACATGCCACACGCATCACTCGCTCCAGCCGGTGACGCATTGTCTGCGGTGTTTGCTGCCGCAGGATCGCGTCGTGAGTTTTTGAGATGGATGGCTTTGGCCTCGGCGGCGCCGCTGACGGCGGGGCCTTTGCTGGCGCAGTTGGATGATGCGTCGGTGGTGAAGCCGGGGAAGAAGCTGAAGGTGATTATCGCGGGGGCGGGGTTGGCGGGTTTGTGCGCGGCGTATGAGCTGGAGAAGCGCGGGCATGAGTGCGTGATTCTGGAGGCGGATGGCAGCCACATTGGCGGACGTGTTCGCACGCTGCGGCTACAGGATGGGCTTTACGGTGAGGCCGGGGCGATGCGGGTGCCGGAGGGGCATCAGATCACACGGCATTATTTGAAGGAGTTGGGCGTGGGCCTGCAGCCGTTTGTTTACACGAATGACAACGCGTGGTGCTACCTGCGCGGACATAAGGCGCGGCTGAAGGATCTGGACACGCTGAAGCCGCACTTTGCGCTCACGGACCGGGAGAAGAAAATGTCCCTGGCCGAGATCTGGAACACCTCGGTGGTGGGCCGGTTGGAGAAGCTTTCCAAGGCGGAGAAAGCGGATTTGCTGGCGGCACGGCTGAGCACGCCGGCGGTGCAGGCGCTGGACAAGCTGTCGCTGCGGCAGTTGCTGGAGGCGGATGGTTTTTCCGATGAGGCGATTGAGCTGGCGGCGGTGGTCTGGGGTCAGGAGGCGCTGCTGGACAGCGCGGCCACGGAGCACATCCGGGAGGAGATGGAGAATGTGTGGAACCTGAAGTTCGACGAGATCGTGGGCGGCACGGACCGCTTCGCCACGGCGTTTGTGGACCAGCTGAAGGTGAAGCCACGCACTGGTTGCGAGATTGTCCGCATTGAAACGAACGCGGATGGCAAAGGGGCGGCGGCGGTGTTTCGGAATCGCGCGAACAATGGCGCGGAGGAGCGTGAGGAAGGCGACTTCTTGATTTGCACGCTGCCGTGTCCGGTGCTGGGGCGGATTGAGACCCCGGGCTTTTCCGGCGAGAAGATGCGCAGTGTGCGCCAGCTCGTGTATGACTCCTCCACCAAGGTGCTGGCGGTGACGAAGCGGCGGTTCTGGGAAACGGATGATGGCATCTATGGCGGCGGTACCTTCACGGACCTGCCCACGGCCACGACGTATTATCCGGCGAACAATGCGGAGGCGAAGGACCCGGCGGTGTCGGCCAGACCGTCCATGTTTCTGGCGTCTTATTCCTGGGGGCAGGTGGCGCGGCGGCTGGGGAATCTGGAGCCGACAGCGCAGCGAGAGGTGGTGCTGGAGCATCTGAGCAAGGTGCATCCGCAGCTCAAGGAGGAGGGCATGGTCACGCGCACCATTGGCTGGGCCTGGGACCGGCATCCATGGAGCGGCGGGGCCTTTGCGTGGTTCAATCCGGGGCAGCACACCGCGCTGCATCGGCACCTGCTGGCACCGGAGGGGCGCATTCACTTTGCGGGAGAGCATGCCTCGCTGACGCACACGTGGATGCAGGGGGCGCTGGAGTCGGCTCTGCGGGCGGTGAAGGAGATCCTGGCTGCGTGATTGATCATGGGAGCGCGGGCGTTGTCTTCGCCGGTCGCCCTACACCTTCGCCATTGCCAGCAGCTCTTTCAGCCTCCCCAAATCCGACGCGGATGTCTTCGCCACAAAGCCGCGTGCGTGGGCGAAGTGGACATCCGGCTCCTTTTCGATGCGGGTGAAGTCGTAACGCGGGTTGTCGTTGTGGCGGGAGAGGCCGTAGCCTGTGCCGCGACGGTCGGGATAGACCAGGGCGGCCACGCTGCCGTCTTTGCTGATGCTTTCCAGATAGCGGTCGATGCCGGCGGATGGCTCGTCGGGCAGGGGATCGGTGCGGGGAAGGAAGAGGACTTCGTGCTCATCCATGGGCCAGATCTCCGCATGTTGAGCGATGAAGTCGAGGCGGCTGCGCAGCTCGCGCAGATACTCCAGCAGGTCGGCGCCGATGTAGCTGAGGATTTCCCACAGCGGCTCGCCGGGCTCCAGGCGTTTTGCTTTGGCAAAGCGGCGGAGGATGGTGACGTCGATGGGGGAGTTGAGCTTGCTCATCACATCGCGGTCCACGCCGAGCCATTTGGCCGTCACATTCGGGCCGCGGGTGTCGAACCACTCGGCGGGCTCCAGCCAGTCGCAGAACTGGCGGGCGTCCTCATACACGCCGAGGTGCTGTAGAACAAGGCTCAGGGCACAGATGGGTGCGTGGTCGGCGGGGAACTGGTGGTGGTCGAAGTTGCTGCGCTCGGGCGAGTGCTCTCCGCCAACATCCACGACAGCGATCGCGGGATCGGCGAGATCATCAGGGGTGGGTTCACGCCGAACGATGGGCACGCGATGCACGGCGGCCAGCAGGCTGCAGGCGAGGAGTTCGTCCTTATGGGAACCACCGGGATGGGTGAGGATGAGGGAAAGAGGCATGGGGCACCATGCTTGTGCGTCGGAGGGGCCGGGCGCGCAAGCGGTGATTGGAGTGGTGTCTGGCGGGACTTCATCTGTCAGGCGGATGGTGCGGCCAATGTCGCGGCGGTTTTCGTTAGGTTTTAGCGCGGGGGCATTCCTGCGGCGCCAATGATCCACCAACCTCCCGAGCGGAATCATGAAAGTGATGTGTCGTCGTACCAGCTTTGTCTGCGCCCTCCTTGCCGCGGTGCTTGGGGGGCTGACGCTTGTGGGCTGGGTCTCCGGCTGGGAGACGCTGGCCAGCATCCGGCAAAACTACATTCCCATGGCGCCCAGCTCCGCGCTGGCGTTCACCCTGCTGGGGCTGGTGATGTTGCTGCGGGAACGGCGTGTCATGCTGTCGTTTTTGCCGAAGGTGCTGCTGGCCGCCGTGGCGGTGGTGGCGGGTGGGAAGCTGGTGGAATTTTTCAGCGGTGTGAGCCTGGGCGTGGAGGAGCTGATGGTGGCGGACCCGCAGATGTTTGGCGTGGTGAAGAAGGGGCGGATGTCTCCCATCACGGCGCTGAATTTCCTGCTCATCTGCGCGGCCATCTACTGTCTGCCTAGGGCGGCGCTGCGGGGCTGGGCAGGAAAGATCTCTGTGGTGGTGCTGAGCATCAGTTTTGTGGTGGTGCTGGGTTATGTGCATGGCTCGCCGCTGCTGTATGGCGGTCTGATCATCCCGGTGGCGCTGCCCACGGCCGCGGCATTTTTTCTGCTGGGTGTCAGCGTGATTGCCACTGCGGGGCCGGAGCAGTGGCCGCTGCGATCCTGGATGGGGGACGCGGCACGGCCCACGCTGCTGCGCTGGTTTCTGCCCACGGCGGTCATCGCCGCGCTGACGGAGGGGTTTCTGCGCACGAATGTGCTGGAGCATTGGGACCTGAACCCGACGCTGGTGGCCGCGCTTTCCACACTGTGCCACGTCGTGCTCGTCACCATGATCATCTCCCAGGTGGCGCGGCTGGTGGGCGGGCGCATTGACCGCGCGGAGGCCGAACGCAACATGGCGCAGGGGGAGCTGCTGGCGCTCAACCAGGATCTGGAGCGGCGTATCGCCGAACGCACGCAGGAACTCAGCGCGCGAAACCAGGAGATGGAGGAGGAGCTGACGATGGCGCGGGAGCTGCAACTGGCGCTGCTGCCGGGCAGCTTTCCCAGCATCCCCCACTCAGCGCCGAACTCGGAGAGCGCGCTGCGGTTCTTCTCCTTGTATCACCCGGCAGGCGCGGTCAGTGGCGACTTCTTCAGCGTGTTTCCCGTGTCCGAGACGGCGGTGGGCATCTTTGTCTGCGACGTCATGGGCCATGGCGTGCGCGCGGCCTTGGTGACGAGCATGCTGCGTGCCTTGCTGGAGCAGCACAGCGCGGGCGGTCAGCCGGACCCGGGCCGCCTGCTGACCCACGTCAACAAGGGGCTAAACTCCATCCTCCGCAGCGCAGGCACGACCATGTATGCCACCGCCGTGATGATGATCGCGGATGCGGCGAAGGCGGAGCTGCTGTATGCCAATGCGGGGCATCCGAAACCACTGCACCTGCGGCGTGGTGCTGGCGAGACGCTGCCGCTGGAAACCTCCGAAAGGCGCGGCGCGCTGGGCCTCTTCCCCGGGGTGCAGTTCACGACGATGCGCACCACGCTGGCGAAGGGCGACCTCATCATGCTCTACACAGACGGGCTGTTCGAGGTGGAGAACACGCAGGGCGACTTTTACAGCCAGGAGGACCTGCTGGAGTCGGTGAGCAGGCATAGTCAACTGCCTACCACGCGGATGTTTGATCAGGTGCTGGAGGACATCCATGCATTTACAAACCGGCGCGACTTTGATGATGATGTCTGCGTGGTGGGCATCGAGGTGGTGCGATGCCTGGAGCCGTCTGCCAAAGCAGAGGTGGGTAGCCTGGGGGGCAGAGAGACGAATGCTCCGACGCTGGAATATTTTTGACCAGGGCGTGGCGCCTCCAGGTGAGGCTGCGCATGGCGACCGCGTCGCCGGGCAGCGCCTTATTTCACCTCTGCCTTCTTGACCTCGGGCTCCTTTGCTTCTGCTTTCTTGATCATGGGCGGTGGCTCGTCGGAGGCAGGGGCAGGGGATGCGGGGGACGGCGGTGAGGCTGGCTTGGCAATGACCTCGGCAGGTTTGACTTCCGCCACAGGTTCAGGTGGCGCTGGCTTCTTGATCTCCGGAGGCGGGGCTGGTGCCACAGGCTTTGGCTCCGCGGTTTTGACCTCGGCTTTTCGGCTCTCCGCCTTTGGCTCATCAGCCTTGTCCTTTGGCGTGCTGGGCACGGCGATGAACTTGGCCTTCTCCGGGTCCATCTGCGGCAGCTTGCCCTGAGGGGCTGAAGGCGGCGGTTTTTTTTCGACAGGCGGCTGGGTGGCGACGGCTGCTTTCTTGGCCTCGGCTTCTGCTGGATCTGCGGCGGGCTTGGTGCTCTCCTTGCCGCAGGAGGCGATGAGCAGCATGGCTGCGACGAACGGGAGGAAACGAAGACCAGTGCCTGGAGGTGTTTTCATGGGGCGCAGCGGATGGAGACGGAGCGGCCGTGGGCGTCGAGGCCTTCCACCTGGCTGAAAGCGCTGACGATGGGCTCCGATTTGGCACAACTTGCCGCATCCAAACGGATGATGCTGGTGCGGCGCTGAAACATGTCTGCCGTGATGCCGGGGAAGGACTTGCCAGAGCCGCCGGTGGGCAGGGTGTGGCTGGGACCGGCGAGGAAGTCGCCCACAGCCACGGGGGAGTGGTTCCCCAGGAAGATGGCGCCAGCGGTGCGGATGAGGGGCAGGATGGCGGCCTCCCGCCCGGTGATGAGAGACAAGTGCTCCGGCGCGAAGTCGTTCACCAGCTTGGCGGCTTCTTCCAGGCTGGGGGCCAGCATGCAGAAGACGCCCTTTTCCAGAACAGGGGCTAGCTGGGCCTGACGGCTGAGCGTCCTGGCCTGCGTGTCCACCTCGGCCACCACGGCGTCCAGCAGCGCGGCGTCGTCGGTGATGAATCCGGCCATGCTGTCCTTGCCATGCTCTGCCTGGGCCAGGATGTCAGCGGCGATGAAGGCAGGATTGCCGGACTTGTCGGCAAGGATGAGCACCTCGCTCGGGCCTGGGAGAAGATCGATGGACACCACGCCGAAGCACTGGCGCTTGGCCTCGACGACATAGCTGTTGCCCGGGCCAAAGATTTTCACCACAGGGCGGATCGTCTCCGTGCCGAAGGCCAGCGCGGCAATGGCCTGCGATCCCCCGATTTTGTACACCTCCGTGGCTCCGGCGACTTTCAGCGCGGCCAGCAGCCCGGCATTCACCGTGCCGTCCTTGCCACAGGGGGTGCAGACGACGATCTCCGGCACACCGGCGGCGGCGGCGATGGCCACCGTCATGAGCACGGTGGAGACGAGGGGCGCGGTGCCGCCGGGCACATAGCAGCCCACGCGCTCAAAGGGGTGATAGACCTCCCCCACCTGCGCGCCCTGCTCATTGGTGCCCTGCCAGTCCTGGCGCAGGCTGCGTTTGGCAAAGGCGGTGACATTCCGCTGCGAGGCCTCCAGGGCGGCGCGCAGCGAGGCATCGGCAGACTCCCAGGCGGCGTCGATCTCTGCCTGCGGAATGCGCAGGGTCGCGGGGGTGAGCTTGGCACCATCGTATTTCTCCGCCAGCTCGATCACGGCGGCGTCGCCACGCTCGCGCACGGCCTTCACCACGCCGGAGACGACCTCGCGCACGGCATCGCTGGCCTCCGCGCGGCGGTCCAGGGCGGCGGCAAAGGCAGGGTAGGCGGAGTCGGTGTGGCGGAGAACTTTCATGGATGGCTGGAAGCAGGGTGGGTTACGTGCCACGCCCTGCGGTGGCGTCAAGGTGGGATCGAGCGGGGGCTGCGGCTTCCCACCCGGCCCACGGTGTTTGACCTGCCGCTGTCTGGTGGAGTCTGCGGGGCAGCGGCGTTCCCGCACCCATTCTGCGGCTGGCAGTGTGTTGCGTGGCCCAACCCACACAACCTTGTGCCGGATGGCCGCTGGAAAACGCTGTTTCCCATTCAGACCAGGTGTGGTAGAAAGTGCGCGTAATCATAGATTTGCAGTCATGTTAGCGATCACGTTCTCTCCAACATGAATTCCTTCTTACGCGCTCTTGCTGCCATCTGGCTTTCGTTCGCTGCTTTGCCTGCCTCTGCTGAAATCATCGGCGTGGAGCAGTTTGATTATCCGGATGGTGCCATCGCGGGGCAGAGTGGTGGGACGTTCTGGGACTACAAGAACGCCGCCCCCGCCGGCCACACGGGCACGAAGTCTGACTGGAATGACATTTTCTCCGGCGGCAGCACCAGCGTGAGCAGCGGGCGGCTGGTGACGAACAACAACGGCTGGGCCAAGCGGGAATACAACGGCGCCAGCGAAACCGACGGCGCGGTGAATCAGATCAATGTGGCAAATGCTGTCTATGCCCGCGTCACCGTCACCACCGGGGCCACGTTGCCGAACTACTTTGGCCTCGCTTCCTATGATTTTGACAATGAGCGGATGTTCGTCGGCAAGCGTGTCGGCAGCAGCACCTTCGGCTATGAAATCTCGGGCGGGGCGAGCGCCAGCGGCACCGTCGCAGTGCCGGCCAACGCCACCTTCACCCTGGTGTTTCGCCTGGACTTTGCCGCTGACACGATCAGCCTCTACTTCAATCCCGATCTCAACCTCCCCATCACCGACTCCGCCAACGTCAATGCACGGGTCACCACGGCCACCTACACCGGCACGAACTGGAGCACTGCCCTGCGCCTGGCCAGCGGCACTGGCGGCGATCCCGTGGCGTGGGATGATTTTGTCGTGGCCACCACTTGGGAAGACCTTGGCACCGTCGTCACCACCGCGGCGGATGAGGACGATGGCAGCCTCAGCGGCACTGTCTCCCTGCGGGAAGCGGTGAACCACGCGCCCCCGGGCATGCTCGTCACCTTTGCTGCAAGCCTCAGTGGGCAGACGATCTCGCTTGGCAGCCAGCTCACGCTGCCCGCTTCAGGAAATCTCATCATCGATGCCACGGCCCTGTCCGGTGGCCTCACCGTGGATGGGAACCACGCCGCCCGGCATTTCCTGGTGAATCCGGGAAGATCCCTCACCCTGCGCGGCCTGACGCTCATCCGGGGGAATGGCACGGGAAGCGGCCAAACGGTGGGCGCCTCCATCCTCAATTTTGGGGTGTTGATTCTCCACCGCTGCACTCTCACGGGAAATGCGAGCGCTTTGGATGGCGGGGCTGTCTATACCACCGGCACCTTTCGGGCCACGGACTGCACGATCTCGGAAAACACAGCGTTCCGCTTCGGCGGCGGAGTGATGCTGGTTTCCAGCACGGCGGAGCTTTCCCGCTGCACCCTGTCCGGCAACGTAGCATCAAGCGGCGGGGGATTGTGGCTGGAAGGCACGTCTTCCGCGACTCTCTCCCACTGCACGGTCGCCGGAAATCGCTCCACGGGCAGCTTCTCCTCCGGCGGGATCATCTCGATAGACGGTATTCTCCATCTGCAGCATTGCACCGTTTCGGAAAACACCGGCAACGGTGGTGGCGGGGGCCTTTACCTGCAATCTCCGGCCACGGTGAACATCCAGTCCAGCCTCATCGCCGCGAATGCCGATCCCGGCGGCACCCGGCCCGATATCTACAACAGCAATAACGGCGGCACGCTCACCGCCAGCGGCACCAGTCTCATTGGCAACAACACCGGCGTGGAGACGCAGTATCCCCCCAGCCCCAGCCTTGTTGGCACCGCTGCCGCTCCCATCGCCCCCAGGCTCTCTCCTCTTGGCTGGTTCGGCGGCCCGGTGCAGACGATGCACCCGCTCATCGGCTCCCCGGCCATTGATGCGGCGGGGACGACGAACCCCGGCGGTGTGGATGGGCGCGGCTTCCCCCGTTTCGTGGATGGGGATGCCAGTGGCACGGCGCAGCTCGACATCGGGGCCGTGGAGGCCGGGCCGGTGCGCACGGTGGACTCCACGGGTGCGCTTAGCCTTACGGGCTTGCGCGCCACGATCATTGCTTCGACTGAACCCGGTGCGCGCATCCGCTTTTCCAGCACCATCTTTCCTGCCACCACCATCCCGCTGAGCTTCGGAGAGCTCAGCATCTCAGCCACGAGCGGCCTCTTCATCGATGCCTCGGACCTCTCCGGCTCCGTCACCATCTCCGGTGAGAATGCCAGCCGCGTCTTCCACATCCCCGCCACCGCCACCGTGGCCATGCACTCGCTGCGGATCACGGGTGCAGAGGTGAAGGGGAATGGCGGCGGCATTCTGAACCTAGGCACCTGCACCGTCATTTCATCCACCCTCAGCGGCAATACAGCATCATTGAGCGGAGGTGCAGGGGGTACAGGAGGTGGCATTTTCAATTCCGGGCGTTGCCTCGTGCTCAACTCCACCCTGAGCGGAAACTCGGCTTACATAGGTGCAGGCATTATGCATGCGGACGGCACATGCACCGTGATTTCTTCCACACTCAGTGGAAACTCGGGTTCTTATCGTGGCGGCGGCATCCACAGCGAGGGCGCCTGCACTGTGCTCTCCTCCACCCTGAGCGGAAACACTCTCATCGACCCCGATCGTGGTTTAGGCTGCGGCCTCTCTGTCAGCACCGGCCCCTGCCGGCTGGTCAACAGCATCGTCGCGGGCAATATCCGCCAAGATGAGCCAAATATAAATCCAAATACAAATCCAAATATAAATATTACTGGCCCCTTCATTGCCGCCAACAGCCTCACCAGCGGCGATCCCCTTCTGGCCCCGTTGGGTGACTACGGCGGTCGCACGCAGACCATGGCCCTGCGCCCCGGCAGCCCGGCGCGCAATGCCACCGTGGCGGTCAACGAAGTGCAGCGGATCACGGTTTCACCGCCGGTCCATTTCACGCTCACCTTCAATGGCGCGACCACCAGCCCTTTGACCAGCAACCCGCTCACCAGCGCCGAATTGCAGAATGCCCTCACCGCGCTTCCCACCATCGGCCTTGGCAATGTGCAAGTCACCGATGCACCCGGCGGCGGCTTGGGCACGCTTTACACCGTCACCTTCACCGGCGCCCTTGCCGGAGCAAACCAGTCTGCCCTCATCAGCGGCGGCGTGTTCCCGGCGACTTTGGCAACGCTCCAGGACGGCATCCCCATCCCCACCCACCATGCCGACCAGCGCGGTTTCCCCGTCGTCGGCGTGCCGGACATCGGCGCGTATGAGGCCGGGACCCACACGAACTACAACGCCTTCATCTGGGAAACCCTGCCCGCCACCGCCACCGCGCCGCAAGCCGCCGCCACCTTTGACTACGACGGCGATGGCGCTAGCAACAGCGGCGAATACATCGCGGGCACCAGCGTCACGGATCGCACCAGCGTCTTCCGCATCATCCAGAGTGCGCTTAGCAGCCCGGACTTCAGCGTGACCTTCCCCACCGTCAGCGGCCGCACCTACCAGCTTCAGGCCTCCCCTGACCTCGCAGACCCGTGGACGAACATCGGCAGCGCCACCCTCGGCACCGGCGGCAACGTGTCCCTGCCTGCAGACGTGACCGGCTTCGCGAGGTATTTCTTCCGCGTGAGTGTGCAGTAAGTGGCCTTCCCGCTTCGCGTGCAGCGCCAGGGGTGGTCTCACTACAGGGATTCATTCCAGGGTGCATTCCACGGCGAAGTGATCTGGATGCATGGGCCAAGGCAAAAGCAGTGGGAACGGGCTTCGGCTGCCGGTCATCCACCGCGCCACGAATGGACGCCCGCAGTCAAGCGGTGGCGTGAGGTGGGTGCTGTGACGCTGAAGGTCCTTTTGCAGGCTTGGCACTGCATGTGCAGGAGGAAGTGCCGGGCACCACATGAAGAAATCTCCGTCTGCTGCTTTCCGGCATTGCAGAACTGTGGTGCAGCGACCTTCACCCTCGGATTTCAAGGGGGGAGGAGTGTGAGCTGACAGTGGTGGGAAGACTTTGGGGCTTTATGGCACCACTTCACCGGAGCCGGTGTAAACCCACTTGTCCACGCGGCCGTTTTTGATGCGGGCCTGGGCCTCGGTCTCAAACT
>CAZPSQ010000178.1:0-11895 GCA_964588755.1 uncultured Prosthecobacter sp. | reverse complement strand
GCTGCTCGATCACAGCGTCCACGGCGTCGCGGTCGGTGTCCTTCACGGCGGTGGACTTCACCATGATGTGGATCTTGCGGGGAGTGGCCAGGCTCTGGACAAATTCTTCGAGGGTCTTGGTTCCGACGAGGGCCTTGCCCGGGTGTTTGGCGACGAACTCGTCCGTCACGCTGGTGGTGCGGTTGTACACCGACACCTGGAAGCCACGGCTTTCCACATTGAGAACGAGGTTCTGGCCCATCACGGCGAGGCCAATCAGTCCGAAGTCACTTTTTTTGCTCATATTTGGATTTGGGGCGGCAGACATACCCGCCTGCCCGGCCTTGGCAAAGGGGATTTTGCTCATGGCTGGCATGAGCGGGATCGATCGGAGCGTCCCACCGTGGCCGGCAGCGGCGCATGATTTCCGCCGCCCCCCCTGCCCCGCCAGACATCCAGGCCGTGGCCACCGTGCGATCCCTGGGCATGAAACTCAACACACTCGAAGAACTTTTCCATCATGAGCTGCAGGACCTTTACAGTGCGGAAAGACAAATGGTGAAAGCGCTCCCAGAGATGGCCAGGGCCGCGATGAACCCGCAGCTGGCAGCCGGATTCGGGCAGCACCAGGAAGAAACAAGACTGCATGTGGGCCGCCTGGAGCAGATCGCGCAGGAGCTTGGAATCACCTTGGGCGGCCATCAATGCAAGGCCATGGAGGGGCTGCTGGCGGAAGGGGCCGACATGATCCACGAGGATGGTGAGGAGAATGTACGTGACGCAGGCCTCATCGGCGCAGCCCAAAGGGTGGAACACTATGAAATCGCGGGCTATGGCACCGCGCGTGCCTTGGCGCTGAAACTGGACCTGCAAAGCGTCGCGGAATTGCTGGGACAAACACTGGCCGAGGAAAAAGCCATGGATGAAGGACTCACCGCCCTGGCCGAATCTGCGGTGAATGAAACGGCCCAGGCCGCCAGCCAAACGGACTGAATGATGAGCTGGCAGCAGTCTGATAAAGAGACACAGGAGGACCGAAATCGATGGCACCACATTCGTGGCGGGAC
Organism: uncultured Prosthecobacter sp.; assembly: GCA_964588755.1. Taxonomy (GTDB): domain Bacteria; phylum Verrucomicrobiota; class Verrucomicrobiia; order Verrucomicrobiales; family Verrucomicrobiaceae; genus Prosthecobacter. Next base: position 10,849 of record CAZPSQ010000178.1, on the reverse strand, counting down.
CCAGCCTTAGTGCGCGCACACCCATTTAATTAGGCTAAAAAATTATTCATTTTCACATTTTCCATGGAAACTAGAATTACAGACATGCTATATTTCGTTTCCATACTAACCTGCGATGTCCCGCCTCAACCCAAAATCAGCCTGTTTGCGGACCTTCCTGGCCGTTTTAACACTGGCTGGCACTGCTGCGGTCACGCAAGCGGCGGAAGAGCTTGATGTCCACGACCTGCGGGATCTGAGCATTGAAGAACTGCTGAACATTGAAGTGACCTCCGTAACACTGAAGGAGGCGCGGCAGATCGACTCCCCTGCGGCGGTTGCAGTGCTTTCGAACGATGATATTCAGCGCTCTGGGGCGACGAGCCTGGCCGAGGCACTGCGGCTGGTCCCAGGGCTGCATGTGGCGGCGGTAAACTCCAGCCAACATGCCATCTCGGCGCGGGGGTTCAGCACGGTATTCTCCAACAAAATGCTGGTGCTGGTGGATGGGCGGGCCGTTTACACACCGCTGTTTGCCGGGGTGTTCTGGGATCTGCAGCAGCAAATGCTGGATGACCTGGACCGGGTGGAGGTCATCCGGGGGCCCGGCGGGGCGATCTGGGGCGCCAATGCCATGAATGGTGTGATCAATGTGGTAAGCCAGGGTGCGGACAAAACGCAGGGGCTGCACAGCTATCTGGGTGGCGGCAATGTGCGTCAGGCGATGGGAGGCGTGCGCTATGGCGGCACGATCGGGGAGGACCTGTACTATCGTGTCTTCGCTAGCTACAACCGCACGGATGACTACGCGCTGCCCAGCGGCGCAGGGGCCGGGGACGCATGGCAGTCCATGCAGGGCGGCTTCCGCTTTGACTACCTGCCCGCCTCCGACATCCAGGCCACCTGGCAGGGAGACGCCACGTTTCTGGATCTCTACGACGGGACCTCCAGCGCCTACAATGTGAACACCCTGGCGCGCTGGAAGAAGACGTTTTCCAAACGCTCAAACTTCGAGGTGCAAGCCTACTATGACCGCACCGCGCGGGATGAGGCCCAGCGGGCCGCGTCGGTCACGGACACCTTTGACATCCGTTTTCAAAACCAGTTCGGCCTGGGAAAGTCGCACTCCATTCTGTGGGGCGCGGGCTACCGCTGGTCGCACAGTGCATTGGCGCAGATCAGCCCCCAGCTGGCAGTGCGGCGGGACAGTCTGGAGCTGCACCTGTTCAGCTTTTTCGTGCAGGATGAGTGGGTGGTGGTGCCGGATCTGCTCACCCTGGTGGGCGGTGCCAAGCTGGAGCACAATGACTACACGGGCTTTGAGGTGCAGCCAAGCCTGCGCGCGGTGTCAAAGCCAGGCAAAGGGCAGACGCTGTGGGCCTCTGTGTCACGCGCGGTGCGCACGCCCTCCGCCGTGGAGGGCCAGGGCATCTTCGCCATCCCCAACGGCGCGCCTTTTGCCGGGCCGGGAGGTTTGTATGTGCCAACGGTGGTGGGCACGGGGGAGCCTGCGGCGGAGGTGTTGTGGGCGTATGAGCTAGGGTACCGCATCCAGCCGCAGAAGAAGCTCAGCATCGATCTGGCGGCCTTCTACAACCACTATACGGATCTGTCAGGCATCGGCGGGGTCAGCAGGCTGATCCCTGGCGTTCCAGCAGGCACGGCAGAGGTCCCTTTCAGCAATGTGATGAGCGCCGACACCTATGGCGGGGAGCTGGCCGTCACGGCGGCACCCACCAAAAGATGGCGCGTGACCACAAACTACTCGCTCATGTTTGCCAGTTTTCAGGGGCTTGCGGCCTCAGACCCAGAGGGGATGGAGCGCAACATCCCCACCCACCAGGCCTCTATCCGCTCCTCCCACGACCTCACCGACAAGCTGAGCTTTGATGTGCAGCTGCGGTATGTGGACCAGATCGAGCAGGTGCCGGCCTATTTCACCGCAGACCTGCGGCTGCTCTACCGGGTGAATGACCGCCTGGACATCTCCGTCGTCGCGCAAAATCTGCTGCAGGACCAGCACTTGGAGCAGTCCCAGCAGATTCTGACAGTCACCACCGAAGTACCACGGGGAGTGTATGGCAAAGTCACCTGGCGTTTCTAGGCCTATGAAGAACGCCTCACTCGCCCCCATCCAGGCCCCGTTCCAGCGTCAACGTGCCAGACTGGCGCGCGCGCTGCTGATCCTGGCCCTCTGCATGGGTGGAGGGACGCTGCTGGAGTCAGCCGACCGGGCGGCTGGTGAAAGCCAGATCAAGGCGGCCTTTCTGTCCAACTTTGCCAAGTTCATCTCATGGCAGGGCGCGCGGCCCAACACCGGCGGGGACTTTGCCATCGGCGTGCTGGAAGATGACGTCTTTGCCGATGAGCTGCGCACCCTGGTGAGCGGCCGCAGCATCGGCGGGCGCTCCGTGCAGGTGAGGCTGCTGCACTCCCTGGCGGACGCCGTGCGGATGGATGTGGTCTTCGTGCCAGCGGGCCAGGAGCATGACATGGGCGCCCACCTCGCCAGCCTCCGGCGGTCCGGCGTGCTGACCGTCGGAGAGAGCCGGCGCTTTGCGGAGCTAGGCGGCATCATCAATTTCCAACTGCAATCTGGAAAGATCCGTTTTTCCATCAACCGGCAGGCAGCGGCCGAGGCCGGGCTGAAGATCAGCCCCCAGCTGCTGAAACTTGCCCTTGGCGAAGGAGGTGTCAAATGAGCCGCCTCCCCCATTCGCTGTTCCGCGGGCTGACCATCAACCGCAAGCTGACGCTGCTGATGATGCTGACGACGGCCGGCGCGCTGGCGGTGGCCTGCACCGCCTTCCTGCTGTATGAGCGCCAGGCGCTGCGCCAGTCCATGGCACGCGGCTTTGCCATCATCGCCGACACCTTTGACGACAATGTCAGCCCCGGCCTCATGTTTGACGATCCGGAGTCGATCTCACAAACGCTCCAAACACTGCGGGCCGACCCGGGCATCATCGCCGCACGCGTGTACGACAAAACAGGCGCTCTGGTGGCGCAGTATTCACGTGTCAGGGAAGGCGGCACCTTCAGCTACCCGCCGCTGCGGAAGACCGGGCAGGTCTTTCAAAAGGGCCATCTGGACACCTTTCAGGAAGTGCGCCTGGATGATGAGGTCATCGGCACCGTTTATCTGGCTTCCGACTTCGCGTCGGTCAATGACAGCCTGCGGCGGTCCATCAGCTCCATCCTGGTGGTGCTGGCCTGCGCCCTGCTGCTGGCCTACGCGCTTTCCCGCGCCTTCCGCCCGCTGATCTCCGGACCCATTGCCGAACTGGCAAAGGTGGCCCACACCGTGGCCGTGCAGAAGGACTACTCCGTGCGCGCAATCAAGCATCAGGATGACGAGGTCGGCCGCCTTATTGACGCCTTCAATGAGATGCTCAAGCAGATCCAGCTGCAGGACTCCGCGTTGCAGGTGGCGCGGGAGCACCTGGAAAAGCGGGTGGTGGAGCGCACCGCCGAGCTGGCCAAGTCCGTCTCCCTGCTGAACGCCACCCTCGACTCCACCGCGGATGGCATCATGGCCGTGCAGTTCACCGGGGAGGTCGTCTGCCACAATCAGAAACTGGTGGAGATGTGGGGCTTCCCCGCCGCCCTGCTGAAGCAGCCCACCGCCGACGCGCTGCTGAGCTATGCCGCCGGCCTCACGGACAACGCGGACGCCTTTTCCCTGCAATCCTGCACGGCGCACCGCCTGCCGGAGCTGGAGGCCTTTGACCTTGTCAGCCTGCGCGACGGCCGCGTCTTTGAGAGGTACGTGAAACCTCAGCGCGTGGGGGGGCAGCGCGTGGGTGTGGTCATCAACTTCCGCGACATCACCCAGCGCAGGCTGGCAGAGGAAAAGCTGGCGGAGGCCAATGAGCGCCTGCTGGCCACCTCCCGCCAGGCGGGCATGGCCGAGGTGGCCACCAGCATCCTGCACAACGTCGGCAATGTGCTCAACAGCGTCAGCGTCTCCGCCGAGGTCGTCGGCGCCAAGGTGCGGCAGACCCGGATGAGCAGTTTCCGCAAGGTCAGCGACATGCTCAGCGCCAACTCCCACGACTTCGCCGCCTTCTTCACCCATGATCCGCGCGGCAGGGAGCTGCCGGAATATCTCCTCCTCCTGCTCGCACATCTGCAGGAGTCCCAGGACGGCGTCCTGGGGGAGCTGGACCTCCTGCGCAAAAACATCGAGCACATCAAGGAAATCGTGGCCATGCAGCAGGCCTACGCCCGTGAGTGTGGCGTGCTGGAGGAACTGACCGTGGAGGAGCTGGTGGAGGACGCCATCCGCATCAACCAGTCAGCCTTTGACCGCCATCACCTGCGGCTGGAGAAAGACATTGGCAGGCTGCCGCTGATCATGACGGACCGGCACAAGGTGCTGCAGATCCTGGTGAACCTGCTGAGCAATGCCAAGTACGCCCTCGGACAGCAGCCGGACAGTGAGAAGCGGCTGACCGTGGCCGCCGCCATGAAAGGGCAGGAAAGCGTGACCATCTCTGTGACAGACAACGGCGTCGGCATCGCCCCGGACCACCTGACCAGGATCTTCCAGCACGGCTTCACCACCAAGAAAAACGGTCACGGCTTCGGCCTGCACAGCGGCGCCCTGGCCGCGCGTGAGCTGGGCGGCAGCCTCACCTCCCACAGCGGCGGCGTGGGCAAGGGGGCCACCTTCATTCTCGAACTTCCCCTCCGCCGAAGCGCCCCGACGGCATGAAATTGAAACCTTGAAAGCTGAGCGCCCACCCATTCCCCGCCATGGACACCCAACCCGTCCCCGCCAACCGAAGGCTGCTTGTCATCGATGACAACACGGCCATCCACAGCGATTTCAACAAAATACTCGGCCGGCCCGGAGAAACCGAAAGCCGCCTCGCCGCGCTGGAGTCCAGCTTCTTTGGCGTGGCAGAGCGAGCCTGGTTTGAGATCGACTGCGCCTGCCAGGGACTGGAGGGACTGGCCCTGGTGGAAGACGCTGTAAGCCGGGGGCAGCCATACTCTCTGGCCTTCGTGGATGTGCGCATGCCGCCGGGGCTGGACGGCATCGAGACGACGCGGCGGCTGTGGCAGGCGGACCCGCATCTCCAGGTGGTGCTTTGCACCGCCTATTCCGACTATTCCTGGGATGAGATGCAGGAGCAGTTGGGCGGCTCTGACCGCCTGCTGATTTTGAAAAAGCCCTTCGACGCCGTGGAAGTGCAGCAGATGGCCAACGCCCTGGTGGAAAAGTGGCGCCTGTCCGCGGAGCACCGCCTCATGCTGGAGCATCTGGACGCCCTGGTGCAGCAGCGCACCGCACAGCTCGAAGACTCGCAAAAAGCCGCGTTGGAAATGCGGGACGAGGCCGTGCGCCTGCGGGAGAAGGAACAGGCCGCGTTGAGCGACCTTAAGGTGCAGATCACACGACGGGAGCAGATTGAAGAACGCTTCAAGGAGCAGGCGTCACTGCTGGACAAGGCGCGGGATTCCATCTTCGTCGCGGACCTTGACGGCCGCGTGAGCTACTGGAACAAGAGCTGTGAGTGCCTGTACGGGTGGTCTGCCCGGGAGGCGGAGGGACGCCTCCTCACCGAGCTGCTGGCCGCCACGGCCCGGCCGGACTATCTGGCCGCCAGCTCCGCCGCCAAGAACACCGGAGAGTGGGTGGGAGAGCTGCTCCAAGTGACCAAGGACGGGCGTGAGCTGGTGGTGGAAAGCCGGTGGACGCTGGTCGTGGCCAAGGACGGGCGGCCTGAGTCGATGATGGTGATCAACACCGACATCACCAACAAGTGGAAGATCGAGGCGCACCTCCTGCGCGCGCAGCGCATGGAAAGCATCGGCACGCTGGCGGGGGGCATCGCTCATGACCTCAACAACACCCTGCTGCCTATCATCATGACCCTGGATGTGATGAAAATGCGCATCACCGATCCCGGCCTGCGCGGCATGCTGGCCACCATGGAGCAGAGCGCCCACCGCAGCGCGGACATGGTGCGCCATCTCCTCACCTTCTCCCGGGGGGCCGAGGGCGAGCGCCAGCCCGTGGAAGCCCGTGCCGTGGTGGCCGATGTGGAAAAGCTGATGCGGGAGACCTTCCCGAAGGACATTCACCTCGACATCGCCGTGGCGGAGGGGCTGCCCTTCTTTGAAGGAGACCCCACGCAGATTCACCAGGCCATCCTCAACCTCTGCCTGAACGCGCGGGATGCCATGGCCGCCGGAGGCAGCCTGACCCTGCGCGCGGAAATGGTCCGCGTGGACGGCGCCGTGGAGCACGCGGTGCGCCGCGTGGAGGCCGGATCCTACGTGGTCTTCAGCGTTGAGGACAACGGCACAGGCATCGCCGACGCGGTGAAGGAGCGCATTTTTGACCCGTTCTTCACCACGAAAGAAATGGGCAAGGGCACGGGCCTCGGCCTGCCCAGCGTCATGGCCATCATCACCAGCCACCACGGTTTCATCGCCCTGGAAAGCACTCCCGGCCAGGGCACCAAGTTCAGCATCTTTTTCCCCGTCGCCACCTGTCCAGAGACGGCCAGCGTCGAAGGCAGCACCGCCGCCCCCGTTGCAGGCCAGGGCCAGCTTGTCCTGGTCATCGATGATGAGGAAAACATCCGCAACGTCACCTGCAACACGCTGGAGGCCTTCGGCTACCGGGCACTGACAGCCAAACATGGCCGGGACGGCGTGGACCTTTACCGCCAGTCGTCAGAACCCATTGATGTCGTGCTCACTGACATCATGATGCCGGTCATGGACGGCGTCGCAGCCATTCAGGAGATTCGGCGCCTCAATCCCCGCGCCACCATCATTGCCGCCAGCGGCCTCCAGGGCCCTGCGGAACTGGGCAAGGTGGACGGCATCGCCCACCTGCTGGCCAAGCCCTACACCGCGGCCACCCTGCTGGCAGCGATCGAATCCGTGCTCTCCTCGCCACAGCAGATGACCACCACTTCATGATCCTCCCGTCATGCGCGCGCGAGCATCCCTGGCACGCCAGGATGAAGACAGACCGTCGTATCTGCCACCAGCACCGCCTTTGCCGCCCACCGGCCACAAGGCCGCCCCCTCCGACTGGACCGATGTGAGCATGCCAGCTTCCGGCCCATCCCCCTGAAGCGGCCGCCCGGCGTCACCGAGCTGCTGCGACAGCAGGGCCAGGGCCTCCACCAACGAGGCGGGTTTGCGAAAAGATGAAGGGGAAGAATCTGAAGAATGCACAACGGGAGACCGGTTGTGACCACATTCAACCACGGGCGTTCAAACTGGCGACGCACCAGGCATCACCATTCACTGCCTCACGCCTTCCAGGCTGATGACCAGGCCCACATCATCCCCCAGCGCGTCGGGCATGAAGGTCATGCCATAATCGCTGCGCTTGATGGTGAAGCGGGTCTCGCCACCCCCACGAATCTCCCCCTGCATGCCTTTCCCATCCGGGCCGCGCTTGAAGTCCACCGTGATTGACTTGGTCACGCCCAGAAGGGTGAAATCGCCGGTCACTTTGAAGTCGGTGCCGCTGCCATCCACTTTCGTGCTCTTGAAAGTCACAGCGGGAAATTTTTCCGCATTGAAAAAGTCCGGGCTTTTCAGGTGGTCATCCCGCTTCGGATGCCGGGAGTTCACGCCCGCCACGGGAACGGTCAGCTCCACCGTGCTTTTGGCTGGATCGGTGGCATCAAAGACGACGGTGCCGGTGATCTCATTGAAGTTCCCCAGGAAATCTGTCACCCCCATGTGCTTGATGCTGAAGACCACGGAGGAGTGCACCGGATCGATCTTGTAGGTGTCAGCCCCCTGGGCGGCAAGGCTGAGGGTGCAGAGGAGGGAGGCGAGGAGGCAGCGCGGTGTTTTCATGAGGGTGCTGGAGAGGACATCGCAGCCCTCCGCAGGCGCGGACGTATGCCCTTCCTCCCCCCTTCCATTTTCGTTTTTCGAAGCTTTCCAAGAAATACAATGTTTCAGCATTGCGCATGACCGCCTCAAGGCACCGGCTGCCCCTTGGCACCAATGCAATACAGGGAGTTCGCCGTACGCACATACAGCCGCTTGTCCCCGATGGCCGGGACAGAGTTCACAGGACCGTCGAGCGAACTGGCGCCGAGTTTCTCAAACTTCGGCCCCGCCTTGACCACGATGAGATCCCCCTGCTGGCTGGCGCAGAAGATCTTGCCATCACCCGCCACGGGGCTGCTGAAAAACTTGGCGCTGCCTTTCACCCCCTCCACGCGCTCCTCGTAAATGACCTTGCCATTCTTGAACTCGACGCAGCGGAGGATGCCACCATCCCCCAGGAGGTACATGTGGTCGCCAATGACGAGTGGCGAGGGCACATAGGGCAGGCCTTTCGGGATCTCGAACTCCACAGCCAGGGGCTTGCCGCTTCTCAGGTCGAGCGCGGCGATCTCCTTCACCCCGCCGCCGGTGCCAAAGGTGCAGAAGTAGAACTCATCACTCAGCACACCGGAGCCGAGGCTGCGCTGGCTGTAGCCAGGATTGTGCTGCCAGTTGACCTTGCCCGTCTGGATGTCGATCCCCATCACGCCGCTGGTCGTGTTGGCGCAGATGATCTCCTTTCCACCGTCCTTCAAGGTGTGCACCACGGGGGTGGAAAAGGTGTTCAGGCTGTTGGGCAGGTCATGCTTCCACACCTGCTTTCCCGTCTTGGCATCGAGCGCCACGACGCAGCTCTTCCAGTCCGCCTGCTCCGGCGAGGTGGTGAGATCCTTGCCATTTTTCTCCGTCTCAAACTCACTCCGCAGAACCATCAGGCCGTCCACCACCAGGGCGGACACGCCCGTGCCATGCTCATGGATGTAACCTGCCACCTTGTCATTGCGCCACAGCAGCTTGCCAGTGTGATCCAGCGCCAAGGCCTGGATGTTCTCGCCGCTGCTCCAGTTGATGTAGATGCGCTCCGCGTCAATGAAGGGGGAGCTGCTGGCAAAGGTGTTGTACGTCTTGTGCAGATTGTGCGGCACAAATTCCTCCTCATGCCGCCACAGTTCGCTGCCATCTTTGGCGGAAAAGGCGATCACCGCGCGCTTTGTCGCCGCAGTCTCCGCGGTGACGACCACCATGTCCTGCCATAGGATGGGCGAGGACCAGCCACGCCCGGCAGGGACCTTCCACAGCGTGGTGCTGTCATCCACGACCGATGGCAGCCCCGTCGTCTCCGCGATGCCGCTGCCATTGGGCCCCCGAAAACGCGACCAGTCGGCGGCGGAACACACGCCGCTGCCGAGGGCCAGGAGCGCGAGGACGGAAAAGGAAAACTTCATGAGCCGAGTAGAACGAAGCGGCCCCTCCGGAGCAATCGCGAAATTTGCCACGTCCCCCGCATCCGTGGCTGCCCGGCTGGAGCCGCAGGCAGAGCCGAGGGGCTCGGGCTGCTATTTTCTCGGCGGCCGCCAGGGGGGACTCCGGCCACGCCCTGTCCGGTACGCAATGGTGCATTGGTAGTTGAGTGCGGAAGAAAGGCGGCTAGTCTGCGCCCCCTTTTCAGAAAACCAACCATGTCCAAGTTCAAAATCCTCATCGCCGGCAACAACGACCCCATTTCGAGCAAAGGCATCGACATGCTGAAGGCCGAGCCGTCCTTTGACGTTGTCGTCAACATGAACCTCAAGGCCGAGGACGCGATGGTCGAGGCCTCCCGCGACGCCCATGCCATCATCGTGCGCAGCGGCGCCAAGGTGACTGCAAAGGTGATCGAGGCCGCCCCGAACCTCAAGGCCGTGGGCCGTGCCGGTGTGGGCGTGGACAACATCGACATCCCCGTGGCCTCGAAGCGCGGAGTCGTGGTGATGAACACCCCCGGCGGCAACACCATCTCCACGGCGGAGCAGGCCTTCACCCTCATGATGGCCCTCTCCCGCAAAACGCCGCAGGCCCATGCCACGATCGTGAACGGCAAGTGGGACCGCAAAAGCTTCCAGGGCACCGAAGTTTACGGCAAGACCTTGGTCCTGGTCGGCATGGGCCGGATCGGCGCGGAATTCGCCAAGCGCGCAAAGGCCTTCGGCATGCGCGTCGTGGCCTATGACACCTACCTTGCCAAGAACCGTGCGGAGAGCCTGGGAGTCGAGCTATGTGACGACCTGGACGCCGCCCTGGTGCAGGCGGACTATATCACCATGCACACGCCGCTGACAGCGGAAACGAAACACCTAATCAATGCGAAGCGTCTTGCGACGCTGAAGAAGAGCTGCCGCATCATCAACTGCGCCCGTGGCGGCCTCATTGATGACGCCGCGCTGGCCCAGGCCCTCGCCGACGGCACCATCGCCGGGGCGGCCCTCGATGTCTTCGAGACCGAGCCCCCTCCCGCAGACTACCCGCTGCTCACCGCCCCAAACACCGTCTTCACCCCGCACCTCGGCGCCTCCACCGAGGAAGCGCAGGAAAACGTGGGCATCGAGATCGCCGAGGTCATCAAGGCCCATCTGCTGGAAGGCACGGTGGTCAACGCCGTGAACATGCCGAACGTGGACCCGCAGACCCTCGCCGCGCTTGGGCCGTTCCTGAAGTTTGGCGAGCTCCTCGGCCGCCTGCTTTCCCAGTTCGCCCCCGCCCGCTGCAATGTCGTGCGCATCAACTACAGCGGCAAAGTGGGCGGTGGTGACACCACGCTCATCTCCCGCGCCGTCCTGAAGGGCTTCCTGGAGCGCGCCGTCGGCGCCGAGCAGGTGAACTACATCAACGCCAATGGCGTGGCTGACAACCTGGGCGTCCGCTTCACCGAGAGCCGCCTCCCGGAGGCGTCCGAGTACACCGATCTCATCGAAGTCATTGCCCGCAGCGACAACGAAACCGCAAGCATTGCCGGCACCTTCTTCGGTGGCGACCCGCGCATCGTGAAGGTCAACGGCCACAACATCGAGGCCCG
>CAZPSQ010000177.1:0-11927 GCA_964588755.1 uncultured Prosthecobacter sp. | reverse complement strand
TTTTTCATAGCCGTTCGAGTCGGCGTAATGTGCGGCGTCCAGCCAGTGGCGGCCCCAGCGCTCGCCATAGTGTTTGGAGTTCAGAAACTCCTCCATGAGCTGGGGCAGGGGACGGGTGAGCTGCTCCGGGGTGGGGGGCAGGCCGACGAGATCCAGCGCCAGCCGCCGCACCAGTTTTTCGGGCGAGGCCTTGGGGGCAGGTTTCAGCCCTTCCTTGGTCAGCCGGTCCTGGATGAAAGCGTCGATGGGATGGATTCCTGGAGGGCCTGGGACCTTCGGCCTTGTCGGTGGCTTGAAGGCCCAGTGGTCGATTTTGACCTCAAGGTTCACGCTCGCGCTGTCCGGCCACTCGGCCCCGGCATCGATCCAAGCCCTGATGGTGGCGATCTCGGCGGGGGTGAGCGGGTCGCCCTTTCGCGGCATCCGCAGCTTGGGGTTCCGCCCCTCAATGACGTGCACCAGGATCGAGTCCGCACCGTGGCCGGGCTGGATCGCCACCCCGAAATCGCCGCCCTTCAGCGCGCTCGGCTTGTGGTCCAGCCGGAAGGCGGCCTCCTGCTTGCTGGCCCCATGGCAGCCATAGCAGCGCTCCTTGAAAATGGGCTGCACGTCCTGGACAAAGTCCACGGCCCTCCCGGCACCGGGCAGCATGGCGATGAGCAGGAAGATGGAAGGCTTAAACATGCGCTCCATTCTACGGGATCAGGGCATGGAATCTCAATCCTCTGACATGGAGGATTCGCGGGTGGCAGCCATTCCCGTCAGAGAGGGGGAGGTTTTTTGGGCTCGTTTTATTGCGCCTTTACTCCCTCGTCCCCCGTTTCAGCATCACGGCCAGCAGGGCGATGTCCGCCGGGTTCACGCCTTGGAGGCGGGCGGCCTGGCCGAGGGTGGCGGGCCGGGCGTTGGTGAGGCGGTGCTTGGCCTCCGTCTTCAATCCCGGAATGGCATGATAGTCGAAGCTGGCGGGGATCATTTTCTCCTCCATGCGGGAGGTCTTGGCGACCATGTCCTCCTGGCGGGTGATGTAGCCGGCGTATTTGACGTCGTTTTCGACCAGGGACCAGACTTCCTCCGAGAACTTGTCACGCACTTCCGCTGGCAGTCCTGCCGGGGTGCTCTCCGGTCGGCGGAGCCATTTTTCGAGGGTGATGCCATCCACCCGGACCTCTTGCAGGAGGGTGCGGGCTGCGGCCAGATCGGCGATTTTTTGCTCCGTGTGCCGGGTGCGGAAGGGGCTGGCGAGGCCGATGGCGGAGGCGAGGGGGGTGAGGCGGAGGTCGCAATTGTCCTGGCGGAGCAGCAGACGATACTCAGCACGGGAGGTGAACAGGCGGTAGGGTTCTGTGGTTCCCTTGGTGACGAGGTCGTCAATCATCACGGCCAGATAGGCCTGGCTGCGCTGAAGGATGAAGGGCAGGCGGCCCTGAACCTTGAGCGCGGCATTGGTCCCGGCGATGAGGCCCTGGCCTGCGGCCTCCTCGTACCCGGAGGTGCCATTGATCTGGCCCGCGAAATACAGACCCGAAACCCGCTTCGTTTCCAGGGTAGAGTGGAGCTGGGTAGGGGGGCAGTAGTCATACTCCACGGCATAGCCGGGGCGGACGATTTCCGCCTTTTCCAGCCCGGGGATGGTGCGGATGAAGTCATACTGAACTTCGAAGGGCAGGGAGGTGGAGACCCCGTTCACATAAAATTCCCGGGTGTGGCGGCCCTCCGGTTCGAGGAAAATCTGGTGCCGGTCCTTCTCCGCGAAGCGCACCACCTTGTCCTCCACGGAGGGGCAGTAGCGCGGTCCCACCCCCTCAATCTTGCCCGAATACATGGCTGACTTGTGGATGTTGGCCCGGATGATGTCGTGGGTCTGACTGTTGGTGTAGGTGATCCAGCAGGGAATTTGTTCCACGTGGAACGTTTTTGCGCCCCAGGAGTTGAGGGTGAACTGGCTCGGGCCAGCAGATGGCAGAGGGGGAGAGTCCGCCAAAACTTCCTCCGGTTGGTCTTCCGGCAGCACGCCTGAGAGATAGCTGAACCTCGGTGCGGGTTCGTCGCCGGGCTGGAGGTCGCATTTGGAGAAGTCGATGCTGCGACCGTTGAGGCGGCAGGGGGTGCCGGTCTTGAACCGTTGAACGTCGAAACCGAGGGCCCGCAGGCTGTCGGAGAGGGTGGAGATGCTGTCGCCCATGCGTCCCCCGGCTTGGTTTTGCTGGCCCACATGGAGCAGTCCGCGCATGAAAGTGCCGGAGGAAATGACGATGGCCTGGGTCTGATAGACCATTCCCAGGGAGGTGCGGATGCCGACCACGGCATCGTTTTCGACAAGGATCTCGGCGGCGTTGCCCTGATGCAGGTCGAGGTTGGGCTGGTTTTCGATGAGCCACTTCATCCGAAACTGGTAGGCCTTCTTGTCGCATTGGGCGCGGGGGGCCTGGACGCTGGGTCCCTTGCGGGCGTTCAACATGCGGAACTGAATGCCTGTGGCGTCCGTGTTCCGGCCCATCACGCCGCCCAGGGCGTCGATCTCCCGCACGACGTGACCTTTGGCCAGGCCCCCGATGGCGGGGTTGCAGGACATCTGGGAAATGGTGTCGAGGTTCTGGGTCAGGATGGCTGTCTGGCAGCCAAGCCGCGCGGCCGCCATGGCGGCCTCCACCCCGGCATGTCCGGCTCCGCAGACAATGACATCGTAGTGCTTGGGGTAGGTGTAGAGGCTGGCGGACATGGAGAGGGCAGGGGAGAGGCAGGCTAGCACATCTGCTAAAATGTTCCATGTGGAACAAATGAGGCGCCTGAAGAACTCCCGCCCCCAGTTCGATGCAGTCGGGGTTTTACGGTGGCCAAGGTCTGCGGTAGGGGGGCAGTACCCACTCAAGTCGTGCCCGCATGAAGTCCCTAGGATGGCCCTTTCTCGCGCTCTTGGTCGTTGTTCAGCTCATCGGCTGGCTCGGCTACGGCCGGGCTGCTGCTTGTCCAGGCCTGATGGTCATCGTCGTACCCAGCTCTTGCATGATCGGCATGGCCCTCTTCTGGGCCTTCTATTGGAAGCGAAGCTGGGTTCTCTGCATGCCTGTGGCGCTGATTTTGATCCACATTGAGGTGACGTTTTCCGCCCGGACAAAGCCCGGGTCGTCCTTGTTGTGCCACGCCATGAACCAGTTTCTCGATAAAAAAGTGGGCGGGTGGGAGGCCTTTTTCGCGGCTTGGCTGCTGCTGATCGCCATGCTGCTACTGGCGGCTGCGGCCGCATTTGGCACCGCTGAAATCTATCGCCTCTGCACGGGCAGGGGAGAACGGGGCGGCCTGGCCTTCTTTCGCGACCTCCTGCGTGACTTTGCTTTTTGGGAAAAAGGCCTGGGAGAGGAGCAAAACAAATGAGGACGACGACCGATCCACCATCATCCCCATCGGCAGCGGGAAGGCGGTTGATCGCCTGGAGCGTGAGTGCTGGGGGGCTGGCGATCCTGACGCTGGGCATCTGCCTGCTGGTGCCCGCGCTGCAGTCGGCATCCTGGCCGTCCGCGCGGGGAGTCATCATCGGGCACCGCATCATAAGCTCCCGCCACCAGCAGCATCAGCTCTTTCAGGTGGGGGTGAGCTATTCGTTTCGGGCGAACCAGACCACATTGGTCGGCAAGGACTACTCCCACGCCTCCTCCGCCTTGCCGATGACTTTCCGCAGCAGGGAAGCGGCGGCGGCTGCCTATGCCCACGGGCCGGGCTTTCGAGACTGGCAGGTGGGGCAGGCCGTCACCGTGTGGTACGATCCTGATGATCCGAGGATCGCGGTCTTGCACGCCGGCTCCACCGGCCTCGGCTGGGGGGTGGTGACCCTGGCTGCCATCTTGGGCATCATCGCCGGATGCCAGTGGAGAAAGGTCTTCCAGAGTTGATGGCCTGATTTTTCAGCGGATCAGGGAACCAGAAGCCAAGACAGCCGGGGAGGTAGGAGGAAGAGAAGGATCACGAACGCGGTCTAGATTTGATCAGTCCTTTCCCTTGGTTCAACGAGGCTGCCATTTCTGAAGGTGGCCGATCAGCTCCCAAAGGATGAAGGAGGCGCAGTTCGGATCGCGGACGAAGAACCAATACTCCCCCATCGGATCATGAATGGAAAACTGGTGATAGAGGAAGCGGAAGTCGAGCCAGCTCTCCACGACCCCGTCTGACACAAACTCAAGAACTGTCAAACCCCGCATCTGTTCCAGGTGCTCCCTCAGTTCTGCCCAGGAAATTGGATCTTGGATGATGGCGAACAAACGCGAGCCATCATTCATGCGCTGGTCCAGATGCTCCACCCTCATAGAGGCGCACTATGGCATGTGATTCGCAGGAAACAAAGGGTGGGAGGCAGGGGGGGAGGAAAGTCAGAAATCGGAATGGGGGCTGGAGGTAAGGTGTCCGTATCTCTTGTCCAAAGCCCCCGATGGCGGGATTGCGGGACATCTGGGAAATGGTGTCCAGGTTCTGGGTCAGGATGGTTGTCTGGCAGCCGAGCCGCCGCCATGGTCCACCCCGGCATGTCCGGCTCCGCGGACAATGACATCGTAGTGCTTGGGTAGGTGTAGAGGGTGGCGGACATGGAAAGGGCAGGGGAGAGCGAGCCTAACAATCCGCCAAAATGTTCCATGTGGAACAAATGGCACATCAAATCGTGGGCGCGCCCAGCAGTCCGCTTACCATGGCCACGCCCAAGCAACTTGCTCCAACTGCCAAAACCCACAGGCAAAGCGATGCTGTCCACTTGCTCCTGACAGGGGTTTTCCACACGCCCGGTATATCAACGACCCATAGAAACGCGGCGAAGATCCGTCCAATAAGCGAAAAGGGCGCATTCAGCAGCAGCACCCAAAATGCTATCTTCCACACACCAAGCCACGCCAGGATCCAGCCCAGGGCCCATCCAGCCAGCACCAGAAGGGAGATCGACATACACCATTCAGCTCGGGCGACGGGGGTATCTTCATTCCCCGAGGGGCGTTTTCCTTCTGGCTGGAACATCCCGTTCCCGCAAGATGGTAAGATCGGCACACACTGTCAAATGCCAGCCTCAACCCCTGCTTGCCTTCCAAGCCCTCCCCGCTAGTATGAAATCACCCCATGGCCACGACCTCTGCTACATCCAATCCCGACGTGAAACTCGCCGCCCATGCCTCAGACCCGATCAATCAGAAGCTGACCGCTGAAGACAAGATCGGCCTGTACCGCCAGATGGTCCGCATCCGTCGTTTCGAGCAGGTCTCCCTTCAGCATTACCAGGCGGGCCGCATGGGTGGTTTCCTCCACCTCTACATCGGCCAGGAATCTGTGGCCGTCGGCACGGTTTCCGTCATGGGTCCGAACGACCATGTCATCACCGCCTATCGTGACCACGGCCATGCGCTGGCTGTTGGCATGGGCATGAATGAGTGCATGGCCGAGCTGTTCGGCAAGGCCACCGGCTGCTCCCGTGGCAAGGGCGGGTCGATGCACTATTTCGCGCCTGAGAAAAACTACTGGGGGGGTCACGGCATCGTGGCCGGCCAGACGCCTCTCGGCCTCGGCCTTGCCTATGGTCTGAAATATCGTGGCATCAAGGGCGCGGCCCTTTGCTTCCTGGGCGATGGCGCGGTGAACCAGGGCGCTTTCCATGAGTCCCTGAATCTGGCGGAACTCTGGGACCTGCCAGTGATCTATGTGATCGAGAACAATGGCTACTCCATGGGCACCAGCCAGAAACGCTCCTCTGCTTATCAGGACTTCCTGGCGAAGCGCGCGGAAGGCTACGGCATGGCGTGGGAGCAGTTCAACGGCGAGGATGTTTACGAAGTCCGCGCCGGTGTGGGCAAGGCGATCGAGCGCGCCCACAACCAGTCCAAGCCGAGCATCCTGGAGATTGCGACCTACCGCTGGGAAGGTCATTCCGTGGCCGACGCGAACAAGTTCAAGTACCGCACGAAGGAAGAGGTGGAAAAGTTCCAGAACGACCACGACCCCGTGCAGGTGTGGAAGCGCAACCTCATCAATGAGGGCGTGGCGACGGAGGAGGAATTGAAGAAGATCGACAAAGAGGCGCAGAAGGAGGCGGAGGAGTCCGCCGAGTTCGCCAAGAGCAGCCCCTATCCGGAGCCGGAGAGCATCTTTGAAGATGTGTACTGGGAAGTGGATAACAAGACCGAGGCAGGCCAGACAGGCCGCCACTTCTTCAACGACTGAGTTTTTTTGCGGAGGGCAGGGGACGTTCGGCGGAACTTGGAGGACCAAGCTCCCTACTTTTTTGCGCTGCAAGAAGGGCGGGCGTTCGTTTGAACGCCCGCCCTTTTTTCCCACACCCCCTCAAAAAAACGGTTTGGTTATGGCTTGGCGGCCGAGTCGGCCGTGGAGGCGCTGCCGAGGTCGGCGAGGCCGCTGATGGTGACCGCGTGCTTGTCGTAGGTGGCCTTGGTGTTGGTGAGCTGGGTCACGTAGTTGATGGCCTCTGACAGCGGGATGTTGGAGAGGTTGAGGCTCAGCTTTTTCTCTGCGGCCTCCTCGCTGCGGATGATGACGTTCGGCACCACCTTGCCGTTGCTGGCGTTTTTGGCGAGGGCGCGGAGGCCTTCCATCGCCTCGCGCAGGGTGACGTCGCCAAATTCCACCTTGGGCAGGATGAGGGACTCATACTGCTTTTGGAGGGTGACGTCCTTCACCTGATGATGGGCCTTGATGTAGCCCAGCATGTTGTTGGTGTCGGTGTGGCGCGGGTTGGCGGCGGCGACGCGGGACAGCAGTTCCTGGGCCTTGGCAAACTCACCCCGGTAGAATGCGGCGCGGCCCTGCTGGTAAACAGCGTTCAGATCCTCGGCTGAAACAGCGGCTGGTAACGCCGCCATCCAGAAGGCCGCAAGCATGGATGCGGCCGCAGTCATTGAAACCTTCATCCCCAAAACGTGTGTTTTCATAGGTAGCTGGTTTGTATTTGCAGTGATTTCACCAAATCGTTCTTCCGATGTCAAGACTGCTTCTCGAGGTCGCTCACCTGCGGCTTGAAGGCGGGCTTTTTTGCGGCATCGGTGATGCAATGCCGCCTCCCAAAAAAACCGCCGCTGCCAGCCAGGTAAGTGTCCTCATGGGCAGCGACGAGGCCAAAGTGAAGGAGTCGGCGCTGATGCTGGTGCGCAGCCTGACGCCGGCGGATTCGGGCGACTTCGGGAATGATGTGATCGATGGGACGGCCGACAATGCGGAGCATGCGGGGACGATCTGCGCGAATGTGAGGATGGCGCTGCTGACGCTGCCTTTCTTTGGCGGGTCCAAGGTGGTGTGGCTGAAGAATGCCAACTTCCTGACGGAATCCGGCCCGGGGCGCGGCCAGGATGCGGTGAACGGTTTTGAAAAGATCATTGATGTGATCGAGGGCGGCCTGGGGGCGGATGTGCGTTTCGTCATCAGCGCGACCGGGATCGACAAACGGCGGAGCGCGTACAAGCGGCTGTCGAAGCTGGCGAACATGGAGGTCTTCGACAAGCCGGACACCTCGAAGGCGGGGTGGGAGCAGGGCGTTCTGGCCGAGGCCTCCCGCAAGGTGAAGGCGATGGGCATGACCTTTGAAAGCGGGGCGCTGGAGCTGCTGGTGCAGATGGCGGGGGATGACACGCGGCAGATGGAGAACGAGCTGGAGAAGATCGACCTTTACCTGGGCGAGCGCCGCCGTGCGGGCCTCAACACGGTGCGCAATCTGGTGTCCATGAGCCGTGCGGGTGTGCTGTGGGACATTGGCAATGCGATCGGCAAGCGTGATCTGAAGCGGGCGCTGGAGCTGCTGGGCACGCTGATGTACCAGGGCCAGAACGCGATTGGCCTGCTGCTGGCGGCGATCGTGCCGCGGGTGCGCAGCCTGCTGCTGATCAAGGACCTGGGATCACGCCACAAGCTGAACAAGTTCAACTACTCCGGCTTCTGCGCCTCGCTGGAATCGCTGCCTTCCACCGCGACGGCGCACCTGCCGCGCAAGAAGGACGGCACGGGGTTCAATGCATTTCCGCTGTTTCTGGCGCTGCCGGAGACGGGGAACTTCACGCTGGAGGAGCTGCACAACGGCTACAAGGCCTGTCTGGCGGCGAATGCCAAGCTGGTGACTTCCTCCCTGGACCCGAAGCTGGTGCTGGAGCGCCTGCTGGTGGGCCTGCTGTCGCGCGGCCCGCGCTGATTTTGATTTGCCGCGATTGTCGGTGCCCCATTTCATTTCCATTCCTTATGTCCACCTCCTTCGTTCTTACCTGCCTTGCCATTGGAGTCATCAGCGGTGTCATTGCCGCGCTGTGCGGTGTCGGCGGGGGTGTGGTGATGGTGCCGGCCTTTGTGTTTCTGCTGAAGCTGCCGCAGAAGACGGCGGTGGCGACCTCCCTGGCGATCATCATTCCCACGGCGCTGATGGCGACGACGCAGAACGCGCGCAACGGCTTTGTGGACTGGAAGGTGGCCGTGATCACGGCGGTCTCGGCCTCGCTGTTCGCCTACTTCGGGGCGGGGTGGCTGAAGTCGATGAGCAATGAGACGCTGACGCGCATCTTTGGGACGATCCTGGTGGTCTTCGGTCTGCGGATGCTGCTGCAGGGGAAGGCTTGAGGACGGGAAGGACGGGGTGGGAAAGACCGAACAGGGCAGGTCAAGCTGAAGGCCGGGGGCTGCTTTTCACTTTGCTGGCTTGGTGGCATCACCACCACAAGGCGTCGATGAGGAAGGTGGCGATCATGGCGAGCGAGACGACCACGCGCACGACCAGACCGACGCCCGCGCCGAGGAGGGAGCCCCAGGCGGACTTGGCGGCGGGCTGAAGCTGCTTTTTGGCGAAGATGAGCTCGCACGCGATGCCGCCGACGAGGGGGCCGAGGATCAGGCCCAACGGCCCCAGGAACATGCCCACGATGCCGCCGACAAAGACCCCGGCGATGCCCCAGCGGCTGGCGCCGAACCAGCGCGCGCCCATCATGCCGGCGGCAAAGTCGATCACGTAGGCGACGACGAGCCAGACGGAGAGAATGACGATGCCCCAGAAGCTCATGGCGGACTCCGGCCGCAGATAGGTGTGGAGGATGCCCGCGATGAAAATGAGGAAGGGGCCGGGGAGGAAAGGAATGACGGAGCCGATGAGGCCCACGAGCAGAAGGCAGATGGTGAGCGACCAGACGCCCCACATCTGCCACGGCATGCCGGTGAAGAAATGCGCGGTCGCCTCCCAGGCGCTGGTGATCCACTCGGTCATTCGTTGTACCAGTTCGTTTTGGCGTCCACGGGCTGCCGTACGCTTCGTGGCCACTTCAGGCCCTCACGGGGCCAGCCGAGGTAGATGAGGCCCACGCACCTGTCCTCCGCGCCGATGTGCAGCCAGTCGGCAAACGGGCGGGCATCGAGCAGGGGAGGGGAGGACCAGTAGCAGCCGAGGCCGGCGGCGGTGGCGGAGAGCTGGAGGTTTTGCAGCGCGCAGGCGACGGCCTCCACCTCCTCGATGGCGGGAATCTTGGCGCCGCCGCGGCGCTCCATGACGCAGGCGATCACGACGGAGGCGAGCAGTGGGGTTTCGCCCATCTTTTTCATTTTGTCCTCGCGGAACTCGTTGGCCGGTGTGGTGGCCTGATAGACCTGCTGCATCGTCTCCGCCAGGCGCCGGCGTGCGGCGCCCTGGTATACCAGAAACTTCCAGGGTTCCGTCATCCCATGGTTCGGCGCCCAGGTGGCGTCCTCCAGCACCTGGGTGAGCAGGGCGCGGTCCACAGGCCGCGCGGCGTCCATGTCCACGGGCTTGATGGAGCGGCGATGGCGTATGAGGGCGCTGATCTGGTCATGGGTGGCAAGGGACATGGGCGAGTGATGCGGGCGCAGGTGTGCGATGTCAAGAGATGAGGGCGCCGCGTGCCGTTGGCTATGGTTTGCCGGAGATGGAAGTCGTGGCAATGTTGCGGCATGAGCACCCCGTTTACTCCAGGCAGGCACTACCGCGTGCGTGTGGACTTCAAGGCGCTGCGCGACTCCTTTGCGGCTGGTGAGGTTGTGGTCTTCGACTCGCAGGCCTGGTCCCGCTATGACGGCATCACCGGCTGCTTCTTCCGGCAGGATGGCTGTGAAGGACTGCGGGTGTGGGACATTGCGGATGAGGAGGATGTTTCTGTGTGGAAGACTTTGTTTGAGGAGGTGGGGGAAGACCATGGTTCCTGTGGTGCCGCAGGGGAAGGGTAGAACCTGCGGAGGCACACGGTTTTTTTCTCTTGTCACCCCAGAGGGGCATTTCATGATGGGTCCTAAATCGTCCGCGCATTCAATCCTGATCCCTTTGCCGACATGCCCCACTTTTACTGTCTCCATTGTGTCCAGTCGATCGATGCGGAGGAAACGCTGGTGGGCGCCCGGGTGGCCTGCCCGAGCTGCGCGCAGGTGATCACGGTGCCGGGCCGTATTCCCCACCAGATGACGACAGAGGCACGGACCTTTCGTGCGATCACGCTTTCGTTTGCTGAAGACGAGCCCCCCAGCCCTGAGAAAATCAGATGGGGGGGGGCGGTATGGGTGACGCTGGCAGCCTTTGGCTTTGGGTTCGTGAACAGCTTACTCCAGCCAAATCTGCATGGCATGGGTGGCATTCTTGGCATGGCCGTGGGATATGCGCTGGCGGTGATGCTCTTCGGAGGGATTGCGGCGCTTGTCGTCGCAGGCATCCGGGCCGCGCTTCGGAAGCCTTTCCGACCGATGCTGGTGCGGGCCTACAGTGTGAGTGTGCTGGTGATCATTGGGCTGGTGATGCTGGGCGTGTTGATGGGAGGCAATTCAACGGAAATCCCGGCGCGGACTCTGAGCGTTGACGCATGGTCTGCCAGCCGCCCCGGTGGAAGCGAGGCGCAGCGCGCACGTGAAACCCTGACCCAACTGCAGGCGAATTTGAAGAATGTGCACGAGTTGCCTGTTCCTTCGGAGGCTGGAGGGAAGGTGACGCCACCACAGTTCGGGGCAGAGATTCAGGGCAATGATGTGCTCGATAAACTTGGCCGCCTGATGCAGGAAATGATGGCTGAGATGGCGACCGTCAAGCAGACGTATGTGGTGGAAGTGCAGCGTGCAGACATCGGGCGCCTGCTGTCAGCGAAGCGGGTGGCGGAGGATACTGGGTTTGTGGAATCCCGTGCCATGCTGGCGGCGTTCAGAAAGGCGATGAAGGAGTACCAGAGCGGGGTGGAAAAGGTGCTGGCGGATTTCCCCCAAAAACTGGAGTCGGCGGGCTTCGATCCGGTGCAAAAGGCCAACGCGCTGCGGAACTATGAGAAGGGCATGATCAAAGTGCAGCCAGTGTTGCAGGAAAACCTGGAGCTGGAGGTGCAGACCGTGGAGCTGATGGGGACGATCATTGACCTGCTGGAATCCACGCGCGCGGATTGGCAGGTGGATGGTGAGCGGTTCTACTTTCACAACCCGAAAGACCTAGAGCGCTACAATGCCTACATGGCGGTCGTCGCGCAGAACACCCGGCGGCAGGACGAGATCCAAAAGAACTTCCAGATCCAAAGCCATGACAACCTGGAGAAGATCAAGGCGCTGCTGCCGGAGTGAGGCGCGGGCGTGGCCATGAAAAAACCCAGGCCGGACGCGGGGTCTGGCCTGGGCTGTTGATTTGATCCGTCTATGGACGGGCGGGATGTTTAGTTGCTGCCGCTGCCGTTGCCATTGGTGGCGGGGACAGCATTGGGGTCCTCGGGCTCGATGAGGCCGTAGTCGCCGTCCTTGCGGCGGAAGAGGATGGCGAGGCGGTGGGTCTTCTGGTTGTGGAAGAGGACGAAGGGGCGGTCGCTGAGCTCAAGGTCCATGATGGCCTCGTCGGCATACAGGGGGCGGACCTTGTAAGGCTCCTTGTGCATGTAGGCTGGCTCGATGTGCTCGTCCTCGGTGGTGTGGACGGCCTCCTGGTGGAAGACGTGCTCCTCGAT
>CAZPSQ010000176.1:0-11930 GCA_964588755.1 uncultured Prosthecobacter sp. | reverse complement strand
AGGCCGAGAGTCGTGGCCGCCAGCTCTGCGCCACGCTGAAGGAAGTTATTCCCCAGCAGCTTTTCGTCGTCGCCATCCAGGCGGCCATCGGCGGTAAGATCATCGCCCGCGAGTCCATCAGCGCCCTGCGCAAGGATGTGACCGCCAAGTGCTACGGCGGTGACATTTCCCGTAAGCGCAAGCTGCTGGAGAAGCAGAAGGAAGGTAAAAAGAAGATGAAGGCCATCGGCCGCGTGAACATCCCGCAGGAGGCGTTCATCGAGGTGCTGAAGACAAACTGATGTTGTGGGCGGAAACCGCCCTTTTTCACGCAAAACCATAGACACGCCGGGTCTCGCAGCGGCGTTATCTTTGGTGAAGTGAAGCCCAACCAACTTTCACCTTCAGACCTGCGGCGGCTTGACGCTCTCCATGAGCGCTTGTCTTCGGCCAGCGCGCGGAACATCGGCTACCCCACCAACCAGGCCTTTGATTACTCGACGCTGTTCCGCTTTCTGGAGTTCAGCATCAACAATGTGGGTGACCCCTTCACCGGCACGAACTACCGGCTGAACACGATGGAGTTTGAGCGTGAGGTCGTGGCGGACTTTGCACGGTACACGGAGGCACCGGAGGGGCAGTGGTGGGGCTATGTGACCAGTGGGGGCACGGAGGGAAACATGTACGGGCTGTATGTGGCGCGGGAGCTTTTCCCGGATGGCATCTGCTACTTCAGCGAGGACACGCACTACAGCGTGGCCAAGGTGCTGCGGCTCCAGCACACGCGGAACATCATGATCAAGAGCCAGCCGGACGGCCAGATGGACTACGCCGACCTGCGCGAGACACTGCGCATCCACCGCGATGTGCCCCCCATCCTTTTCTGCAACATAGGCACCACCATGAAGGGCGCGGTGGATGACGTCTCCCTGATACGCGCCCTCCTGGAGGATCTGGCCATTCCCAATGCCTACATCCATGCCGATGCGGCCCTCAGCGGCATGATTCTGCCTTTTGTGGAGGCGCCGCAGCCGTGGAACTTTGCCGCCGGGGCGGACAGCATCTCCATCAGCGGCCACAAAATGCTCGGTGCCCCGGTTCCTTGTGGTGTGGTCATCGCCAGAAAAGCGCATGTGGACCGCATCTCCCGCTCCATCGAGTACATTGGCGCGCTGGACACAACCATTGCAGGTTCACGCAGCGGGCTGGCCCCGCTGATGCTCTGGCACCGCCTGCGCACGCTGGGAGAGCAGGGGATGCGGGAGATCGTGGAAGGCTGCCTGCAGCGTGCGGAGATGGCCGTGCAGAAACTGCAGTCACAGGGCATTCCCGCCTGGCGGCATGCGAACTCCATCACCGTCGTCTTTCCCCGGCCGCCGAAGAGCATGATGGAGAAATGGATCATCGCGCCGAAGAAGGACATCGGACACCTCATCGTCATGCCGCACGTCACCACCGAAATGCTGGAGGAGTTTATTGAGGACTATGTTCAGGCCTTTCAGGCAACGGCACACCCCCGGCCCAACTCATACCCCGTATGAAACAGCTTACCGTCCTTGTCCGCAATGAGACCGGCGTTGCCGCGGAGATCGCCACCTGCCTCGCCGAGCGTGGCGTCAACATTGAGGAGATCGACATCGAAGGTGTGGAGGATCGCGGCATCGTGGTTCTCAGTGTGGACCGCTATGACGAGGCCGTGCGCGCGCTGCGGGATCATGGCTTTCACGCCATCGCCCAGGATGTGCTGCTTGTGCGGCTGGAGGACAAGCCAGGGGCGCTGGCCACCATCGCCGTGCGGCTGAAGGAGGTGGGAATCGACCTGCGCTCGATGCATATTTTAAGACGGGATGAGGGCGGCACCATCGCCAGCCTTGTGGCGTCTGATCCAGCCAAGGCGGCGGAACTGCTGAGGGATGTGATCGTCAGTAAGAGCTAGGATGCTGCCGGGCGAGGATGGGGGGTCTCAGGACTGTTCCAGCGGATTTTCCCGCCATAGAAGGGAGCCTGGGTGGCTTTCCCAGCCTGCTTCGGGGCCTTCCTCCATCTCCATGTGTGCTGGAAGAGACTCCTGGGGCGGAAGCTTCGAGATCTGATTCTCTCGGAGATCCACTGTGCGCAGTTTTGCCATCGATCGCAGGGATGGAAGCTCGGTGACTTGGTTCTTCCGCAGGCCGAGGAATTGCAACTGGGGCAGGTTCCGCAGAGGGGTAAGATCCTGGATCTGGTTGTCACTGACATCGAGCGTCTGCAACTGAGGCAATGATGCGAATGGCTGCAGATCGCTGATGAGATTGTTGCTCACATCGAGCGTCTGCAGCCGGGGCAGCGCCTGCAGCAGTTGCTCAAGCTGATGTGGGGTCAGCTTGCAGCTTCCCAGATCCAGCGAGCGGAGTTCCCGCAGCTCATGCAACGGCGAAAGATCCTCGAGATGAGCATTGAGCCCGAGGTCGAGCCATTGCAGTTGAGACAGGCCGCGCAAGGGCGTGAGATCGCTGATCTGGTTCGTCCGCAGATCAAGCGCCTGCAATTGAGTGAGCGCCTGCAGCGGGGAGATGCTGCAGATTTTGTTTTTCACCAGCTCGAGCGACCGCAGCTGTGGCAGCGAGGCCAGCGGCCGCAGATCACTGATGAGATTGCTGCCAAGGTGCAGGGCCTGAAGTTGCGTCATGCCGCGCAGGGCCTCGATGTTTTCGATCCGGTTTCCCCAGAGGGACAGATACACCAGATGTGGCAGCGCCAGCAGCGGCTTGAGGGTGCTTATTTCGCTGCTGGTCCAGGTGAGCGAGCGCAGGCGCGGCAGCGCCTGCAGCGGCCCCAGATCACGGATCATGGCGTCGTGGTTGTTCATGCCGAGGCACAGCGTCTCCAGCTGTGGCAGTGCCTGCAATGAGCGCAGGTCCGCGGTCTGCGTGCATTGCAGGTCCAGCCAGGTCAGCTCGGCCAGGCTCTCCAGCGGTGCCAGATCTTCCAGTGGATTCAGCCACAGGTTCAGTGACCGGATTCGTGGCAGGTGTCGCAGTGAGTCCAGGTCGCTGATGCGGTTGTTTCCCAGGGACAAGCTCCGCAGCTCGGGCAGTGCCTCCAGCGGCCAGAGTTTTTTGATCTCATTCTTCTCAAGGGAGATGGACCGCAGGTGTGGCAGTTCCTGCAAAGGCTCCAGATCTGTGACGTCGTTGTTGTCCAGAGACAGGAAGCGGAGGCTCTTCAACGGACTCAAGAACTCCAGGTCATGCACCCGGCAGTCACGGAGATTCAGCGCCACGATGCAGCCCTCGGCATTTAGGCGGTAGCACTTGCGGTAGAGAGGGGCCAGCAGGCGTTCCTCAGGCGTCACCGGTTCCGCTGGCGGGGGGTGGAGGGGCCGCTCGTAGATGAAGCCGTGGTTGTCGATGTTGCAGAGCGGCCGCCGGAGGCGCTTTTGCAAATACTCGACTTCAGGAGATCGGCCGCGTGATTCCATGGAATGAGGTGCAGGTAGTGGTTGCCCGCTCATTTTAACAGCGGTGGGAGTGCTGTCCATCATCCCGATAATGCCCTTCAGCCGCTGCATTGATCTGGCATTCGGGGCGCGGACGGAGGCCAAAGAAGTCCCACTCCCGGCCTTGAGCATTCGGATTCGCTCCCTAGTGTCAGCGCCAAACAAGCCCTCGCCAAGCCCCCAAGCTCGATGTTTTTCCTCACACCCCGTTATCTCAAGCACGCCAAGCTCCTGCACAAAGGAGTGACGCGGTTCATCAACTACAAGCGGGACATCCTGCATCCGGCTAAGCTGGAAGAGATCAGCGTGCTGCGCAGCAGCCTGGAGGATGCCATGCGCTCCCGGGACAAAGGCCGCATCGACACCCTGACCACCGAGATCAACACCGTCTGCGAGCGCGCGCTGCCTGATGCCAGGCACTCGGAGTTCGCGGACAATATCGAGGTGTTCTTTGTCGCCATCGTCATCGCCCTGGGCATCCGCACTTACATTGCGCAGCCGTTCAAGATCCCCACCGGCTCCATGCAGCCCACCCTCTATGGTCTGGTGGCCAATCAGACCAAGGATGACCCCACGCCGAATGTGATGAAACGCATGAAGGACTGGGTCACGGGGCGCAGCTACTTCAACGTGGTGGCCAATCACACCGGCAGGCTGCGCATGAAAGATCCGCTCACAGAGCACAGCTTCATGGGCTTCTTCGCCCATTGCGAGATGCACTATGAGGATGGGGAAACCCAGTGGATATGGGCACCGCTGCGCCAGTTGGCCACAGACAAGGAGTTTAATCTGGGCTTTTTCACTCATGTCGGCCTGCAACAGACTGCGGATGGCGCGCCCGTTTCCCCGACCGCAGCGGAGATCACCCCGGACGCGCAGATCATCCGGGATGTTGATGAGTTGGGTGGCAGGCAGATCACCAAAGGCCAGCTGCTGGCCCGTGGCACCCTGGACACGGGCGACCACGTGCTGGTGAACAAGTTTTCCTACCACTTCCGCAGGCCGGAGCGCGGGGAGGTCTTTGTCTTCACCACGCAGAACATCAACGCCATTGGCGTGCCGGCTGAGCAGGGCTCCCAGCACTACATCAAGCGCCTTGCCGGTGTGCCGGAGGATGAGCTGGAGATCGCCTCTCCGCTTCTCAAGATCAATGGCAAGGAGGCCGAAGAGCCGGGTTTCAAAAAAGTGATGAGCGGCACCGAGAACCAACCCAAGGACGGTTACCGGGGCTATGCGCCAGCCTGGCGTGTCTATGGCCGCCATGAGCGCTTCATCCTGCGCCCGCAGCAGTACGTGGCCCTGGGGGACAACAGCTACAACAGCTCTGACAGCCGTGTGTGGGGTGTGGTGCCGGAGCGCAGCCTCGTCGGCCCCGCCCTGTTCTGCTACTTTCCGCTTGGGCGGAACTGGGGCCTGATCCGGTGACACGGGAGCTTGTCCGTGCTGTTCGCTGCCGGCCTGCCATCGTTTGCGATGGCCATCCAGACGACAGTTGACGACTGTTTGCAGCCGTTGACGGTGGTTTGGGAAACAACTGTCAACGCGACAGCCTCCACCATCGTAAACTAATCCCCCATGAACCTGCCCATCCGCCCCCGCCGTAACCGCCAGTCTCCCGCCATCCGCGACCTGGTGCGGGAGACGGAGCTGACACCAGGGCATTTGATCTATCCGCTGTTTTTGCAGGAGGGGGAGGAGAATACGCCGATTTCCTCCATGCCCGGCTGCACCCGCTGGAGCTTGCACGGGCTGGTGAAGGAGGCCGGTGAGGCCCATGCGCTGGGTGTGCCTGCCGTGGTGTTGTTTCCCCGCATTCCGGATGAGCTTAAGACCCGTGGCGCGGAAGAGTGCCACAACGATGACGGCCTCGTGCCTCGCGCCATCCGTGCGCTGAAGGCGGCGCATCCCACGCTGACAGTCATCACTGACGTGGCGCTGGACCCTTATAACAGTGACGGGCATGACGGCCTCGTTTCTGATGACGGCCGCATCCTCAATGATGAAACAGTGGCCGTGCTGTGCAGGCAGGCCGTCTGCCACGCCAGCGCCGGGGCGGACATCGTGGCGCCGAGTGACATGATGGACGGTCGCGTGGCAGCCCTCCGCGATGCGTTGGACGGGGCCGGTTTCCAATCCGTCTCCATCATGAGCTACACCGCCAAGTACGCCAGTGCTTACTATGGCCCGTTTCGTGGCGCGTTGGATTCCGCCCCAAAAGCAGGGGACAAGAAGACCTACCAGATGGACCCTGCCAACACCCGCGAGGCCCTGCGCGAGGCCGCATTGGATGAGGAGGAGGGCGCGGACATCCTCATGGTGAAGCCTGCGGGTCCTTACCTTGACATCATTGCCAGACTGCGCGCCGCCACCACGCTGCCCATCGCCGCCTATCAGGTCAGTGGCGAGTACCTCATGATCAAGTCCGCCTCCGCCGCAGGCTGGCTGGATGAGACCAAGATCGTGCACGAATCTCTCATCGGCATACGCCGTGCCGGTGCCGACATGATTCTCACCTACTTTGCCAAGCAGTGGGCTGCGGCATGGAGGTGAGGAATGAGAAGGCTGACAGCCTAGTTAGCATCACACGCATGACGCATGACACCGCCATCTATGCTTACGACTATCTGCTCCGCAGCGGTGTCTCCCTGAACGCCGTTTCGCAGCGGCGGGTGTTCGCGGGCGCACTGATCCGCGTGAACGAGGGCCACGGCTGTGTGCATCCCTGGCCGGAGTTTGGGGATGCACCGGTGGAGGAGCAGTTGCGTCTGCTTGCGCAGGGCATCACGACGCCTGTGACAGAGATGGCCCTGCGCTGCGCGCAGATCGATGGGGCCGCGCGTCGGGCTGGGATCAGCCTGTTCGAAAATCTGGAGATCCCGCGCAGCCACTACTCCTGGAGTTTTGCGGCCGAGACAGAACCCCAGATGGAGCGCGTGCTGGCGGAAGGCTGGCCTGCGGTCAAGGCCAAGGGATTCTCCAACCATGGCGAGACGATGCGCTTTCTGGCAGGCTGCGCCAGACGCTTTGAGGAGCAAGGCGTGCGCCTGCGGGTGGACTTCAATGGTGTGCTGGACCGGCTGACGTTTGCCAAGTTCGTGGAGTTCATGCCGCTGCACATTCATCGGGCGCTGGATTTCGTGGAGGACCCATTCCCCTACGATGCGGACGCGTGGGAGCACCTCCGCCAGCGCTGGGGGGTGCGTCTGGCCCTGGACAAGGGCTGGAAGCAAGGCACCCACGGTTTCGACACCGTGGTGGTGAAGCCCGCCCGCCGCGACTGGCGCACGGTGGCGCAGGCACACCCGGACAAGCCTTTGGTGATGACCTCCGCCATGGACCATGCCTTTGGCCAGATGTTTGCCGCGTATGAGGCGGCCACGGCCCAGGCGGAAGGACATTCATTGGACTACTGCGGATTGTGCACGGACCACCTGTTTGAAAAGGATGCCTTTTTTGAGCGCATGAGCACCCATGGCGGGCACCTGCAGGCGGATCGCGGTGGCGGAGGGCTGGGCTTTGGAGACGTTTTGGAAAACCTGCCATGGCGGCGCCTGTGAAAATGAAGCTTGAGCCCGAATTCTGGACCGATGGCAGCGTGTGGATTGGCCTTTCCGACCACACTCAAGAGAGCGCAGGCTTGGAGGAGCTGGCCCGCCATGAGTTGAAGGTAAAAGACTGGTGCTTCTTCCAAACCAGCGGCTCCGAGGGAAGGCGCAAATGGGTGGGGCTGTCGAAGCAGTCCCTGCTCACCTCCGCGCAGGCGGTGAATGAGCACTTCGGCATCACTGGCCAGGACCACTGGCTGCTGGCGCTGCCCACGCATCATGTGGGGGGCTTTGGCATCCTGGCACGCGCGCACCTCAGCGGCAGCCCGGTCACATGCCTGGAGGGGAAATGGAATGCATTGGCCTTTGTCGATGCGTGCAACCGCGCACGTGCCACGCTGGCCTCTCTGGTGCCCACGCAGGTGTTTGACATCGTCTCAGCCCGTCTGGCCTGTCCGCCCTGCCTGCGTGCGGTGCTGGTGGGTGGCGGGGCAATGAGCGCGGAGATCAGGGATGCGGCCGTGGGGCTGGGATGGCCGGTTTTGCGCACCTATGGAATGACGGAGACCGGCTCCCAGGTGGCCACGCAGACACCGCGATCCGAGGGGGAGATGGAGGTGCTGCCGATCTGGAAACTCAGCACGGACGAAGCAGGCGTGCTGACCATCTGTGGGGACGCCCTGGCATGCGGATATGCGTTCCAGGACGATTCTGGCCGCTGGCAGTGGCAGCCCATCTCTCCAGAGGCGGGGCTGCGCACGCGCGACCGTGTGGCACTGGCCCGGCATGCTGGACGTCAGGTGCTGCGCTTTGTCGGGCGCGAAGCCGGCATCGTGAAAATTCTTGGTGAACTTGTGGGCCTAGGCCCCATTCAGGAACGAGTGGATGGGCTGCGCCTTCAGCTTGGACTGAACCACGCCGATGCCGCTGTGTGCGATGTGCCGGATGCGCGGAAAGAGGCAGCACTGGCGCTGGTGGTCAGCGGCATGAATGAGGCGGAGGCGGCAGGAATGCAGCACCTGCTCAATGTCCAGCTTCCGCCGCTGGAGCACTTGACTGAGATTCGCCATGTGGAGGTGATTCCACGCGGTGAGCTGGGCAAGGTGCGGCTGGGCGAGCTGCGGGCCATGCTCTGAAAACAAAGGCCTCAACTCTCGTTGAGGCCTTCGCTTTGAATCTGGGTTGACTGTCTTGGTCCCACCTACTTCTTTTTCTTTGGCGCCTCATCGGCGTCCTTCGGCGCGGAGCCGTCGAGCGGGGTGATGACTGGCCGGTCCTTCATCTCTGGGGAGATCAGCCAGCTCTTGGGATTGGTTGGGTCTGGAACAAAGGAAATGAGAAAGAGCTCCTCAATCTTGTCCGTCAGCGTTTCCTGCGAGGTGCGCACGGTGGCGTGGATGTAGCCCTTGTCCTTCTCCTCGACGAGGCCGAGGACGGTGATCTTGAGGGTCTCCTGCTTCCGCTTGGTGGCCTCAGGGGTAAGCTTCAGCTTTTTGTGCCAGGCCTCGCGGTCAGCCTTGTAGAACTCCTGGGGTGTCATGGACTCCAGCTCGCGCACGCCCTTGACCTCGTAGCCAGCCAGCATCGTCTCCTCATCCGTCATGGTGGGGGCTGCCTTGATGATGTTCACGGTCTCACGCTGGCGGCGCTCGAGGGAATTCGGCACCAGGAGGTCGGCGGCGGTCTTCCAGTCTTGTACGACGACGGCGGTGAGATACTTTTTGACCAAGGTCGCAGCCGGGTGGTCCAGCGGCAGTTGATCTGCGGAGAGCTGCGTGGGAATGAGTCCGAGGGTGGCAACAGCCGCGAGGCTGCAAAGTAAGGAACGCACTTGCATAAAGAGGGGGTAGGGCAGGCACGTTTGTAGCCGCTGGCCGAATCGGCGTCAAATGAAGAAACCCCCCTTGCGAGGAGACATCCGTGGACACCCCCGGCCACGATTTGAACAGGCATCATGGAGGAATTTTCTTTTCTAACTGAACAAACCCGCCCTATCCTTCGACTAAGGGAGTCATATTTCCATGAAACACCTAGCCGTGGCGCTGTTTGCCGCCCTCTCCTTCACTTTATGCTTGGCACAGGCTCCCATGCCCAGGTAACGGTGGAAACGCCAGCAGCTAGGCACTGCTCTGCGCCTGTCTTTTGATTTTCAATGATTCATCACAGCTTGAATCACATCCATTTTTTCCTCTCCAGGAAAAACACACAAAACACACCAACATGAAAAAGACCATTCTTACTGTTCTCACCGCCGCCTCCCTGGTTTCCTGCGCCACCGGACCCAATGCCCAGACCGGCACCGTGATCGGCGCCCTCGGCGGTGCTGCCGCGGGCGGCATCATTGGCAACCAGAGCGGCCGTGGCCTGGAAGGCGCCGCCATCGGTGCTGGCCTCGGCGCCCTCGGTGGCAATGCCATCGGCAATTCCCGCGACCAGCGCAATGCCCAGTACTACCGTGGCCAGCAGCGCCAGGGTTACTACGACCGCAACGGCAACTACCACTACTATTGATCCATCCGGCGGGCGCGCCTGCGGCGCATGTCCGCCCGGTTGAATCTGTGCCTGGCCGGTCCAGTTTTCTGAGACCGGCCAGTGCTTCACTCCTCTCGACAACATCCATCCCAAGACTTCCCATGAAAAAGACCATCCTCGTTCTTCTTTCCTCCCTGTCGCTGATTTCCTGCGCCTCAGGCCCGAACGCCCAAACCGGCTCTGTCCTGGGTGCCTTGGGTGGCGCGGCCGTCGGCGGCATCATTGGCAACCAGAGCGGCCGTGGCCTGGAGGGTGCCGCCATTGGCGCCGGTCTCGGCGCGCTGGGTGGCAACGCCATCGGCAATTCCACCGACCAGCGCAATGCCGAATACTCCCGCGGCTACTACGACCGTCGGGGAAACTGGCATCCCTATGACGGCCGGCCCGGTGGTCACTACGACCGCGATGGCAACTGGCACTACCATTGATGAACGCCCATCCACCGCGTCCAGCGCGGTAAATTCCAGCCTGTCTGACGAAGTCTTCGTTGGACAGGCTTTTTGTTGTGAAGGTATGTACCACCATCCTTCCGCATGATGACCCTGGCCGAGACCCGACGCTTCTTCCAAGAAAACGACTGGCGCATGATCTTGGAGCGCATGAACAGGCGGGACACGCACCCGGTGATCCAGTTCATGAAGTACGTCATCTGTGGATTCGGCGCGTTTGCCCTCAGCCAGACTATCTGGCTGGCACTTTCCATATGGGTGTGGCCTTCCCTCGACGATCTTCCTCAAGAGGTTCGCGCTTTGAACAGTACCTACAGCAACTTGGTCGCCTTTTTTTTTGGCAACCTGTTCGCCTACTACACCAATTCGAAGTGGGTCTTCACCCCAGGTCGCCATGGCAAAGTGAAGGAGTTTTTGCTTTTCAGCACCATCAGCAGCATCTCTTTCGGCGTGGGTTTGGCGGCCGGCCCCTATCTCATCCACAGGTATGGCATCCACACCCTCCTCGCGCAGTTCTTCAACCAGGTCTCCTCGGTGATGGTCAACTTCATCTGCCGGAAATTCTTTGTCTTCAAAGGCTGAACCCTCGGGCGCATGCTGCACGTCGTCCTCTTTCAGCCGGAGATCCCGCACAACACCGGTGCCATCGGCCGCCTCTGTCTGGCCACGCAGGCACGCCTGCACCTTATCCGTCCCCTCGGCTTCACCTTGGATGACAAGCACTTGAAACGCGCCGGGCTGGACTACTGGCAGGAGGTGGACCTGCGCGTATGGGATTCGTGGGATGCCCTGCGCGCGCAGCTTCCGGCCGCCACCGCCGTTCACTTTATCGAGTGCCACGGCAGCACCGATTACTGGGGCGCCGACCTCGCCCAGGAGGAGGTTTGCCTCGTCTTTGGTCCGGAGACCCGCAGCATTCCCCCCTCTATCATTGCCACGGAACGCTGCCTCCGCATTCCCATGCACGGCACGCGCAGCCTGAACCTTGCCACCGCCGCTGGCATCGTCATGTATGAAGCCCTGCGGCAGCGCGCGCACGCGGGCATTGGCATCGCGTCTTGACGCAGGGGCGCATCTGCCGACCATGCGCCCACCTTATTTTCATGAGCCAGGAAGCCGCCCCACTCGCCGCCAATGACGTGCACCGCACCTACCACCTTGCCGGGCATGACCTGCCCGTCCTGCGCGGGGTGGACCTCGAGGTCAAAGCCGGGGAGAAAGTCTTCCTCTGCGGCCAGTCTGGCGCGGGCAAGACCACGCTGCTCTATGTCCTGGGCGGGCTGGAGCAGCCCAGTGGGGGTGACGTCCTGGTGCATGGCCGCTCCCTCTACAAGGCCGCCGCCGCCGAGCGGGCACGCACCCGGAACCAGGTCATGGGCTTCGTCTTCCAGCATTACTTCCTGCTGCCCGAGCTCACCGCCTTGGAAAATGTCATGCTGCCCTCCATGATCGGTGGCAAAAAAGGCGAGGCCCGCGCCCGTGAGCTGCTGGACAAGGTGGGCCTGACACCACGCCTCAGCCACCTGCCCACGGAACTTTCCGGGGGCGAGCAGCAGCGCGTGGCCATCGCCCGTGCGCTGATCAACAACCCAGGCATCATCTACGCGGACGAACCCACCGGCAACCTCGACGCCAGCACAGGCTCTGGGGTGATCGACATGCTCATGCAGGTCGTGGACGAGGCCAAAAAGACCCTCATCGTCGTCACCCATGACCAGCAGCTGGCCACACGCGGTGACCGGCGGTTGATTCTCAAAGAAGGCAAGCTGGTGGAGGGTTGATTGGCCACGGACGTCGGGGCAGGGGAGTCTCCAATCTGCGACACCCCGCTTCCTTTTAACAATGCACCGGTTGACGCGCTCGCCTTTCCGATGAAACGCGATTAAGTTTCATCACTTCGCGCATGTCTTCGGAACCCACCCCGCCTCCCCCCGCCCCGGAAAATGC
>CAZPSQ010000175.1:0-11935 GCA_964588755.1 uncultured Prosthecobacter sp. | reverse complement strand
CGAAGATGCAGCAGCTCGAAGAGGCGGTGAAGGCCAGAACCACGGTGCAGATGGTTGCCCCGCGTAGCGCGGGCTCGGCGCCCGGCGCTGCGGGTCATGCCGGCGCACCGGGTAGCCGGGAAGAAACACTGGCGCGGCTGGCGGCGATACGACAGCAAAGCGAGGCCGCGGTGCACGACGACCCGACGGCAGCCTACAAGGCCCGGTTGGCGACACTACAGGGAGCCGGCATCGGGGGCGCCGGCAGCGGTGGTGCACCGTCATCTCCCCAGTTGCTGCCCACCGCGGCCGCGGGCGGCAGGAACAACCTTGCGCAATTCGGAAATGGCAGCAGCGGAGGCAGCAGCAGCGAGCAAGGCGAGCGCTGGAAGCTCGATTCCAGGCTGGAAGCGCCGCGCTCGCCGTTTGAGCTGCGGGCCGGGTTCGTCATCCCGGGGACGTTGATTTCCGGGATCAACTCCGAACTCCCGGGCCAGATCATGGCCCAGGTCGCGCAGAACGTATACGACACGCCGACCGGCAAACATCTGTTGATCCCGCAAGGCTCGCGCCTGGTCGGCCGATACTCGAGTGATGTCGCCTACGGCCAGGCGCGCGTGCTCGTCGCCTGGCAACGCATCGTCTTCCCCGATGGCAAGGCGATCGATATCGGCGCCATGCCGGGTGCCGATGGTGTCGGCTATGCTGGCCTTACGGACCAGGTGAACAATCATTACCTGCGCCTGTTCGGATCGGCCCTCCTGATGTCTGCCGTGACCGCCGGCATCACCTACAGCCAGGGCCAGAACCAGGGCAACAGCGTCTATGGCGCACCGACCGCCGGCAGCGCGATGAGCGAAGCCCTGGGCCAGCAACTCGGCCAGGTCACCGCGCAGTTGATCGCCAAGAACATGAACATCGCACCGACGCTTGAGATCCGGCCGGGGTATCGCTTCAACGTCATAGTCGCCAGGGACATGACGTTCTCCAAGCCGTACCAATCGTTTGACTACTGACGCCAAGGAGCAGTGAGCATGAAACTCTTGACCCGCAAACCCACCGCCATGAAGGTAACTGCCACAGGCACCCTGCTTCGGGCGCTGCTTCTGGCACTGTTCGCCGGCCCGGCAATGACGACGCCGACGCATGCAGCAGGGATCCCGGTCATCGACACCGCGAACCTCTCGCAGACCGTGATCAGCTCGATCGAAGCCGTCGCCCAGACGCTGAAGCAGATTCAGCAGTACCAGACGCAACTGCAGCAGTACGAAAACATGCTGCAGAACACGCTGGCGCCGGCAGCCTATATCTGGGACTCGGCCACCGGCACGATGAACCAGCTGCGCAGTGCAATCGACACGCTGAATTACTACAAGACCAACCTGGGGAGCATCGACGCGTACCTCGGCAAGTTCCAGGACGCGTCCTATTACCGTGGCTCGCCCTGCTTCAGGCAGGGCGGTTGCACCGACGCGGAGTGGGCCGCGATCAAGGAGAACCAGCGCTTCGGCTCCGAAGCACAGAAAAGAGCCAACGATGCACTGTTCCGGGGTCTGGACAAGCAACAGGCCGCCCTGGAAGCGGATGCCAGGACCTTGCAGCGCCTGCAGGGGAGTGCGCAAAGCGCGACTGGCCAGATGCAGGCGATCAGCTACGCAAACCAGCTCGCCAGCCAGCAGGCCAACCAGCTCCTGCAGATTCGCGGGCTGTTGATCGCCCAGCAAAACGCGTTGGCAACGCGCATGCAGGTGGAAGCCGACAGGGAGGCCCAGCAGGCGGCTGCGCATGCCACTTCGACAGAGAGCCGAATCAACACGACCAGCAGCCCCAAGAACTGGCTCGAACTGAACCGCTGACAGGAGGACAACACCATGCACGTCAAGCACATCATACCTGTGGCTGTTGCCATGATCGTGGCGCTTCTGGTTCCCGGGTGCAGTCAGCGCGAGCTTGACTGCAAGAATCCGCGCAGCCAGGAAGAACAGCAGCAATGCGACGCCCATAAGTCATCGACTGAAAGCCGCATCGCGCCGACCGAGAAGCCGAAGAACTGGCTCGAATTGACTGACCCGAAGAAGTGAAGCCATGAAGGGAATCAAAACTGCAGCGCTAATCGGTGCTGTCCTGATGCTGTATTCGGTCGGCGCTGCCGCTCAGCTCACCAATCAGGGCATGCTCGACCAGGTCGTAACGGAATTCGCCACACGTGCATCGAGCTGGCAATCAGTCGTCATGAACGCGGCCTTGTGGCTGTTCTGGACGCTCGGCACAATCTCGCTGGTGTGGACTGGCGGCATGCTCATTCTCCGCAAGGCTGACATTGGTGAATTCTTCGCGGAGTTTGTCCGGTTCATCCTGTTCTTCGGTTTCTTCCTGTGGTTGCTCAGGAACGGACCGGCCTTTGCGTCCTCGATCATCCGATCCTTGCAGAAGCTAGGGGAACAAGCCTCTGGTGTCTCCTCGGTCACGCCGTCGAGCATCGTCGATATCGGGTTCATGATCTGGAAGCAGGCCATCATCAGCCTGTCGCTATGGACGCCGATCGATAGTTTTGTCGGCATCGCCCTGAGCGCGGGGATCATGCTCTTGCTCGCGGCCGTCGCAGTGAACATGCTCCTGCTCTTGGTTGCGGGATGGATCCTGATGTACGCAGGGATCTTCTTCCTCGGATTCGGCGGCTCGCGATGGACTTCGGACCTGGCGATCAACTACTACAAAGCCGTTCTCGGCGTTGCAGTCCAGCTCATGGCGATGGTGCTCCTGATCGGCATTGGCAATGACCTACTGGCGACCTTCTACGCCAAGATGAACAAGGGCGCGCTCAACTTTGAGGAACTTGGCGTGATGCTGGTTTTCTGCTTCGCCCTGCTGATGTTGATCAATCGGGTGCCGTCCTTGTTGGCTGGCGTCATCACTGGCAGTGGTTCTGGCGGAGCCGGCAACTTTGGCGCAAGCGCTATTGCTGGGGCGGCAATGGGTGCCGCCGGCATGGCGGCAGCGGCAACCAGTATGGCCGGCGCGGCGGTAATGGGAGGGGTGCAGAACATCGCCGGCGGCGCGCAAGCCCTGATGGCGGCATGCTCGAAAGCGTCGCAGGACGTGGCCGGCGGTAGCGACATGCTTGCGAGCCTGGCCGGCGGCAGTTCGTCGGATGGGGGCCGATCGTCGGGCGGTAGCGGCGCAAGCCCGCTTGCGGCGGCGATGGATAGCAGTTCAGCCGGCGGCAGGTCGTCTGGCGACGGCAGTTCACATTCCGGCAGATCCGACACCAGGCAGGCGAGCGCCAAGCGGGGTGGAACGTCGGGCCAAGCGCAGTCGGGCGATAGAGCTTCGGTAGTGGCCAAGGCCGGGAAGGTCGCGGCAGGCACTGCGGCGAATCTGGCGCAAGGCACCTGGGACGTGGCAAAGGCCAAAGCCGGCGAAATGGGGGATGCCGCGATGGATCGCATCGGCGAGACGACGGGCGGCAAGATCGCTGCGGCCATCCAGGCCAGGGGCGATCAGAAACCCGTATTCGGCAGCGACAGCCTGGCAAAGGCAGACGACCAATCGGTAGACGCCGAATCGGAAATCGCCGCATTCCGTGACCGTGCCGCCCGATCTTCTTGAAAGGAGTCTCCCCGATGAAAAACCACTGCGTTCTCGCGCCATTCGCCCTCGCGATCGCCGCCATAGCTGCGGCCCCGGCCGGCGCCCAGGAGGTGCTGACCGGCGATACCCGCCTGGCGTGCGAGGCAACCCTATGCCTGGCGACAGGCACCCGACCAGGCGAGTGCGCGCCGTCGCTCTCGCGCTATTTCGGTATCAACAAGCGGAAGTGGTCGGACACCGTGCGAGCACGCGCCAACTTCCTGAGCCTGTGCCCGGTGTCGGACCAGACACCGGAAATGCGCGCGCTGGTGGGCGCCATGGCGAACGGCGCCGGCCGCTGCGACGCGGCTTCACTGAACGTGACGCTGCGCGTGTGGAACCACTGGGACGCTGACGGTGGCAGGGTGTTCATCAACAACCAGATGCCGGGCTATTGCGCGGCCTACACCGAGCACCAATACACCAGTCTGGCCGACCTTTCGCCTAGGTATGTCGGTACGCCGGAACGAGGCGGCTACTGGGTCGACGCGCAGGACCATGACGCTGCCCTGGCTCGGTACAACGATCGGATTGCTGCCGAAGATAGCCGGCGCAGGAATGGCGAGTGGTACCGGTAGGACGAAAGAGGAAACGGTCATGCCTTTCGTCGATCTTCCGCCCCAGCTTCAGGAGCGCGTCGTCTGCTCGATCGCGGCCGCTGTGAAGTACCAGATCCCTGCGAACATCGTGCTTGCGGTGGCTGAGAAGGAAGGGGGAAAGCCGGGCCAGTGGGTGCGCAACGCCAACGGCACGCATGACGTGGGGCCGATGCAGTTCAACACGGCGTACCTGCGCGACCTAGCCCGCTACGGCATCACGCCGGATGACGTATCAGCGGCCGGCTGCTATGCATTCGACCTCGCCGCCTGGCGGCTGCGGCAGCACATCAAGAAGGACAGGGGCGATCTCTGGACGCGAGCCGCCAACTACCACTCCCGGACGTCGCAGTACAACGCGGTGTACCGGGCCGATCTGCTCGTCAAGGCCGGAAGGTGGGCGGATTGGCTGGAGGCCCGCTTTGTCACGGTGGACGTGACGAAAGTGGGCGCCCTGCCCTCGTCGATGCCTGGGGCTCTGGCAACGATGCAGCCTGGATCGGCGCAGACGACGAAGGCGGCAACGGTTGCGTGGAATACCTCCGGGTATGTCCCGCGAAAAGTCACCATCGGCGGACAGCCATGAGCAACACGCCCAAAGTCGGCGGCGACAGCGATGGACACGTCTTGCGAAAACAGGCCGCGCCGGCGGCATGGCGATCGGCGCTTGGCCATCACTGGAAAACCAGGCCGCTCAACACGATCAGCGCAAACACCCGCTAGACGCGCATCAGGCAGCCCGCTGGAGTGGCGCGGGCTTGACCGACTGTTCAACGCGTTCGCGCATTTCCTTGCCGGCCTGGAAGTGCGGCACATATTTCTCGGCAACCGCAACGGGCTCTCCGCTTTTCGGATTACGCCCTGTTCGTGCCGGCCGGTAGTTCAAACGGAAGCTTCCGAAACCACGGATTTCGACGCGATCACCTTGTGCCAGAGCAATCCCGATGGCGTCGAGGATCTCTTTAACCGCGATTTCGGCATCCTTCGCCACAAGACTTGGGAAGCGCGAAGCGAGAACGGTGATGAGGTCAGAGCGTGTCATGGCGATGATTTTACCTTCTGGAATGCGGTGTACCATGTGTTGGCGACGATGGGATCTGCTCACGCAATGGAAAAGCGTACGCCAAGGCTGAATGACCTGTGCGGCCAACAAATGACGGTCGAGGAGCGCAGGAACGGCGCCGTTCAGCTTCTGATCCTAACCCCATGACGCGGGCCGCGTTGAGAAAGACGCGCCCTGCGTCCGTTCATCGAGGCCGCCAGTGGCATGTGTCGAAAGGCAAAACCCATCCATAACCGCTTTGGACTCAACTAAATGACGGCTAACGATCCGTTGCCGTCGCGCGCGTACAGAGGAAGCAGATGTTCGCCATTGGCAAGGCTCGTGGTGCGCGCGCGCTCGAAGCACCGCTCTTTGCTACCTGAGTATGACCTCCAAGTCGCACAATCACGGCGACAAGTTCAAGTTTTCTGCCGGCGCCACCTCTTTCTTCATTCCATAGGGGTCATCACCGGACCAGTTCCGGCATGAGGAACCAGCTCGACATACAGGCCCTTGCGACCGACAATGACTGCAAGCATCGGCCGGCCATCCGCACGGGTTCGCGAGAGCTTGTTCCATTCAATTCGGTCTAGTGTAGATGGCCACGGATAGTCCTGAGGATGGGTGTGCCACTCGCCAACATAGCGAACCGTACTGCGGCTGGCATTCCACCGTGCGCGTGCGATAGAGCTGTGACCGGAAGGCATCCGCTCGAAAAAGAAGCGAAGACGCTTATCCCACGTTGTCGGGACCGTCGCCTCGACCACCGCGATGTTCGATCCGTGAACGGTGCCTAACAAAATGCCACCGGCCTCGCAATCCGATGGCCGCACCTGTATGTGACTATCGAGTGTCGCAATCACAGGCTCAGCCAAGCTCAGGAGGACGCGCCGATCCGGCGTCGCCCAAGAGTTTATGAAGGGCACGCAGGGCAGTCCTCCATTCTTGGTGGGTCGCAGTCTGGGGTCGCAAGTTTGTAGTTGGTATCGACGAGCTTGGTTCGTAGCGATGGACTGAGGGTGTCATTGGCCCAGGCAAACGCCATCTCCGCGCCGAGACTTGCTGCCTGCACAGACACCGAAGCCGGAAACGGCACGTACAGTCCTTCACAGCCCTGCCCAGCGAGCAGGGTCGGCATTGCACCGACAACGCTCTTGAGCAGTCCTCTGCGGTTAGCGTCGCATAAGCAGCGATAGCAGGCACCAGTTTTCTTGGTGCGAAGCAGTGCGCGGACAGCAGTCCCGGGCCCTTCCACCCATACTGAAAGTATTGCCGTAGTCGGGAGGTATCGCTCACACAACCAATGACCCAGCGACTCCTCGCCTGTTGCGTCAATGAGCAGATCCACCTCGCCGAGCTGCGCTCTCCGCACGTCCACCGGAAGCGCTCGAATATCGGCACCAGGTGCTAAGCGCTTCAACTCCTCGGCCAAACCGGTCGCCTTGTTCAAGAAAAGGTTTGGAAAGCCGAGCCGATGTCGCCCTATGTTCTGCGGATACAGGCTGTCGACATCGACAAGCGTCAGCTGACCGCCAGAGGTTCCTGTGCCTCCTTTGATGAGCATGTCCGCCAGGTAACCCCCAATCGTGCCGCAGCCGACGACGACGAGGTGCTTGCCAGCAAGCGTCTGCATACCTGGAACGTTGCGCTGGGCCATGTACCTGTCGTCGATTCGAACCACAGACACTGGCGTTACGCCCAGCGCGTACATCGACGCTCGTGGTTGGCGGCACATGCCCCTCTGGTAGGGCTTGCGGCCGAAGAAGACCACGAAACCATAGGTCATCAAAGGCGACTCCAGCAGCACAAGAGCCCCCTTTGTAGTGGTTGCAAGCGCTTCCTCGATTCGCGCCTCAATCTTCTTGCGGCATCGCGGGTCGAGCAAGCCC
Organism: uncultured Prosthecobacter sp.; assembly: GCA_964588755.1. GTDB lineage: Bacteria > Verrucomicrobiota > Verrucomicrobiia > Verrucomicrobiales > Verrucomicrobiaceae > Prosthecobacter. The sequence continues at coordinate 4,799 of CAZPSQ010000175.1, read as the reverse complement.
TGCCACGCCAAAATGTCCTTCACCGTCGTCGGCGGCCAAACGGTGGTGTGGGGCCTCGGCTTCGCGCTCGTACGAACGCGGTAGGTCAGCATCGTGTAGTCCGTGGCCTCCCAGCCAAGCGACTTGAGTTTCCTTGTCGTCCGCGCCTCGTCGTCAGTAACAACGGCCGTGAAGTTGCCACCTGGATTTATCACCAGCGTCTCTTGCCGGCCCAGTCGTTGGTCTTGCATGTCGACCAGGCATAACGGGCCGTTCCAGTAGAAGTAAAACTCTTCCTCCAGGTCCTCGACGAATTCGCCTTTCAAGACCTTGTCAAGGACCTCTTCGGCGCGCTGCAAACAGGCCAGCGCTTGGCCGACCGGGTCGAAAATGTCGAGAACGACCGTGCCCTTGGCGATGTAGCAAAGGTGTCCGCCACTACCCAAGTGCGGCGTCACGCGCGGCAAGCTCGCAGGGAGTTCTAGCAGCCTCACACGCGGCAGCTCGAAGAACTTCGGGTCGAGCTGGATTTCGCAAGCATGACTCCTTGCGGACGCCCGCAGCAGGCCGCGAAGCTTCAGCCACCCGTCATCGGCCCGGCCGATGAACTCGAAGCCGCGCTGCCTGAAGGCATCAACTACTTCCGTGACCTTGGCGTCGGCGTCCTTCATCCTGCTTTGGTGCGGCCCACCAGTTCGCTTGGTCCTGCCGCTGCTGGCGCCGATGCAATCGTTGCCGCAACCGAAACCCACTTCACGCGGTTGGGTATGTTCGGAAAGCGAGGCCCGAACTCACCAATCATCCAGCTGCAGGCCTGTGCTTCATTCCCCGAATCAAGCGCGCCGCGAAGCACCTTCTCAAACGCTTCGAACTGCTTGGCTGCTTCTTCAACCCGCTCATTGCCGAAGCGCTTTGTCAAAGACTCAGTGTCGTCGACGGGATTGTTCACACCGCCGCGAAGCCTAGCCGGCAGCACCTTAACCACGTCGAGCAAAGCCACATCGTCGCGCCGATCGCGCTTCTCGAAGAGTGGAGCGGCAGCTGCCATCAAGAGGATAGACGTAGGGCCGCCGCTCGCCCACTTCCAGTCACGGAACGCCTTCAGGTAGCGTACCACTCGGCGCAGTTGTTCGCCCCGAGCCGCGACCTCGGCCAAAAACCAATCTTTCACGGCCCGCGGGTCCGATTCCATCCAGTTACACGCGCGATGCGCGAGCAAGACACTCTTGCGCGGCAGAGCGGTCCATGCATCGCGCTCGGCCTTCCGCACAGCCTCCTGAAGATTGAGGTAGCCGTAATCTTGTACGGCTGCTTTCGCCAGAGTTGTGAACTCGTGGTCGGGGATGGCGTAGAGCGGGACATCGATGTGCGCATACGGGGCAATCTCGATGCGGATGCAAGTCAGCTTGTCGGTGATGAGCTTCCACCGCCGGTCTTTGACGAGCGGCGAGAGAGCTTCCTCGGCGGCTGCGAAGAACACGGTCGCGGCCACGCTCGGGCGTATTGTTTGCGATACAAAGCTCAGCGGCAGATAGCAACCATCGTCAACATCCGCCTGCTGGGGGTCTTGCGCTGGCGCATTCAGCGTCTTGTATGCCCACGAACCCTGCGTGAAGAAGCGCGGCTGGGGGACACCACTAGCGTAGCCATTGCTCTTGAGCACGCGGGGGATACCCACTCGCAAGCAATTGCGCACGTCGGTCTTGGCCTCAGCAATATAGTTCCGCGGACGCATCCCGAGGTCAAGCGCCGTGTACAAGCAGGCTTCGTTTTCGTCAGTCGTATAAAAGAGCGGGCTCAGGTTCAGCATCAAGCCTCCTTGGAGTCAGTCGAGTTTTTGTTCGTGCCGTGGAAGAAGGTGGCAACGCCAGCCTGATGTGCGCGGAAGGGTTTGAACAGCGGGTCGCCGAGTGCGCGTTGCGCAGCATGGGCGCCACGGTCCTTGAGCGTGTTCGTGGAGCCGACCGACACACGATCGAGCGCCTTCACATCACGGCTTTGGTCCGGGGTGGCCTTGTCGTCGATCTGGTAATAGTCCGCACCGAGAGACTGACGAAGCATGTAGTCGACAGACGACTCCTGGGCGGAAATGACCAAGTCAAACAGGCCACCTCGCCACTTGCCGAAGCCGCGGTCAAGGCTTGCTCCGCCGCGAACTGTCGCACCGATCGTCATGGTGCCGATGGCAAGCACGCGAACCCGGGCTGACTGGTTCGGCGCCAGGAAAGTCCGAACCTCGTGAAGGCCAAACAGACCCGGCGCATTACCAACCAGACCGCCATCTGCGAAGACGCCGCGCTCATTACGCGACAATGGGAAGTAGATCGGCGCGGCCGCTGTGGCCAGCGCGACATCGACGAGCTTCATGCGGTGGTCGAGCTCAAACGATGGGTGATGCGGCGTCTTGAAGAACTGCCCGCGGCCGGTCGAATAGTTCACTGCGGGCACGAGCACGCGATGCTTCAGATCGCCCACAGTCATCGCCTGGAAGCGTTCAGTCAGGACTTCCTTGAGGCCGCTGGAAGCGTGCTTGGCGCTCAGCCAGAACCCGAACAAACGCCGCAAGATGCTGCGACATCCAAAGATTCGGCTGCCCTTCTCCTCGAAGAGCGCCTTCAACTCGACTGCAGGAATGTCGGCCGCCAACCCGAGCGCCAACAACCCGCCCGCCGACGTGCCGCAAATCAGGTCGAAGTGCGATGCAATCGGCCGTCCAAGCACGGCTTCGAGTTCGCTAAGCACCGTGGCCGTGTAGAGGCCACGGTAACCGCCGCCCGAAAGGGCTAGCACGTGGTAGGTAGGGGTGTCAGTCATGAAATCTCAGCCCTTGGGCGGAAAGCCGTCGTGCCCGTAGCTGTCTTTGTCCCTGATGCGACCGTCGGGACGATGGATAATGAGTTCGGTCTGCTGGTTGCATGCGATTTCGCGCCCAGCGTCGATCGCCTGCTGCTGGGTGCTGTGGACGGAAGTCGCGCGGTGATTGCCTTCGCCCTTGACAGCCCATCCGTCCTGGTGGGGGACGACATGTTGATTCTTGCGGGTCATAAGTGTGCTCCAATTGGACTTACGTTTTTAGTCTTCCTCGGTTGGATATCCGGGTTGCCAACGGTCGAACGATGTGGCAGAGTTCGTTGCTCAAACAAACAACCACATGACCGACAAACACCACAAATAACACCTTGTCTGCTAAGCGTTCGTGTGCTTCTGTTGTCTGGCTAGACAACATTGTAACCTAGCGGCACGAGCCGTTGCAAGTGCGGCACCCCATTGGCCTGGCTGGACGGACGAATTGCTTGCGGCAACCAGCGAGTGGATGTGCAATGCGTGCGCCGTGCTTCCGCCAACCACCGAACCTCAAGGAACGAACTCATGCCACAAACAGGCCTCGGCGTCGCCCTCAAGACGCTACGCGAACGACGAACGCTTTCGCTCCGGGAAGTCAGTCAACTATCGACTGTCGACCACGCATACGTGCATCGACTCGAGACAGGGGAAAAGGCAAGCCCGTCGCAGGAGTTGATCAGCAAGCTGCTCAGGGTCCTCAAGCCCGATGAGCGCGACGCCGCGATGGTGAGATGGCTCGTTGACCACGTCGATGCCGATCCTGAACTGGTGGGGTTTGCGCTGTTGGACCCGAGCATCAGTGCCGATGTGTTTGCGGCCGCCGCTGGCATTCGACATCGAGGGTCGGCAAGGCCTGACCCCGCTACTCTGATAGCACGTGTCAAGCGCGCTTTCGACGACGAGGACGAGTGACCGTGGACGAGGGCGATGTTCGGCAAAGAGCATGTGCCTTTGTAGCGGGTGTCGATGCATCAAACATCCGTGACGACTTGTCTCCATACATCGCCGCAGCAAACGCAAAGGTTGTCAAGGAAGAACTTGGTGATGGCGAGTCGGGATACACCATTACCAAACCAAACGGAAAGCACATAATCACCGTGAATTCCTTGGAGCCGGAGGAGCGCCAGCGATTCACGATCTGCCATGAAGTGGCGCACATCGCGTTGAATCTACCGTCGAGTCACGACGAAGTCCCGTCGTGGTCCTACGCCAAGCGGCATCCGAACGAAGTAACCTGCGATATGTTCGCAGCCGAGTTGCTCATGCCATATCGGCAGTGGCTTGCTGCAGTTCCACGCGGCGAGCCGTCAACCAGAGTCATCGAGCACATGGCTGCCATGTTTCGCACATCCTTCCACGCTGCTGCTTCCAGATTTGCATGCCTCACCGACCTACCCTGTGCTTTCGTCACTATGGACAGAGGGACTGTTCGGTACGCTGCACGCTCGATGTCGCTGCGGCGAGCAAGTGCATGGATACCTCCCAAATCCCCCATTCCCCAAGGGTCTGTTTCTCACCGGCTTCGTGCAGCAGAGGTGAGCGCCATCGATACCGAGGAAGTTGCCCAAGACATCTGGTTTGAAAACTGGGAGAAGGGACTCGACCTGTGGGAACTAGCTAGGCACTACCGCCGTTCGGACACCACGATTGCCATTCTCTGGTTCGATGACGAAGACCTTCCTGAAATCGAGGTGAACCGATTCGGAAATCGCGTCGAAGATGACGGTGACTTGGCGGAACTGACGGGCCAACTACCTTGGCCTGGAAGGAGCAAGAGGCGTTAGTTGCAAGACGTCTGTGCCGATCAACCACTATCTTGCTGCAGCCGAGATGCCTATCCAACCTTCGCCACCCGACGCGCCGCCTGCTCCTGCCTTTGCCCGCGCTGCAGTTCCTCGACACCGCGCCCCTGCTGCCGGTTGAGCACATCCTCAACCACCGACCGAACCTGCCGCACAATACCTTCCTGCCCGAGC
>CAZPSQ010000174.1:0-11991 GCA_964588755.1 uncultured Prosthecobacter sp. | reverse complement strand
CCCAGAACATGAGCGCGCAGCCTGCGGGCGCCTTCACGGGCGAGATCAGCGCGCGCATGGTGAAGGAATGCGGCTGCAAGTGGGTGATCCTGGGCCACAGCGAGCGCCGCAGCCTGTACGGCGAGACGAACGCCATCGTGAACGCCAAGGTGCTGGCCGCGCTGGAAGCCCGTCTGCACCCGATCCTTTGCATCGGCGAGACGCTGGCCGAGCGCGATGCCGGGCAGATCGAGCAGGTGCTGGAAAGCCAGCTCCGCGAGTCGCTGGCCGAGGTTGGCCCGCGCCGCATCACGGACTGCGTGATCGCCTATGAGCCTGTGTGGGCGATCGGCACCGGCCGCACAGCCACGCCGGAGCAGGCGCAGGAGGCGCACGCCTTCACCCGCAAGGTGCTGGGCGACATGTTTGGCGAGGACGTGGCGGTGAAGATCCGCATCCAGTACGGCGGCAGCGTGAAGCCGGGCAACATGGCCGAGCTGATCAGCCAGAAGGATGTGGACGGCGCGCTGGTGGGCGGCGCCAGCATGGAGACCGGCTCCTTCTGGGAAATCTGCCGTGCGGCGATTGACTGGGCGAACGCGAACGCCTGACCTGGAAGCGGCTGCGCACCTTTGAAAATCCGTCTGCCCCTTGTTGGTCAGACGGATTTTTGTTTTTGATGGGTAAGGCAATCCCTTACCGGGAGGTCGGGGTGTGAACGTATATTCAAGGCTTGCTTCGTGCTTTGGGTTTTCGTCATAATCTTTTTATGAACAAGATCCTGCTTCCGATTGTCATGTGGGCGATGTCTGTCATGCCAGGGATGGCGGCAGCGCCGGACACAGGATGGAGGGCTGGCGCGGCGAGCGTGGACATCACGCCCAACTACCCGGTGCGCCTGAGCGGCTATGGCAGCCGGACGACGGAGACGGTCAAAGTGATGCATCCGATCCACGCCAACGCGCTGGTGGTGCAGTGGAAGAAGGACCAGCCGGCGGTGATCGTGACGGTGGACAACTGCGGGGTGCCTGCCTACCTGCGCGAGGATGTGCTGCAACGGCTGGCCAAGGCGGGGCGGCCGGTGGCGGCGGAACGGCTGGCGCTGCACTCCACGCACACCCACAGCGCGCCAATGCTGCGCGGGGTGCTGCCGCACCTGTTTGGGGCCGATCTTTCCCCGGAGGAGGCGAAGCGGGTGGACCAGTACACGGAGGACCTGACGCAAAAGATCGTGGAGGTGGTGAAGGCCGCCTCCGACAAGATGGAGGCAGCCCGGCTGGACTGGGGCAGCGGGAGGGCCTACTTCGCCTTCAACCGCCGGCTGCCGGTGGGCACGGGGTTCCAAAATGCGCAGAATTTCAGCGGCCCGACGGACCGCGCCCTGCCGGTGCTGCGGGTGAAATCTGCCGACGGGCAGCGGCTGATCGCCACGCATGCGAGCTATGCCTGCCACTGCACGACGCTGGGCGAGAATGAGATCCATGGCGACTGGGCGGGCATGGCGCAGGCGGAGATGGAGCTGCGCTTTCCCGGTTCTGTGTGCCTCTTTGCCATTGGCTGCGGGGCGGACCAAAACCCCTACCCGCGGCGTGAGACCCGCTTTCTGATGGAGCATGGTGTGGCGGCGGCGAAGCAGGTGGTGAACGTGATCAACAAGCCCATGCGCGCCCTTTCCGGCCCGCTGAACTGCGCCACCAAGCAGGTGGAGCTGCCCTTCGACAAACTGCCCACGACCGAGGAATGGAAGACGCGAAGCGCGGACAAGAACAAGTGGGTGGCCCATCATGCGAAAAAGCACCTGGAGATGCTGGAGCGCGGAGAAAAAATTCCCACCTCCCTGCCCTACATGGTGCAGGTGTGGAACTACGGCAGCGACCTGCTGACGATCAACCTGCCGGGCGAGGTGGTGGTGGACTACAGCCTGCGGTTCAAGAAGGAATTCGACGAGGCGCGCACGTGGGTGAACAGCTACACCAATGATGTGCCGTGCTACATCCCCTCCCAGCGGGTGTGGGAGGAAGGCGGGTATGAGGCCGCAGGGGCGATGACCTACTATGGCCGGCCCACGCGGTTTGCCTCAGGCATCGAGGCGATCATCACCGAGGCGGTGAGGGAACTGGTGCCGAAGGACTTCATCACCACACGGCTGCAGCCCGCGCCGCTGCCGCTGGGGAACAACTACTTCATTGGCGGGGAGTGACGCGGCGACGCAGCACACGCAGGAGTTCCCGCCCTTCCCGGCCTTCATAAGCTGCCTGCGGCACCTGGCTTTCCAGAATCTCGAAGCTGTCGCCGAAAAGAGTGGTCAGTTCGGTGTCCGAAATGCCAAAGGGCGGGCCGGTCTCGCCAGGGTCCATGTCTGGGTTCAGGTAGAAGACGCCGACGAGGAGGCCGCCTTCTTTGATGAGGGAGGCGGCGGCATCGCGATATCGTGGACGCCATTCCGGCGGCAGGGCGCAGAGGCAGGTGTGCTCGACAATGGCGTCAAAGCTGTCTTTTAGCTCAAACAGGTCGCCCTGGATGAATCGGTCGGCGTGCCGCGGGTGGCAGGCTTTGGCGCGCTCGACGGCGGTGGGTGAGATGTCGAGGCCGATGGCGTCGATGCCCTGGGAGGCGAGATAGACGACATCATGACCGAGGCCGCAGCCGGGAACAAGAACACGACCGGAGAGCTTGTTGCGCGACAGCCAGCCCACAAGAGGCGGCGAGGGGGCGCCTTTGTCCCAGGGGGTGAGGTTGTCCTGGTAGGCCTGGTCCCAGTTGGTGATGTTCATAGTGGGGGAGAAGAGAAGACGGCGGCTGAAGGGCTGCGAGGCAGCCGTTGACAGTGGTTGGGAAGAGCGATGGGGGATGCCTGATCAAAGACACTTGGGCGGTGCCGGGAACAAGATGACGTCAAAAGCTGAGTTCAGGAATGCAGAAGGCGGTCCTGAATGAGGTCCAGACCGCGCGGTGTGTAAGCAACGACGTCGCCTTCCAGATGGTCATGCACGACACGCCGGGAGTCGTGCTCGTAGCGGGCGATTTCATAACCGGCGGAGCGCAGGAAGGTGAAGATGTCGTCGTCGGTGACTCCGTAGCGGAGGTAGGAATGGTTCATCTCAAACAAGATGACGGGAAGGCGGCCGGCCTTGATTGTTTCGATGGCACCGCGAAACACGGAGAGTTCGAAGCCTTCGACATCGACCTTCATCAAAGCGATCTCGTTTTGCGGGGCGATGGAGTCGAAGGTTTTGACGGGGACTTTGGGGCCGCTGCCGTTGAGTTCGACGTGGGCGAGGGCGTCTTCGTCGCTGAAGCTGAGCTCGCCAGGGCTTTCGCCGAGGGCGCAGGCCTCAATGTCGACGGTGGAGATGTTATTGAGGGCGAGGTTTTCCTGAAGGCGGGCGCGGTTGATGGGGCTGGGTTCGACGGCGATGACGCGGCCGGTGTTTTTGACGATGCGGGAGGCGGGCAGGGTGTAGAGGCCGATGTTTGCGCCGACGTCCACGAAGGTGTCGCCCCCGCGCAGGAAGCGGGTGATGAACTGGGCGGTGTCCCAGTCGTGCCACTCGCCGCGCTGGACGACGTGGAGGGCGATGATGCTGTCGGGATGGCAGCGCAGCTTGAGGCCGTCGAAAACCGGCAGCGTCCAGGGCTTGCAGGCCGTCTTTTTGTTCACCAGCCAGAGCATGCTGCGCAGGACCCTGCCGGGCTGGTGGCCGCGATTGCCTGGAGCTTTCCAGATGCGGGCGGTGAGAGAAAGGTAGCTGCGCAACTGGCGGAACATGCGGATGAAAATCACGGAGCTTTCTGGCGCTCGTTTTTGACGACTCCCTCCAGGGTGGTCTGGCCGGACTCATTGGTGAAGGTGACCTTGCTCTCGTACACATCCCTGCTGTCGCCAGGGAAGGTTTGATGGACGGTGATGGCGCTGTCGCCACTGCCGGTGACGGCTTTCATGTCCACCGTCATGGTGGCCTCGGAGGCGTGGGTTTCAAAACGCAGGGTTTGCGAGGGGTCGGGACCGGTGAGCACAGCATCGAAGCTGTCGGTTCCTTCATTGTAGGTGATGCTCCATTTGAAAGGCTGGGTGTCGCCATTCATGGTGCGCGTGCCTTCGATGAGGAAGGCGTTGTCTCCGTCGACCTTGCCGGTCCACTCCTCGGTGATCGTGATGATGTTGTTGTTCTCGCCCTTGAGCTCACCGGCGGCCTTCCAGGCGCCGATGTAGTGCTTGAAGATGGGGTGTGTGGAAAGGTCCTTGGCAGGCAGGAAGGTGGTGAGCGCCAGGAGGAGGCAGAGGCTGAGCTGGACACGCATGGGGTGCGAATGGTGGAGTGATGCCGTTTCATGCACACCTGGGTGCGCTGGAGGTGGCGGACTGAAAACGGGGAACTGAAAATTGAAAATGGAAATTGGAGCCTGGATGGCGGGGACCATGCCCTGATGTTCCGCCCAGGTGATCTCCGGGGAGGCCGTGGCAATCGGGCACTTGCGGGGCTTCCCGGCCTGCTGTTGTTTCCCGGCCATGCCAGACGAGTCTGCCTCACGCCGTCCTCTGAAATCACGCACCACGGCCTGGGCCGGGTTTTTCTCCCGTGGGATGCTGCGGATGGGGCTGACGCCGAACACGGTGTCACTGCTGGGCATCGTGTGCGCGGCGGCGGGCGGAGGAGCGGCGCTGCTGGCGGCGGAGTCGGACCATGCGTGGGTGTGGTGGCTGCTGGCGGCGGCGGGAATTCAGCTGCGCCTGTTCTGCAACATGATGGACGGGCTGCTGGCGGTGGAGGGCGGGCTGAAGTCGGCCACCGGAGACCTGTTCAATGAGATTCCGGACCGGATTGATGACGCGTTCATTCTGGTGCCGCTGGGCTATGCGGGCGGGACGGACTGGAGCATCGCGCTGGGATGGGCTGCCATGGGCGGATCGGTGCTGACCGCTTACATTCGCGCGCTCGGAGCGAGCCTGACGGGCAGGCATGACTTCTGCGGGCCGATGGCGAAGCCGCACCGGATGTTTGCAGTGACGGTGGGCTGCGTGTCGATGATGATCATTGATATTATGAATGTGAAAGCGCCGCCGGTCATGCTGTGGTGCCTTGTGGTCGTGAACGCCGGCATTGTCATCACATGCTGGCGGCGCACGGCGCATCTGGCGAGAGCCTTGACCCAACCCCCAAAATCATGAACTCGGAACGACTGCAATTCACGACGGACGACGGGCAGCAACTGCACTACAAAACCTGGAACGTGGCCGGAACGACGAAGGCGCTGGTGCTGCTGCACCGTGGCCATGAACATGCGGACCGCTGGGACACAGTGGTGCCGCATCTGGCGATGCCGGACACGGCGATCTATGCCTGGGAGGCGCGCGGGCATGGTCAGTCGCCTGGGAGGCGGGGGCATGCGGCGGGCTTCATGGAATATGTGCGGGACCTGGACACGTTTTTTCACCATCTGCAAAAGGCGCATGGCCTGACACCGGAGCGGACGGTGGTGGTGGCGCACAGCGTGGGCGGCGTGGTGGCGGCGGCGTGGGCGCATGACTTTGCGCCCCGCATCGCGGGCCTGGTGCTGGCCACTCCGGCACTGGAGGTGAACCTGATTGTGCCGGGGGCGCTGACGGGCATCCGCCTGATGCAGAAGGCGCGGAATGACGCGACGATCAAAAGCTATGTGAAAGGATCATGGCTGACACGGGATGCCAGCGCGGCGGCGGTGTATGATGCGGACAGTCTCATTTCGAAGGACATCTCGGCGAAGATTCTGGTGGAACTGTTCGACACGGCGAAGCGGGTGATCAGCGACGCGGAGGTGATGGACCGCCCGCTGCTGATGTTCTCCGCCGAGGCGGACAAGGTGGTGAAGCGCCGGGCTGCGGACGCACTGTATGACAACTACGGGAGCGACCAGAAGGCGCACATCACGCTCAAAGGGGCGCGGCATGCGGTCTTTCATGATCTGTGCCGGGATGAGGTATGCGGCGCGATCAAGCGGTTCGCGGAACGGTGCGTTGCGAACTTCACGCCGCCGCGGCTGGAGGCGGACCTTTCCCACCCGGCGACAAACGCGGAGTATGCGGCGCTGCGGAAGCCGCTGCCGTCCCCTTCCCTGCGCGGGCTGTCATTCATCATCCAGAGGGCGAGCCTGGGCACGCTGGGGAAGCTGAGCAAGGGCATCCGCATCGGACATGCCACGGGGTTCGATTCCGGCGAATCGCTGGACTATGTGTACAAGAACGAGGCGCATGGCGGGCTGGGGATCGGCAAGGTGATCGACCGGGGCTATCTGGACGCGATCGGCTGGCGGGGCATCCGCCAACGGCGCGCGTGCATGAACCAGGCGCTGAAGTTTGGGCTGAGGCAGGCGCGTGAGAGCGGGCTGCCGATGCAGCTGATGGACATTGCGGGAGGGGCGGGGCGCTATCTGCTGGATGTGCTGGAGGACCCGGATCTTGGCTCTGATCTCAAAGTATTGTGCCGTGACTGGAGCGAGAGCGCGCTGGACACGGGACGTGCGACGGCGAGGCAGATGGGGCTGACGGAACGCATCACGCATGTGCGCGGGGACGCGTTTGATGAGGGCTCTCTGGCCGGCGTGGAGCCGAAGCCTTCGGTGGCGGTGGTGTCCGGGCTGTATGAGCTGTTTCCTGAGAATGAAATGCTGCGGCGCTCGCTGCGCGGGCTGTTCAGCGCGGTGAACGCTGGAGGGTGGATCATCTACACGGGGCAGCCGTGGCACCCGCAGGTGGAGATGATCGCGCGGACGCTGACGAACCGGGATGGCGAGTTCTGGGTGATGCGCCGCCGGCCGCAGGGGGAGATGGACGCGCTGGTGGAGGCGGCGGGATTTAAGAAGGAGAAGGAGTGGGTGGATGACTTTGGCATCTTCACTGTGAGCATTGCGCGCAAGCCGGCGATGGGGTGAAGGACGCTGAGGCCTGGCCGGAGTTTTGAACCACTAATCGGACGCTAATATGACACTAATGCCAGAGAATGAGAGCTGATGGCTTTGTTTTATGCACGTCTCGTTAGCGTCGCATCAATGGCTCACAGACCTTCCATCCCGTGATGATTAAAAATCCACCGAACCGTGCTCCGCGTGAACGTGGCCTGCTGTGGCCGGCCCTGTGGCGTCTGGCGCTGGCGGGGGCCACGTTTACGGTCGTTTACATCGGCTGCAACATGTTCACCCACACCCGGGAGAATGTGCCGACGATGATGTTCGGGTGGGAGAGGCACATCCCGATGGTGCGGGAGCTGGTGGTGCCGTACTGGTCGCTGGACGCGTTTTTCTGCGGGGCGTTTTTCCTCTGCGGCAGCAGGCTGGAGCTGAACCTGCTGACGAGGCGGCTCATTGCGGTGACGGTTCTGAGCGGGGTGTTCTTTTTGCTCTTTCCGCTGAAGCTGGGACTGCCACGGCCGGAGCCCACGGGGTGGACGGCGCCGCTCTTCCACGCGCTGTATGCCAACGACCTGCCGTACAATCTGGCGCCTTCGCTGCACATCAGCCTGCGCTCGCTGCTGTGGGTTTTTTACGGAGCGTATCTGGTTGGCAGGGTGCGCACGGTGGTGAAGGTGTGGTTCATCCTCATCGGCCTGTCCACGCTGCTGGTGTGGCAGCATCATGTGATCGATGTGGCGGGCGGGTTTGTCATGGGCTGGGTGGTGGCGGCGTTGATTCCAGACCCGAGACAGCCCGGGACGCGGAACCCCTCGCGCAAACATGCGCTGCGCTATGGCGCCGGGGCGGCGGTTTTCACGGCGCTGAGTTTTGCCTGGCCGGGCTTTGCCTGGCCTGCGGTGGCTTGTGGGATCATGACGCTGGCCTATGCGACCGGCTTGTCGCGGCTGCTGGGAAAGGAGAATGGCACGCTGTCCCCCTCCGCCGAGTGGTGCCTGCTGCCGGTCCTGCTGGCGAGGGGCTGGGTGCAGCGGAAGTGGCTACGACGCAAACCTGGCTGGTGCGAGGTGACGCCGGGAGTGACCTTTGGCCGCCGAGTGACGAAGAAGGAAGCCGTGGCGATGGTGGCCGCAGGGACGGAGGCGCCGCCGCTGGCAGTGCTGGACCTGACGGCGGAGACAAATGCGCCGACGGCTTTTCGGGAGAACGCCTTTTATCTGAACCTGCCGCTGCTGGACCTGGTGCCGCTGCGGGAGGAGCAGATCAAGATCGCGCTGGAGTACATCCGTGGGCAGCGTGCGGCGGGCAGGCGGGTGTTTGTACACTGCCAGCTCGGACTGCAGCGGTCGGCCTTGGTGCTGGCTTATTGGCTAAAGGAAAATGATCCGGCAATCGACCTGGAGCAGGCGAGGAACAAGATTCGCGCACTGGAACCCAGCGTGGTCATTTAGAGTGCTTGCCCCTGGGCATGACACGCGTAATCAAAGAGGATGCCAGATTTCACCAACTCCGTCGGATTCAAAGAATGGGCCTATGTGTGCGACGCGCTCGCGCAGGGCCAGATGAGCCTCATCCTGCGCAAGGGTGGGATTCATGAGGGACGCGGGGGCTTTGAGTGGAAGCACAAGCAGTTCTTCCTTTTCCCCACGTGGTTCCACACGCAGGCGGACAAACTGGGCTGGGTGCCGGAGAACGCGCAGCGCGCCTTCCCACCGGAGGAGGAGCGGACGAGTGTGGACATCGACGGCTGCGCGACGCTGGAGCAGGTGTGGAAGGTGACGGACTGGGACAAGGTGGCCGCGCTGGCACCGCTGCATATCTGGAACGAGGATGTGGTGCGGGAACGGTTCGTTTACGATGACGAGAGCTGCCTGCATGTGGCGCTGGTGCGTGCGTACAAGCTGCCGCAGCGGTGGAGCTTTCCGTATGCAAAGAGCTACGGGGGGTGCCGGTCGTGGGTGAACCTGCCGACGGAGGGGCTTGAGCTGGCGAAGGAGGCAGCGCCGGCGATCACGGATGAGGCGTTTGCGGAGATTGCGGCGAGGCTGCGGTCGATTCTTGGATGATTGCAGTGGAGGACGGGCGATTCGTCGGCATACAGTACGGCTTTGGGCGACGTATCGTCGCCACTCCATGGAAGCCATCCGTCCAACCCACGTCGAAGTTAACCTCGGGATCATCGCGCAGAATTATGATGCGATCCGGGCGCGTGTGGGCGCCGCGGATGTGATGCCGGTGGTGAAGGCGAATGCCTATGGGCATGGGATTGTGGAGGTGGCGCGGCATTTGCAGAAGCATGGGGCGCAGTCCTTTGGCGTGGCACTGCTGGAGGAGGCCATTGCGCTGCGTGGCGCTGGGGTGACGGCGCCGATCCTGGTGTTTGGCGGTGTGGCGACGCGGCAGATCCCGCAGTTCATCGCCTACAATCTGATGATGACGGCGTCGTCGATCGACAAGCTAAGGCAGATCGATGAGGCCGCGGCGGCGGCGCAGACGAAGGTGAAGGTACACCTCAAAATTGACACAGGCATGGAGCGCATCGGCGTGCACTGGTACAGTGCCGAGGGATTGCTGGAGGCGAGCCTGGGCTTTGAGCATGTGGAGGTGGCGGGGATCTACTCCCACTTTGCCAACTCGGATGCGGACGACTTGAGCGATGCTCGGCGGCAGCTTGAGCGGTTTTTGGAGGCGCTGGAGTTTTACCCGAAGCGTGGGCTGAAACCGCCGACGCGGCACATTGCGAACTCGGGCGGTATTTTGCAGCTTCCCGAGAGCCACCTGGACCTGGTGCGACCGGGGATCATGCTCTATGGGGTGTATCCTTCCGCTGAAAGCCTGCGCACGGTGGAGGTGAAGGCGGCGCTGAGCTGGAAGTCTGAGGTGGTGTTTTTTAAAGTGGTGCAGCCGGGCCATGCGGTGAGCTACGGCAGCACGTGGAAGAGTGATCACCCGGTGCGGGTGGTGACGGTGCCGGTGGGGTATGGCGATGGCTATTTCCGCGCGCTTTCGAGCCGGGGGCAGGTGCTGATCCGTGGCGAGAGGCATCCGATTGTGGGACGCGTGTGCATGGACCAGTTCATGGTGAACCTGGAGTGGGGCACGGCCTACAATGGCGATGTGGTGACGATCATCGGCAGTGATGGCGAACATGCCATCTCCGCGCAGGATGTGGCGGACTGGGCGGGGACGATCCCGTATGAGGTGCTGACGAATCTGCACGCGCGGGTGCCGCGGGTGTATGTGGCGTGAATTGACCGGAGGCGGGCTGGCAGCCCGCATCACGTTCACTCAGACGGCTCGCTCAAGTTTTTCGTCAATGCGGGCGACGAGGGTGTCGAGGACTTCGCTGTTGCCGAAACGGGTGAGGACGTCGGCGAGGAAGCCTTCGACGATGAGCTTGCGGGACTCGCCATCGGAGATGCCGCGTGCTTTGAGGTAGAAGAGCTCTTCGTCGGCGATGGGGCCGCTGGTGGAGCCGTGGCTGCACTTCACCTGGTCGGCGTTGATTTCCAGGCCGGGGAGGGAATTGGCCTCGGCCTCGGCGCTGTTGACGAGGTTGCGGCAGGTCTGGTAGGCGTCGGTGTAGTGCGCGCCTTCGTCCACGGTGATGAGGCCGCTGAAGATGCTACGAGACTTGCCGTAGAGGGCGTTCTTGTAGAGGAGGTCGCTGTAGGCGTGGGGGGCCTTGTGGTTCTGCAGCGTGCGCTGGTCAACGATCTGGTCGCCGATGGGCATGGAGACGCTGAGCATGTCGCTACGGGCGCCCTGGCCGATGAGGTCGGAAACGCTTTCGCTGCGGCTGAAAGAGGCACCGAGCTGAACCTGGAAGCTCTTCACGCGGGCGTCGCGGCCAGCGGTGATGCTGGAGAGGTGCAGAGCCTGGGCGTCGTCCGCCAGTTCCTGGCAGGCGGCGTAGGTGATGCTGCTGTTGGTGCCGCCGACGAGGTCGGCAATGGCGATGCTGAGGCCGCCTTCACCTTCGAGGCTGCGGTAGTGGTCCACGACGCTGACTTCGGCGTGGTCGCCCGCGACGATGAGGGTGTGGGGGAAGATGGCGGCGTGGTCGCCGACGACCCAGTGGAAGATTTCGATGGGCTTTTCGATGGCCACGTTTTTCGGCACGATGATGACGGTGCCTGCTTTGACGTGGGCGAGATGCAGTGCGGCGAACTTGGCAGAGCCGAGGGTCATCTCCTTCTTCATGAAGTGCTCCTTCAGCACGTCGCCATGGGATTTGAGCGCCTCGGCGAAATTCACGCAAACGACACCGGCAGGCAGGGCGGCGGTGTCGGAGTCAACGAGGGTGTCATTGACGAAGACGAAGCGGGCGGTGCGCTCCTTGAGTCCTTCGGTGGCAGCGAGGGCGGCCTGGGACTGTTCTGCGGCCGGAGCGGCGGCGGGCTTGTGGTCGGCGAGCTCGATCTTCTTGGCGTTGGAGTAGCGCCAGTTCTCATCCTTGATGCCGGGCACGGGAAGCTTCTGGAACTCGGCCCATGCGGCCTCGGAACGGGCGAGGAACCAGCCTGGGGCGGAGGATTCGTCGCGGGCGGGGGCGGTGATTTCTAAACCAGAAGGAGCGGGAGTGGCTGGGGCGTCGGGCACGGTTGGGGAAGTGTTTTTGAGAGCTGGAGCGAGAGTGGCGGACATGAGAGCAGTCTTGACATCAAACCGAGTCCTTCTCGGTTTGGTTGTCGGTCTTGTTTGAGGTGTTCTTTGTGGTTGTTCCGAGCTGCTGAGCCAGCAGAACCAGATCGAGTTTGTCTTCTATGGAATCGAGCCGTCTACGAAGGCTTAACATTGCCCTGACCATCCAGAACAGTGCCATCAGGGGGACGCACAGGAGCGCCATGGTAGCAAAGCCTGCCAGCATGTCCTGAGTTGTCACAATGGTGGCCATGGGCGGGATCATCAGCCGACGCTGCCTTCCATTTCGAGGTCGATGAGGCGCTTCAGTTCGACGCTGTATTCCATGGGGAATTCTTTGGCGAGGTCGTTGATGAAGCCGTTGACGGAGAGGCTCATGGCCTCGGCCTCACTCAGGCCGCGCTGCATGAGGTAGAAGATCTGGTCGGCGCTGACCTGGCTGACGCTGGCCTCGTGCTGGGTGGCGTGTTGGTTGCCGCGCAC
>CAZPSQ010000173.1:0-12102 GCA_964588755.1 uncultured Prosthecobacter sp. | reverse complement strand
CTGGATGTCCAGCGGCTCCCCCTCCAGCCAGCTGCTGAAGCGGGGGGAGGCGAGGAGGTTGTTCAGCTTCATGGCCAGCGGAGCGCGCCTGGCCTCGGGGAAGAAGGACTCCAGGTCCACCACGCCGATCTTGCGGACGGGCGGCTGCTGGATCTGCCGCACCAGGTTTTCCAGCGTGAGGTTCTGCCCCTTCTTCCAGCAATGGGCCACGATGTTGCTGAGCAGGATGTGCTCCGGCGACTGCACGGGATCTGCGGCGATGCCCATGAGGCCGAGGAGGGAGGACACGGTGCTCTCGATGCGTTCGGCAAAAGCCTCGGCATCCTCCAGCACGGCATCGGGCGGGCAGTTCAGCGAGCTGAGGATGGAGACGGGCAGGCCGGCATTGCTGCCGGGGGTGTAGATGGCCATGTCCACCGTCTCCCGCAGCTTCTTGATGCGGTCGGCGCTCTGGCCCCAGTCGCCGAGGCCCTTCTGCCACAGGGCGGCCTGGGAGGCGGCATATTCATCGGCGGACTGGCCTTTGCGGCGTGCCTCGTCCTCATTGATCCAGGGGCGGAACTCCTGGGCGGTGAGATTGGGAAAGGTGAGGAGGGCGTTGCCGATGTCGCCCTTCGGGTCGATGGCGATGACGGGGACGCCATCAATGGCGGCCTCCTCCAGCAGGGTGAGGCAGAGGCCGGTCTTGCCGGAGCCGGTCATGCCGAGGACGACGCCGTGGGTGACGAGGTCCTTGGAGTCGTAGAGGAGGAGGTCGTCCTTCACCTGCTTGGTGTCGAGGTCGAACTCGCGGCCGAGGTAGAAGGAGCCGAGCTTTTCGTATTGGTCAGGGGAGATGGGCATAGGAGGAGGGTGCTGCGCCGTTTACCGTGGTTTACGGTGGTTGACTGTTGTTGACGGTGGTTTGCCGGAGGAGAGGAAAAGGATGCTGAAAGCGTGGCTGGGAGCGTTGGGAATGCAAATGCGATGTGGAGAGTCGTTTCGGGCTGTCTGGCTGGCCAGTGTCCAGAGCATGATCGTCTTGAACGGAGATCGTTCAGACGGGCTGAAGCCCGAGAGTACTCTCTGCGACGACCCTTTGTGTGACGTTTTGTGCTCCGTCCTGGTGGGTGTGGATGGCGCGCATGGCTTCGCAGCGGGCTTTCAGCGCCGGGTCCTGGAGGACGCGGAGCAGGGTGTCTTCGATCTGTGCATTTCCTTGGGCGCGCAGGGCGAGGCCGTGGGCCACGAGGCGGGCGGCGTTGTCGAACTGGTCGTAGTCCTGCGGGATGACGACGGAGGGGATGCCGTGGCGCAGGCAGTGGTTAAGGATGCCCGCGCCCGCGTGGTGGATGACGGCGGTGTAGCGCGGCAGATGCCGCGCGTAGGAGATGTGGGCGTGCTCATGAAAGTTGGCCGTGGATGCCATCGGTGCGTCCGTGGCGTGGCCGTGGGTGAAGTGGAAGACGATGCCGGGATGCCGGGTGGCGATGGCGCGCATGGTCTGCGCCAGCGCGGCCTTGGCGTGGGGGAGGTGGGTGCCGAGGGTGATGAGCACGTGAGGGCGGCCGTCGCTGGCAAACTCCGGGGCGGGTGAGTCATCGCGCGGGGTGTGCAGCACGGGGCCGACGAAATGAAAGTGCGGCGGGTAGCTGCGCGGAAACTCGACCTCTGGAATGCCAAGGGCGAGGATGCGCTGGGGGGAGTACACGGCCTCGGAGCCATCGGCACGGTAGATGCCGGGGAAGCCGATGGCGCGCAGCTCGCGGCGGAAGAGGCGGCCCATGGCGCGCTTGAAGAGGCGGGTGGCCTGGCGCAGCGCGGCGTGCCTGAGGTGCTGGGCTTTGGTTTGCGCGGGCGTCTGGCCGCCGCAGTAGGCGGGCGGGCCGTCTGGGGTCTCAAACACGCAGGGGCTGGGCAGCGTGGTCCACCAGGGGATGCCATGCTGCAGCGCGGCGATGCCGGCCACAGGCACGGTGAAGTCGGCCAGGATGAGGTCCGGCCGCTGCGTGGTGAGGAGGGCATTCAGCTCCGCCTTGAGATCCCCGAGCAGGGCGATGTTTGCCTTGAGCTGACGATATAGAAGCAGCGGGTTGCTCTTCACCTCCTGGCCGGGCTCGGCGATGGCCCACACGGCCTTTTCATGCCGGGCCAGGATGGGGTGGAAGGGCAGCTCGCACGCGGCCGCCGCGCCGGGTGTGCTGAGCACGGTGACGTCCGCGACATCCTGCAACTTCATGCCGATGCCGAGCAGCGGATGCAAGTGCCCGCTGAAGGGCGGGGCGATGAGGAAGACTTTTTTCCTGCGGCTCATGCGGTGGTGGCGGTCACGCGGTGGTGGCAGGCATTGAACAAGGCGAGCGTTTCCGGGGCGCGGAGGTAGCCCATGTGCGGGCAGGGATAACGATGATCCACACGGGGATGATAAAGGCGCGAAAGCCAGTCATGCGTGCCCTGCACGAGGAGATGAGAGGCCACGTCAGGCAGGCGGCGCGAGACGGGGCCGCAGGCGAAGAGGTGGATGCGCTGCCGCAGCGCTGCGGGGAGGCCCAGGTTGTTGAACAGCTCCAGCCCGCAGCTCCCCGCCAGCAGGAGGATGGTGTCGTAAGGCTCGAGCACCTGCGCCACGGCAGCCCGATGCGTCTTGGCAAAGGAGGCGAGGCGTGAGCGTGTGTAGTGCAGCACATTGTTCACGCTGGCGCGCAGCAGCGGGAAGTTTTCGGGAAAGGGAAAGGTGGCGTGGTAGGGGAAGTTGTGCGGCAGCCACTGCCCTGCGGGAATGTCCGTGCGCTGCTGAAAGTCCCGCTGCTCCTGCGACAGGCCGGTGCAGCCGCGCACGCTGTGGCCGGTGATGTAGGCGGCGATGAAGCGGCTGCGGCTCATGACCCCACCTCGTGAAAGTCGTGCGTGTCACGCACCTTGTAGAGGCGGGTGCGCCAGCGGATGGTGCGGCTGCACAGGGAGTGGATGAGGTGCAGGGGCTGGAGGAACTCGGAGAGGGGCGAGTATTGCCTTTGACACAGGATTTGGCCGCCGAAGAAACGTGACTGCAAGGTGCGGATGACGATGTCCCTCAGCAGCACCACGGGAAACACGGCAGCCGCAGCGCCCAGGGTTGCAGCCTTCATGCCGCAGACAAAGATGGCGACGAAGAGCAGCGGGGGCAGGCCGTGAAGGAGAAAGATAAGCCCCTGCACCGGGATGCTCTGTCTTTGCAGCAGAAGAATGGTGAACACATACCAGCGATGCATCATCTGCCAATAATGCGTGAAATCACGGACGCCGGTCCGCACCTGCAAAGGCGCGTCTGATTGATGGATGGTGCCACCCAGCTTCAAAACCAGGGTGGCGAGGGCAAGGTCATCCGTCAGCTCGTTGAGGATGGGGGTGAAATTGTCAATGCGGCCCAGCTCCTCCCGGCGCATGACATAGCCCATGCCATTCAGCGTGAAGGGGGGCAGCAGATGCGACGTGCCCAGATAGGTGAAGATGGAGTTGTTGTTGACGAATTGGGCCAGCAGGCTGGATGCCCTGTCGTTGCTGATCTGATAACAAGGAAGGCCGGTTGAGACGGTGTGCGTCTTGGCGGCCTCCACAAGGGCCGCAGCACTGGATTCAGGCAGTGTGGTGTCGTCATCAATGACGGCAAAGAAGGGTGTCTGGACGATCCTGGCGGCGACATGCAGCTTCCAGAGCTTGGGATTTGTGGCGTCCGGGCACGGCGGGCAGATCTCGGTGTGAAGGTTGGGACGCTGGAGCTTGGCGGCGATGCGCCGGGCCTCGGTGTCGCCTTCATCGATCAGCCAGATGAAGCGCTGGGAGGCATGTGTGGTTAAGTTGGTTTCCAGCCGTGATTCCAGCAGCGGGTCGCCGCTCAGGATGGCCTGTGCGATGGTGAGCGTGCCGGCCGGCAGCGGTTGCGCCGGGATGGGCGGGAGGCTGCGTGCATAAGCCAGCGCCAGATGCCGCCGGAGCAGCAACAGCGCGGCGTAGAGGGCGGCCAGGATGATGGTGGCAAGGGTCATGAGTGAAGCTGCTGTTTCTGCCAGGTGATGAAGCGCCGCAAACCTTCCTCAAGACTCACCGAAGGCGGGCCGAGCACGCGCAGGCTTTGGCTGACATCGAAGGTCTTGCTGAAGGCCAGCACGCCGACGCCAAAGCGGGTGATGGGCGGCTCCTTCCAAGGGAGGAGGAGTTTGAAAAGCCATTCCAACGCGGTGCCGATGATGAGGGCGCGGTCGCGTGGGATGCTGCGGGTGGGCGTGGCGAGGCCCAGCGCGGCGAAGATACGTAGAAGGAAGGCCTGGATCTCCACCGGCTCGTTGTTGGTGAGGTTGAAGTCGCCAGTGATGGAGCTATCCAGCGCGGCGCGGAGCATGTAGTCGCACAGGGCTTCGATGTAGATGAGGTCTCCGATGGCGGGCGAGCCGGGGCGGCTGATGAAGGCCATGCGGCCCTGCTGCGCGGCGCGCAGGATGCGGGGGAAAAGCACGGTGTCGTGCGGACCGAAGACGGCGCGTGGACGCAGGATGACGTGGGAGCCGGGGAAGCGGCGCACGAGCTCCTCGCCCTCGTATTTGGTGCGCGCGTAGTGGTTCACGAAGGCGGGGCCGATGGGGCTGGCCTCCGTCATGTGGAGCTGATCTGCCTCGCGATAAAACACGGAGCTGGAGGAGATGTAGATGAGGCGCGGAATGCCCTGTGCCCGGCAGAAGTCGATGACGTTTTGCGTGGCCTGCACGTTGTGCTTGCGGAACTCGGCCAGGCTGCCCCAGGGGGAGGAGCGGGCGGCGGCGTGGATGACGACATCCGGCCTCCAATCAAGCCGCAGCGGCTGGGTGAGGTCGGCCTGGATGTAGCCGGGCAGGTCCATGGGCCGCCGACCGAGGCCGCGAATCTCCACATCGTCACGATTTACGAACTGGCGGCAGAAGGAGCCGCCGACGAAGCCGGAGGCGCCGGTGATGAGGATCTTGGTCTTGGTGGTCGCGGTCATCATCAGACAAGAGGGGTGACGCAGCGCAGGCGCTTTTGTTTCTCACCGGGGGGCTGCTCCGTCCAGGGGAGAAAGCGGAAGGTGGGCGGGGTGAGTTGCAGCCGGGTGTGCAGGTGGGTCAGCGCATGGCGCACCTCTGCTTCCAGGCTGTTTTCAAAGGGCTGCACATGCACCAGCCAGTCGTCCCGGTGCTGCTCGATGCGGTAGTGCTCCGGCGGCTGCGGCAGGGTGTAGAGGGCCTGCCGCAGCACGTCAGGAAAGACCGGCTGCGGCGTGCCGCTGGCGGCATCGCGTGACCAGAGGATTTCCTCCGCGCGGCCCTCGATGCTGTCGAGGCTCGTCGTCCTGGCACCGCAGGGGCAGGGTGTGGTGGATGGCCGGAGAACATCCGTGAGGTGATGCCGCACGAACCATTGCGTCTGGCGGGAGAAGTCGGTGATGATGGGCTGGAAGCGGTCGCGCTTTTCATCGATCCAGCGCCGCTCGATGTGCAGGCTGTCCTCGTTCAGGTGGATGCGGCCATGCGCGCAGGTGGCGCCCAGGAAGCCCTCCGCAGCCTGATAAATCTGGCCGACGGGCAGGCCGAAGGCTTGCACGATCAGCTCACGGTCGCGCGTATCGAGCACCTCGGCCACGGAGATGACCTGCCGAAGGCTGGAATGACGAAGCCCGGATGAGGAATGACGAAGGTGATGCTTCGCGATTTCTGCGAGCACTGTGGCCGGGGCCACCAGAATGTGGGGCTGCTGCCGTGCCAGATCCTGGAGCAAATCTGCAAAGGGGCGGGTGAGATCATAGTAACTGAACTGCACGCGGCGGCTGCGCAGGGTGGTGTAGAGATTGCTGCTGGCGCGCAGGAAGAAGGCGATGCGCAAGGGCGGCCGCCAGGGCGTGATGAGCTGCCGCAGGGACTCACGCGAGAGCATGCGGGCAAAGATTTGACCCGCCCAGCGGCAGCGGTCGGCACGGCCCACCAGAAACACATGGCGCGTACCGGAGGTGCCGGAGGAAAGACCCACGGTGACACCGCCGGGGAGCTGCGGCTGGAAGTCGCGCTCACGTTCCGCCCGCAACGCGGTGGCGGTGGCCTCCTCCAGTGTGATGTGGTGGCGGTTCAGGCCGGCGAAGTGGGCCAGAAAATTCCGCTTTGCCATGAGCGGGAAGTTTTCCAGCTTTGCGGGATCGACGCCCTGGTAGTGCGGGCAGTCGCGCGCCGCCTGCCGCAGAAAGCGCCGCAGCCGGAATGCCACCGGCAGCCGCGGCAGCCAGCGCGTGCGGATGAAGTGCCAGAGGATGAGAAGCGGCTCGCTCACGATGGGCCAAGCTCTGGTGGGGAAGCCCTGCGGAAAACGCGCCGCGTGCCGCCGAGTTCCCGCCAGGTGGTGGCGCAATGGGAGGGGATGATGCGCGCCGCGCCAGTGCCGCCGAGATGCAGCGCGCGCAGTTTGGCAAAGGTGGCATCATAGGCCCTGCCGCTGTCGAAGAGGGAATACGCCAGCCGTGAGGGCGGGCGGCCCTGCGCCAGGCCCTCGATCTTCCAGGCCGCGTCTCCGATGAGGAAGGTGGTGTCGTGCCCGCCGTCGGTTTCGTTTCGGAAGGCCACACCGAGCTGGGAGGCGGCATGTCCCGGCAGGTCGATGCCGATGATGCTGGCGTCCCCCAGCAGATCATGACCGTGGGTGAAGGGCCGCCACGCATGCGGCAGCGGCACGGCGGGCGTGGTTTCTGCCAGCGTGATTCGTTGGTCGATGTCCGCAGGCAGCAGCGCGCGCAGGTAGGCACGGCGCAGGCGGCCGATGCGCCCCTTCTTTTCCACGATGCGCCGTTCGGTGCCAGTGGCGATGAAGCGCGCGGAGGGGAAGTCCCGCAGGCCCGCCACGTGGTCCGCGTGGAAGTGGGAGATGAAGATGGTACCGATGTCCCGCGCCGTGATGCCGCGCGCCTCCAGCTGTGCCAGCAGCTCCTCCTCCGGGGAAAGCCGCACCGGCGTGACCACACGGTACAGGCACTCGGGAAAGCGGCGCGTGGCCTCGAAAAAGTGCCGGGAGTAGCCGGTGTCATACAGCATCAATCCATGCTGCGGATGCTCGATGAGGCCGACCAGGGCCGGGAAGTCGATCTTGCCAAAGCGCCCCCCGCGCAGCGCCGCGCACTCCGCATGCTGGCAGAGGCCGACGCGCAGCAGGTCGAATTTTAACACGGTGGAAAAAGGCGGCTGCATGAGCATCAGTATTCAATGACGATGCCACCCATGGAGACACCCGCGCCCGTGCCCAGCAGGAGTGCCTTGTCCCCGCGCCGCAGCCCGTGGTGCTTGATGGCGAAATGCAGCGCGGTGGGCAATGACGCGCCCACTTGATTTCCAAAGTCGCCAAAGACATCCACCATGCGCCCGTCATCAAAGCCGAGCATGGCGGCCACGTGGTCGAGCGCCTGCCTGCTGGCCTGATGGGGGATGAGGAGGGCGAGGTCCCCGCGCCTCACGCCCGCCTCGGCCAGCAGCTCCTCCACGAAGCCGGGCAGATGCCTGCCG
Source organism: uncultured Prosthecobacter sp. (assembly GCA_964588755.1). Lineage (GTDB taxonomy): Bacteria > Verrucomicrobiota > Verrucomicrobiia > Verrucomicrobiales > Verrucomicrobiaceae > Prosthecobacter. Next base: position 4,594 of record CAZPSQ010000173.1, on the reverse strand, counting down.
ACCAGGGCGAAGAGCTGCCGCCCGCGCATTTCAAAGAGGGCCTCTGAATGCCCAGGATCGCCACGCCGATGAAAGCGCGAGCCGCCGGAGCGGATGCGGCAGAAGTCCACGCCTTCCGGCAGTGTGAGGCTGCGCGAGGCCAGGATGCGCGAGGTGCCGCCCTCCGCCGTCTGCCGCAGGACGGCGGCTGCCGCGCCATCGCCAAAGATGCCGTTCTCCCGCAGGTTGGCGCGGTCGATGGTGAAGGTGGCGATGTCTGCCGAAACGACGAGCACCGTGCGGTGCCGCCCTGCCGCGATGGCAAAGCTCATGAGGTCCAGCGCCTGCAGGAAGGAGAGGCAGCTGGCCCCGATGTCCACCGTGGTGATGCGGTGCGGATGCGGCGGCATCGCGGCAAGGACCATGGCCGCGTTGTAGGGCAGCGCCTGGTCCATGGTGGCGGAGGCGCAGACCAGGCAGTCCACCTCGGCCCAGGCAAGGCCCGCGTCAGAGAGCGCGTTTACGCAGGCCTTCGCGGCGAGCTGCGCCGCCGTCTCATCCACGGTGACATGGCGCTGGCGGATGCCAGTGACGCGCAGGCTCTCGCCCTCCGGCACACCGGTTTGCGCGTCCAGCCCCGCCGCGGTGAGGACGGCTGGCGGCACCGCCACGCCGGTGCCCAGGATGGCAATGTGACGTGGGGCGGGGAAGTTCATGCGGGGTGGTTGCAGCGGAGCGTCGCGTCCGCCGGATGATTTGCCAAATGAGAAGTGGCGGCCAAAAAAGAATCAATGGTGGCATTGATTTGCTTGATGGGGAGCGGGCGCGGGGCGGTCCCACCGGGAGGAAATTCGAAATGAGAATTGGAAACTGGAAATGGCAGATTGGCGGCATAGACTGGCGCATGACCAAGGCGCACCAGGAAATCATCGACTTCATGGCTGCTGGCAGCACCAGTGCTGATGTGGCGTCGTTCAAGCCTTCCGCGAAAGCACGGAAGAGGGTGGCTGACTTGATTGCGCGGGAGAAGGATTCGGGCCTGCTGCCTGAGGAGCGGCGTGAGCTGGAGGAATACCTGCAACTGGAGCACCTCATGCGGCTGGCGAAGGCCCGGGCACGCCAGCTTCTGAGCCGTGAGTGAGTCCTACATCTCCGCCGCGCTCCGGCGCAGGATTGCGATTCGTGCGTCAAGGCGGTGTGAGTACTGCCTGATCCATGAGGATGACACTTTCTGGGGATGCCAGGTGGATCACATCATCAGCGAGAAGCACGGAGGCAAGACCAACGAGAGCAATCCGGCCTTCTGTTGCGCCTTTTGCACAGACACAAAGGAAGCGACATTGCCACCCGCGGCTCCAGGCGCAGGCTGGTGCCTTTGTTCAATCCTAGGAGCGATGTGTGGGGTGACCATTTTCGTTTCCGCAGGACTGAGATCGTTGGGTTGACGCCTGTGGGCAGGGCCACCGCGCGGTTGCTGAAATTCAATGAAGCCGCCCGGGTGGAGGAGCGGCAGGCCATGACGCGCCCGCTTTGAGAAGAGGGTAAAATGAGAATTGGCAACCAGGCCACAACATAGCAGCATTCGGGCGTGACCTTGCGGCAGGCCGCTGAGATAGCTGGCATCTCCCAAACGGACGGCGTTGGTCTGGCAAGTCTTTGCGCAAAGCAGTCTGCGAGTCCGTGGACGAGCGCTGGTCGTAATGGAAGGACCGGGAACTTGCTTTGCAAAGTCCCGATTGCCGCCCAGCATGGCCACCATGCGTGCCGCTCTGCTGCTCCTCATGACCGCCTCCTCCACCCTTCCCCTCGCCGCCGAACCCCTATCCTATCCCCCCACGCGCAAGGAGGACGTGGTGGACACCCTGCATGGCGTGCAGGTGGCGGACCCCTACCGCTGGCTGGAGGATGACAACGCGGAGGCCACGAAGGCGTGGGTGAAGGAGCGCAACAAAGTCACCTTCGGCTATCTGGAAAAGCTGCCCGGGCGTGAGAAGATCGAAAAGCGCCTGCGGGAGCTGTGGAACTACGAGCGCGTGGGCATGCCCTTCAAGCGCGGCGGCCGCTGGTTCTACTCCCACAACTCCGGCCTGCAAAACCAGCCCGTCCTCATGACGACGGAGGCGCTGGAGGACAAGGCCCAGGCAAAGGTGCTGCTGGACCCCAATGCGATGTCCGCCGACGGCACCACATCCCTCACCGACTATGAGCCGAGCGAGGACGGCAGCCTCATCGCCTACGGCGTCTCCGAGGCCGGGAGCGACTGGACCACGCTGCGCGTGCGCGACATCGCCACGGGCAAGGACCTGGACGATGTGGTGCGGTGGGTGAAGTTCAGCGGCGTGTCGTGGATGCGGGACGGCAGCGGCTTCTTCTACTCCCGCTATGACGAGCCAAAGGCCGGCGCGGCGCTGACGCAGAAGAATGAATTTCACAAGCTCTGCTTCCACAAGCTGGGCACCGCCCAGGCGGAGGACGTGCTGGTGTATGAGCGCAAGGACGAGCCGAAGTGGGGCTTTGGCGGTCATGTCACGGAGGACGGGCAGTACGTCATCATCCAGGTGTGGCTGGGCACGGAGCCGAAGAACCGAGTGTTCTACAAGGGCATCGCCCCAGACGCGCCGGTGGTGGAGCTGCTCAATGACAACGACGCGCGCTACGAGTTCATCGACAACCAGGGCCCCGTCTTCTACTTCCGCACGGACCTGAACGCGCCCTGCTTCCAGGTCATCGCCATTGATGTGACCAGGCCGCAGCGCGAGCACTGGCGCATCGTGGTGCCGGAGGTGCCCCAGGTGCTGCTGGAGGACGTCAGCACAGTCGGCGGCCAGATGCTCTGCCAGTACCTGCGGGATGCGAAGACCGAGGTGAAGAGCCACGACTTCAGCGGCAGGCTCATCCGCGAGGTGAAGCTCCCCGGCATCGGCAGCGCGGGCGGCTTCGGCGGAGAGCGGGAGGACACGGAGACGTTTTTCACCTTCACCAGCTTCACCGAGCCGGGCGCCATCTACCGCATGGACCTGAAGAGCGGGGAGAGCACCCTGTGGCGGAAGCCGGAGGTGAAGTTCGACGGCGCCGCCTTCGAGACAAAGCAGGTCTTCTACAAGAGCAAGGACGGCACGCAGGTGCCCATGTTCATCGTGCACAAAAAGGGGCTGCAACTGGATGGGAGCAACCCCACGCTGCTCTATGGCTATGGCGGGTTCAACATCAGCCTCACGCCCGGCTTCTCCGTGTCACGCACCGTCTGGCTGGAGATGGGCGGCGTCTTTGCCATGCCGAACCTGCGCGGCGGCGGCGAGTATGGCCGGCAGTGGCATCAGGCCGGGATCAAGCTGGGAAAGCAGAACGTGTTTGACGACTTCATCGCCGCCGCAGAGTGGCTGATCGCCAACAAGTACACCAGCAGCAAGGAACTGGCCATCCAGGGCGGCAGCAACGGCGGCCTGCTGGTGGGCGCGTGCATCACCCAGCGGCCGGAGCTGTATGCCGCGGCGCTGCCTGCGGTGGGCGTGCTGGACATGCTGCGCTTTGAGAAGTTCACCATCGGCTGGGGCTGGAAGAGCGACTACGGCAGCGTGGACAATGAGGCGGAGTTCCGCGCGCTGCTGAAGTACTCGCCCTATCACAACCTGAAGCCCGGCACGCGCTACCCCCACACCATGGTCACGACGGGGGATCATGACGACCGCGTGGTGCCCGCGCACAGCTTCAAGTTTGCCGCCCGCCTGCAGGAGTATCAGGCCAAGGACGGCCCGCCCACGCTCATCCGCATCGAGACCAGCGCCGGGCATGGCGCGGGCACGGCGCTGAGCAAGACGATCGAGCGCACGGCGGACGAGTGGGCCTTCCTGGCCCACGCGCTGGGCATGGCGGTGGAGTGATCACCGGCCATGGCCTGGACATGAAACAGGCTTCCAGGTGGTTGGGGGAAAAAGCCTTCTCCCAACCACAGGCTGGAAGCCCGTGCCACGTTGCGGAATCAAATCAAATCACACTCAATACACGTCGCGGCGGTACCGCTTCGCCTCCTTCATCGCCAGGACGTAGGCGACGGCCTCGTCGGCGGTCTTGCCGCCTTCCTTCTCGATGATGGTGTGCAGCGCGCGGTCCACATCCAGCGCCATGCGGGCGGCGTCGCCGCAGACGTAGAAGATCGCGCCCTCCTCCAGCCAGGCCCAGATGTCGGCGGCGTTTTCCAGCATCTTGTGCTGCACGTAGATCTTCTCCGCCTGGTCGCGGCTCCACGCCGTGGTCAGCTTCGTCAGCGTGCCGTCGGCAAGGTAGCCGTCAAACTCCTCCCTGTAGAAGTAGCAGGAGTTCTGGCTCACCTCGCCAAAGAACAGCCAGGCCTTGCCCACGGCGCCTGTGGCCTTGCGCTCCTCCAGGAAGGCGCGGAAGGGGGCGATGCCCGTGCCCGGCCCGCACATGATCACCGGCGTCACATCCTGCGGCTCCGGCAGGCGGAAGCCCTTGCCGTGGTTCACGAAGACGGGGATGAGAGTCTCATTCGGCGTCACGCGCTCCGCCAGGAAGGTGGAGGCCACACCGCCGCGCGCGCGGCCGTGGCTGGTGTAGCGCACGGTGGCCACGGTCAGGTGAACCTCCTCCGGGTGCG